>JAUUPT010000097.1 GCA_030843315.1 Bacteroidaceae bacterium | reverse complement strand
GCCGATAGCAATAGCGTGTATAAAAAGTATGCTAATGTCTTTTTCATTGTGATTTCATATTTAGTTGATTATAAACTTTAGTCCCACTCCGAACTGGGTATGGAAATGCCCAGTCGATGTTCCCCACAGTACCCGCTCACGGGCAGTCAGAAGAAAGACTACACGGTCGCTCAGGTAGGTTTCCATTTCCAAGGTAATCGCACCTCCATAAATAAAGCTGTCTTTATTCCGGAGCGTGGAGCCATCAAAGAGCGTTTTTTCTCCCCAGTTGCTTGTCTCGTATCCGGCAAGTGCCGATCCGCCCAGAGAGAAAAGGACTACTTTATTTCGGTCGGAGAGGAATTTCAGGAAATAACCGCCCTCTGCCGTAAACTGACTGACAGGTATTCTGTCCTCCTTATAGGGGTAGTATTTATTCAGGAACTCCGCTCCGAACACCCATTTATTAGCGTTTTTGGTATAGGTCGCCATTTGCAGCCCGAAGTAATACCCCAATTCGTTCTTTTTATCCGACGAATGAAAACCGTCCACCATTCCGCCTGTTACCTGTATGCCTTGCATACCCGGCAAACAACGCTGTGCGTATGCTTGATCTGCAAAGGCTAAGCACAATACAAACGTTATGATAATAGATAACCGCCCCATCTTACTTCACTTTGAGTTCGTTGATTACTTTGGCTCTCACGAGGTCGGCATTTTCAACCACAAACGACTGGTGCCGTCCGCCCTCTTTTTCGTTCAACTCAATAATGAGTTGCTTATCGTCAGGAATCGTGAATTTAGGTAAGGTAAATACGACTCGTTCCGTTCTCTTACCTCCTATCAATGTCAGGTTGTTGTGTGCCCGAAGTGGCATAATTACCTGTTCCTGAATGGCAGTACGCTTCGCTACTTTCTTATCAACTATTTTGAAAGTGATGTAGTCCACATCAAACGGAACATTGGACGAATTTTTCAGTTGCATGTGGAAATAAAGCAAGCCATTATGTGTGTAAATTCCTTTGAGCGTGTACTGAATGCCAAAGCGTTTAGAGCCGATATGCTTTATTTCCCGTTTATCGTTTTTGTATATGGATTTCATTATCAGTTTAACTAATAACGGCGATTCGCTGCCCAGCTCCCTCATGTAAATCTCCATTGCGTTATTCGGACGGTTTACCGCTTCCCCATCGTGGATGAAGTCGGTCATCTCGACAGATAGTTTTACAGGCTCATCGGCATACTTGACATTAAACGTATAATATGCACCGTCTTCGGTAATAACAGCCAAATTACTTTCTGTGGAGAAGTCCCGGAGAGCAGCTTTTACACGCAATACGTTCTCTGCTCCGTCCGCTTTAGCCGCCAACAGGTCAGCAGAACCTAAGTCCACATAGCGAATGGCAGACGGGAAAATGATGTGTACCGTTTTACTGAAAGTAACTTCCAGTGCATACGGCGGTATCATCCGGTTAAAGGTCAGTGGTCTGGTCAGACCTTCAAAATAATCGCCCGTAGAGGGATTGGTTTGTGTTACTGTAGTCTTTTCTTCAACTACTTCCTGTGCGTTGGCGGTAAAGACACATACAGATACCGCAATCATTAAAAGAAATCGTTTCATACGAAAATTGTTTTAATTGTTAATTACTTATTACTATTCAATCTTTGGATTGCCCGTTTCTCACGACTCGGCATAATCAAAATAAATTTTGCTTCTGCTCTCGCTGCTTGAAACGGTGGATTTTTTAGTGGGGGTCGCAGACCCTTTTGTTATCGTTTTATTTATGCCTTTGGCAACAATAAGACCTTGTAACCTGCTTTCAGGGTAACTTTTACCTCACGCATCTTCTTGCTGAAGAATTGCGATGTTCCTTGTATCAGGCTTCGCCCTAAATCGGCGGCAAGTTGCGAACCGGCATCATCCGTGATGGTAATGCTGCTGCCCATCGACGTACCCATATTGGCGGCAATCTCTTTCATAGCCGTTATTTCGTCCGAGTTCGGAACAGAAATCCCCTGCATACCATCCATATCATACACTTCCATTTCAACAGGAATCACGTTATCCGCATATTGGATTGAAGTAATGGTAATGTGCAGGCGTTCCCCGCCAATCTTGGCACTTCCGGTAAGAATAGTATTGGCAGGAATCAATATATTTCCGGCTCGCATAGATTCTGACAATCGCAGTTGCAGCTCCTTCCCATTGGAAATCGTTACCTTCTGATACACCGAAGCCCTGATACTGTTTTTATCCGTAACCGCTTCATTCCCGGCAACCGTGATAAATCCCATATTGCGAGGTTTACTGTATTGCTCCATAAACTCATCATTCTCCATCGGAGCAGCTAATAGAGAAACCACACTTTGATGCACCTGCGAAACAGGCTTCGGGATAACTTTCTCACGAACATCGACTACGGGTGCTTCTTGCGGCTGTTCCTGCGTGTTGGGCATATACTTGGCAGCAATGGCATAAGACTTTTCGATCAGTTCCAGTTGCTTATCTGTTTCCGATTTCTCAGCCAGTTGTTTTTCCAATTCCATAATGCGGGATTCCATTTCTGTCTGTGCCTGGTCTTCTGCTTTAGGTGCCAGTTGTTCGTACCAGTCATTTAACTGACGGTTTACATCCTGATAGGCGT
Organism: Bacteroidaceae bacterium; assembly: GCA_030843315.1. Classification (GTDB taxonomy): domain Bacteria; phylum Bacteroidota; class Bacteroidia; order Bacteroidales; family Bacteroidaceae; genus Bacteroides. The sequence continues at coordinate 9,050 of JAUUPT010000097.1, read as the reverse complement.
GTGCCGATGATTGGATTCCTGCCTGTGGACTGCGATTATTAGTCTGCACTTCTTGACTGTCGGACGGAATAGATGTGTTTACCTCCTGTACTTTTCTATTCTCTTCCTCCTCAAGCATAAAAGCAAAATCCTGCAAACTACGCATCTTTTCATTTTGCTTGTTCCGCATAGCTTCCTGTTCATAAGCCGTCCGTTTATCCCCTACAATATCTTCATCTTTAGGTATGGGCAGTTCCGGATTGAAGCCATCGGGTTGCTGTTCGTCTTTATCTCCCGAAGGAGCAAAGATTAACCACATTGCTCCAATGAACAGCAGGACAAACAAGGGATAGACAAGCATCTTTTTCCGCTTCTGAATCTCCTGTGGGGTAAGCTCTTTTTTCGGTTTACTCTCTTTCTTTTTTTCGGCAACGTCCGTTTTCGGTTCGTTACCTTCATTGGTATTACTCATAATCAAATCTATTTATTTGGTTTATACTATCCGCTTTTTGCGTTTGCCCCAGTTCCAAGCGTTTGATATGTTCTATTTGCATTCCCTGACCACTCTTTTTACCCATATTGTAAATGGAAGAAACCGTCATATAGATTGAACCTGCACCAAAGACAAAGAGCATTATAAGGATTACGATTACCCGTGCGTCGGGACTTAGTGGCCCGATGATGCTGCGAAGTCTGTCTTCCAGCCACTCACTTATACGATTGATAATTTTTCTTATCATGGCTTATCGCTCTAAGGTTCGTAAATCCCTATTTTCAATTATTTCAAAGCGTTCCATGATAAAACCGTGAGGGTTGTTGTCGCTCCGGACAGAGTTTCTAAGGTCGCATCGTGTTACCAAACTTCGTTCGGTAACGTTGCTTGCCCTGATTATCATCTGCTTTGCATACACAGTAGTTTTATAAGGATACGCATCGAAATTGCAGGCAACGGAATCAATCTGAATAATTTGATTGATATTTCCCGACACAATGCGGTTGTAATAACCTTTCTCCTGCATATCCTGATAATAGCGGAAAGCACTTTTGTCCACCAGAAAGAGTGCCCTGTTGATGTTTGATTCAATGGCGCTTTTGTCGGGAGACAACGTGAAAAACAGTTCGTGAAACCGTTTTATATGCTCACGGGCTTCCACAGGACGGTTTTGTGATAAGTCCTGCGAAAGAGCCAACATTAGTGACTTCCCTTCATCCAATACATAGATTTTCTGCCGTTGTGCTTCAGCAAAGCTGAATGAGTTCCAGACTGCATATCCGGTAATCCCGGCACACAATACGACAAACACAATGGCGATAATCCTTATTTGCTTGAAACTTGTTTCAATATTCTTTAAACTTTTGAACTCCATTACTTTTTTGTTTAATTGTTAATTGTCTGCGGTGGCTCGCCGCTTATTTACCAAGCAAGCGACCACCGACATTACCTGCTACCGATCCGGCAACACCTCCGGCAATTCCGCCAGCTTTACTTGCTGTTTTATTTACCGCTCCGGTGTATCCGCCCATTCCTCCGGCTTGTATTACCCAACCCGCTACTGTAGGAATCGTGAAATATCCGATAATCCCGATTATCAGGAACACGATATACACTCCGTTTGAACCGTCGGGTATATAATTTGGATCCTGCAATAGAGCTACATCCTGTTCAAGCATCAAAGTCTGTATGCGAGCCAGTACGGAAGAAAAAATATCAGAAATAGGCAGCCATAGATAGACACTTATGTAGCGTGCAAGCCACTGGGTCAGCGTTGCCTGAAACCCATCATAAATGGAAAAGGCAAACGCAATAGGCCCCAGTATGGCCAACACGACAAGGAAAAATGTTCGTATTGTATCTATGACTAATGCGGAAGCATTGAACAGTAGTTCAAGAAAATCTCTGACAACTTCCCGAAACCAAGCTTTGATATCATACCAAAGTCGTTCGCCCCACATACAAACTATTTCGGGCGTATCGGTAATACCGAGGTCTTTCATTTTCTGGTCATACACTTCGTCATCAACGAGCCATGCTTTACCTTCACGTACACGTGCTTCATATTCCAACTGGTCTTTTTGCTGCTGATAGGCTTGCATATCCATTGTTTGCGACTCCAAAATAGTATGAGTACCCTTCACAATAGGACTCATCACTGCATTGATAGTTCCTAATACTATAGTCGGGAAAAACATAATACACAAGCCAATGGCAAAAGGTCTTAGTAAGGGGAACACGTCGATAGGTTCTGCACGGCTCAATGCTTGCCAAACACGGTATGCCACATAGAACAGTGCCCCCAGTCCGGCCAACCCTTTTGCAACCCCAATCATATTGCCGCAAAGAGGTATCATATCTTGGTACAGATTCGCAAGAATCTGATGTAGGTTATCAAAATTCATAACTGATAGTTTTAAATTTTGATTACCAATATCTTTCGGCAGGACTACCATAAAGAGATAATACTCTGTCCGTATCGCCTTTATCTTTAGCACGGATAAACGATACAGATATACTCTTTTGAGTATAATACTTCGTCAGGTTACGATAGTCTAACATCTTGTTGTAAATCTGGTCTATCGCATCCATGCGCTCTTTGTCGGATAAGGAAAGTCCATTGCTTCCGGTAACGACGTTTTTCAAATCTGAGACCAATGCTCCGCCTTCCTCCAGCAGTTTAGCATAGCCGGTTGAGATTGCCGCCAGTTCATTTACAGTAAAATTGGGATCACCCACCATTTTATTAAATCCGGTCACATACATATCGGTAATTTCGCTGACCATTTCTATAGTTTTTTTTACTTTTCGGGCATCCTTGACCAAATCATGAACAGACTTCAGGGCATCGTAATACTCCTTACCTTGTTTGTAGATTTTGATACTCTCATTCAGATTGTTTATCATATTGGACGCAGTCGAAGTTCCCTGCACCGCACTGATGATATTCTGCACCAGATTGGTGGGATCGGCAACAACCCATTGTGCTTTTGCCTGAAACGAGAACATGGACAAAGCCACCGTCAGGCATAGAATTATTCGTTTCATACGTTTTACTTTTAATTGATTATTGATTGTGTGTACCTTAATCGTACACTCTTTTGTATTCGCCTTCGGTAGTGAGCAGAAGCATATCCTGCTCACTATCGTAGGCAATGTATATCATACCGTAGAAATTGAAAAAGGTATATCCCCAACATTGTATGAGTGGGACGGTAAACGCCGTATCGTGTTTGTAAATAAACTGCAACCGGAATCGACTACCGTCGTGGTATATTTTAATGCTTGGGGAACCGCAAAGGCTTTCCCATATCCCGCAGATATTTCTAAGCGGGAAAGAGGTCTGAAATTGCGATGCCGTAACCGGAATATATCTTTTTCTTTTCATAGCGGCTACTGTCGTTTGCTCTCGGCAATCTGTTTAATCGCCAATTCCATATTGCCGTCCAGTTTTTGGGCAAGTTGCATCACTTCCAGTTTCTCGGATTCTTCCGTTGTGTACGTGTAATATTCCTCCAAACTAACTTCTGTTGCATAAACAGCCGACTGCACACCACCCAAACCGAACCAGACTTCTTTGTATTTACGACTGGGAACATTGGACATATTGATAGAGAGTACCTGCGACTTTTCCTTTTCGGTTAGTCCAAGCAACGCCTGAATACTGTCGAACTTATTCATGTATTTGCGTTGGTCTAACAGGATTTTACAATCGGAGTTGTTGATAATACTCTCTTTCACAATGGGAGAAGCGATAATATCATCCACCTCTTGGGTAACAACAATGGCTTCGCCAAAGAACTTACGAACAGTCTTAAAGAGGTACTTAATGTACTCTGCCATCCCTTCTTTCGCTATCGCTTTCCATGCTTCTTCAATCAATATCATCTTGCGGATACCTTGCAAACGGCGCATTTTATTGATGAACACTTCCATAATGATGATCGTAACCACCGGAAAGAGGATTTTATGGTCTTTTATTGCATCAATTTCAAAGACAATGAAGCGTTTAGACAATAAATCCAGTTGCTTGTCAGAGTTTAACAGGAAGTCGTATTCGCCACCTTTGTAGTACGGTTCAAGTACATTCAGAAAATTGGCAATGTCAAAATCCTTTTCCCTAACTTTCTTTTCTTCCAATGTTTTCCGGTAATCATCACGGACAAACTCATAGAATGTATTGAAAGAGGGAATCAACTTCCTGTCGGTTTTCAGTTTATCAATGTACTGGCTGACCGCATTAGAAAGGGCAACTTCCTCTGCCCGTGAAGGTGGTTCGTTATCCCTTTTCCATAGGGTAAGAATCAGCGTTTTTATACTCTCACGCTTCTCAATGTCAAAGACATTATCATCAGTGAAAAAAGGATTAAATGAAATGGGATTTTCTTCGGTATATGTAAAATATACTCCATCCTGACCGTTTGTTTTCCGGTTAATCAGATTACATAATCCCTGATACGAGTTACCTGTATCAACAAGAACTATGTGCGTGCCCTGTTCGTAGTACTGGCGGCACATGTGGTTGGTAAAAAAGGATTTTCCCGAACCAGAAGGCCCCAAGATAAACTTGTTGCGGTTCGTGATAATTCCTTTCTTCATGGGCAGGTCGGAAATATCCACATGAAGCGGTTTCCCACTTACCCTGTCCGCCATTTTGATACCAAACGGACTGGGTGAACTTCGATAGTTCGTTTCTTCCGTAAAGAAACAAAGAGCCGGTTCAATAAATGTATAAAACGATTCTTCCGCAGGAAAATCTCCACCATTGCCCGGCATTCCTGCCCAGTACAAAGTAGCTGCATCCACCGTATTATGGCGTGGTTTACATTCCATAAGAGCCAATTGGCTACCCACGTCGTTACGGATATGTTTCAGTTCCTCTACATCATCACTCCATGCCATTACGTTGAAGTGCGCCCGGATTGAAGTCAGTCCGAAGCTATGCGCTTCGTTCAAATACTGGTCGATCCATTCCTTGTTTATTTGGTTTCCTCTTGAATAGCGGGATAGCGACTGCATATTCCTTGCACTCTTTTCAAACTTCCGTAGGTTCTCTGCACTATCTTCGATGAACAGATATTGGTTGTAGATATGGTCGCATGAAAGAAGTAACCCAACAGGAGAAGCGAAAGACAAACGGCAATCGCTCCGGTCGGTCGATAGTTTCTCGTAACGCATATCCGTTCCGATACGTCCGGGCAGATCTTCCGCATCCGAAAGCGTATGCAGGCAAACGTGTTTGCTGCCTACCCGAAGACCGTCGGCTCCCAGTTCCAAGTCTTCCAGACAAGTTGTGTCATCGAGCGACAGGGAGAAATACTTTTCAATAAGTCCCGGCTTATCGCCTGTTCCTGTAATTTCGTCCGAACTGATACGGGTAAGACGGATAAATCCGCTATCGTTCATAATCCGCTCAAACTGTCCGACGGCTTCCAAGAACTTCACACTTGTATCCTTATTGACTTCTTTGGGAATGATGTTCCCACGGCAAAGCGATGAGAAATTGCTCTGCATTCTCATTCGCTCTTTAGTCGTTTTAGTCAGGAACAGAAAACACGAATGATTCAGAAACGGTCGCTCGTTGAAGTGCTTTTCAAAACTGCGGGATAAGAAACTCATATCGTCCTTGTCGGTTGCAGGTTTGTAGGTTTCACGAACGAACCAATCCTGTTTGTGTATGACACTGTATTCCGGCAGAACTTTTACCGCTTTCGCCCAAGACGAGTGTATCGCTTCGTATTCGGTAGCGGTGACGGTAAACAGTTCGGGCAGTTCTACACGGTAGGCAACCGTTATGTCTGCATCTTTGGAGATGATGCAATCGTGTTCGACAGCCAGTAGCGGGAACTTGCTTTCGATAGTCGCCGCTTTCATGATATTACGCATACGCTACCTCCTTTCTTTTCCTTTTGAACAGGCGGTGCGGAGTTTTCCTGTTTATCAAATAGCGGGGATGTTGTTTGACAGCCATGACTTTCATTAAACCATGTTCCCCATATTTTTCGTTCAGGTTAAAGGTCAGCCATACCAGTACCGATGCAGCGATTACACCGAAGCCTATGCAAATCCATTGGTCTATACCAATCATATACATGATGACAAACACCACAAAGACGGCAAGTAAGCCTCCGGCAAATATGAACAGGTATTGCGATTTCAAACCCTTGAACTCCACACTCTTGCCTATTCCTTTATTGATATTGAACTCCATAACTTTTTCTGTATGGAGGTGATTAAAGGAAGAAGGAGCGCAGAATGGTAGCGGCAACAATCAGGAAGATACAAGCACCGAACCAGCTTGCAGCAGTTTTACTCGTATCGGGATCGCCGGAACTAAATTTTCCGTATACTTTTACGCCCCCAATCAAACCAACGACAGCACCAATCGCGTAGATCAATTTCGTACCGGGGTCAAAATAGCTGGTTACCATATTGGTAGCTTCTGTAATACCACCGATTCCATTACCTTGTGCGAATGCACTTGAAACAGCAGCCAAGACAAAGGCTGCCGACATAAGTATTTTTTTCTTTGTCATCTTGAGAAATTGTTAAAATGGCAAGCGGGTTGGATAGTCCCGCTTACCGGGTTGAAAAATCTTGTTACTATGAACTTTTTAGTGGTGGTCGTTAGACCTTTTGTTAGTAGCTTGCGCACGTTAACCATAATCTCTTTCTTTCATTTCTTTTTACTTTACATGATTACTACTATCGCTTTATGCGAAATCTCTAATACTAAAACTTTCGGGAGCCTTCTTTCCGCTTCCGGTTGTCCCGGCTTCCTTATCCTTTCGTTCATAGAAAGCCGAAAGGCTCTCCGTCATAAGGTCGGTAACGATTCGCTTTGCATCGGGTTTACCTGAAACCACCTGTTCAAACATATCGGTCTGCCGCATCTCCAACAGGGTATCGCCTGCCTTTTGCTTTTGCTCGTCCGTAGCTTCATCCTTACGGTTTACCGTGCGAATCATATTTCCCAAATCCTCGAACTGAACTCCCGAAGCGAGTGCGGCTTGTGCAGTTCCTTCGACTTCTTCTTTCTCGTCTTCCGGCTCTTCTTCATTAGCTTCCGCCGGTTCATATTCAAGTGGATAATCTATATCCATTGGCTCGTTATCTTCATCGGGCGGAGTATCGGAAAAGGCTTCATCCAGTTCTTCCGGCGGCACTTCAGCCGAAGGCTTTACCTCGTTAGGCGGAGCAAATGTATCAGGATTTTCTACTTGATTTTCGGATTTTGGAGAGGTGGTAGCAAGTGGCTTCGGTATGGCAGCAAGTGGCTTCGATGCACTCAAATCAAACCTGCTTTTACCGACGATATCCGCTTTCAATTTGCCTGTTTCTTGGATTGAAGAGCCTTTGCCTACTATATCCTTTTTTCTTCTTTTGCCTGCCCGTAGATAGAGGAGATAAACTCCGACAAAGAGGGCATACAGGATAACTACGGTTATGAATATCTTTTCCATAATTACCTTCTTGGAATTAGATAGTCATCGTCGATATTCTTATAATGCTCTGAAATTTCATTATGAAAGGTTTCGAAATGATGTTTCAGTACATTGTCTAAATAGCTGAATATGGTAATTTCATCGTCGCCTATATATTCTACAATTTGCGAAATGCGTGTATGGTATTTTTTGCGAATACCAACTACTTTCCCATTTCTCGGCTCCTTTGTATTAGCTATAAATTGTCTTTTATAGTCTGCCATGGATTTTTCAAGGGAAATATCATTGTTTGGTATGAGTATCATTTTTACTTCCGGTTCTTCAATCGGGATCGGTCTCTCACTCTCATTTTGCTTCACTTGTTTTCTATGCTTGATTGCTTTGGGTATCATTACTACTGCAAATACAATCAGGCAACACACGATAATTCCTATCATTATCGTGGTGTCATTATAATAAATTGGATTGAGTATCATACGCTTGTTTTTTAAGGTGTTAAATAATCATCGTCTTCTTTGTCTTTATTATAGATTTCTTTTATCTCATCCTGATACATATCGAAATGGTGAGATAGAACATTGTCAATATAGCTGAATATGGAAACATCCTTTTTATCCAAAGCTTTCACTACCTTAGCTATTCGTTTGTGGTATTTTTCGCGGATACTGACCAGTTTCCCACTCCGTGTGGGTATGTCGGCATCTGTAAGGAACAGACTTTCATAATCGGGCAACTTATTTCGTTTACGCTTGGATTCCTCACGTGGAGTTTCTGCCTGAACAACCATAGGTGTTTCGGGTTCCTCGGGTTCTGATTCTGGCTTCTTCTCTTTGTCGGGAGGCAAAAGAGGTCTGGGTATGGAACTCGGATTGTTCCGTCTTTCTTTATTCTTGAATGAGGATATGACAAAACTGGCATCAATCTCACTCAGGTTCACTTCTTCTTTCTTCTTCGCCATAGTCTGATTATTTTAGAGTGTCCAACATTTCTTCTATCAGTGCATCGAGGTTACTGCCTTTTATTAATGATTTATCTGCAGGAAACAGTGTAGAGCGGAACAAGGCTTTATGGCTTACCGACTGTTCCCGGCGGAATCGCTTACTGTCGGGCATAAATGTTTTGAAAAGTGGAAAGCCCAGTTTGTCAATCACGTCTTCATAAACCTCATACAGTTCCGTCTTTTCCCGTCCATCGACAAGATTCCACAATAGATACATTCCCTTGATTTTTGCTCTTCCGGGTGAAATCAATGCATCATTGACCGTAATCACATATTGCAGGGTACTTTCCAACACCAATCGGTCAGCGCTGATCGGAGCAATAATGTAATCCATGAGTGAAAGAGTCTGGACTACTGCCGGATTGTTAATTGTTCCCGGTAGGTCGAAGAATACGAAGTCGGGCTTCAGCTCTTCGATTACGTCTTGTGCATCTTCGATTGCGTTTTCAGGGCTGCTCTCGATAACTTCATAAGCCTTTTTACCCAATGCAGAAAACTGTTCGTAAGCCATGAGCTTGTAATGTTCGTCTTCCATCGACATTTTTATATCACGCTCCCGCATCTCCGCGATCGAGTGTTGCGGGAAGTCGCAGTCTATTACGGCTACATTGTAGCCTTTCACATAGTGTAGGTA
>JAUUPT010000096.1 GCA_030843315.1 Bacteroidaceae bacterium | reverse complement strand
CATCGCCGCCGGCATCCTCTACCCCATCAACGGCTTCTTGCTGAATCCGATGATAGCGGGTGCTGCCATGGCATTCAGCAGTGTGAGTGTAGTGAGCAACAGCCTGCGGCTGAAAGGAAAGAAGATACAAAGTACGGAGACTCCTGCCAGTGTCGACCCAGCGCAGGAAGCCTCCGCCAAAGAACAAGAAGTAAAACCTTTAACAGAGAAAATCATGAAGAAAGAATTTAAAGTAGAAGGCATGACGTGCAACCATTGCCGTATGCACGTAGAGAAAGCATTGAACAGTATAGACGGCGTACATGCCACCGTGACACTCGACCCGCCCGTAGCCAACGTAGAATTCTCGAAAGGTGAGAAAACACTGGACGAATTACAAGCCGTTGTAACAGAAGAAGCCGGCGACTACACGCTGAAGGAATAATCTGTCTCCACCAAACGCGGTCTTTCATATTTATCTTTATCTTTGCGGCACAAATGAATCTATTAGTTCCCAATTTATAAAGATAAATATGAGAAAGACCCTTCATCTGCTTTTAGTATTGTTATTGTTCCCCGTCGGCATCTGGGCACAATCAGAGGTAATCGTACTCCGTCCCGATGAAGCGCGCCCCGACGTGGACGAGTCTGCATACACCAAAATCTTCCTGGCCGGAACCATCGACATGGGAAAGAGCGTAGACTGGCAAAAGGAAACCTGCAACTGGTTTCGCACCCTCCCGACCGGACGGTATCTCTTGTTCAATCCCCGGAGAGACAAAGGTCTGAGTGGTGAGATGGCCGACTTCGAGCATCAGGTCAACTGGGAGTTGGAACATCTGGAGAAGTCCGATTTGATTATCATGAATATCCTGGCAAGCAGCAAATCTCCCATTACGCTATTGGAGATGGGGCTGCACATGCGCTCCGGCAAGCTGCACGTCATCTGTGAACCCGGCTTCTATCGCTACGACAATGTACGGATAACTTGTCAGCGCTACGGCGTGCCTCTATACCACAGTATGGACGAGTTTCTAAAGACACTGCCTTCGGACGTTTTTCCTTTATAAATCAATCTTACTGAAAGGAACTTTCAGTTTTTCTCCCTATCTTTGCCCGAAGAAGAAATAAACCTAAGATAGATTATGGCAACATACAAAAGAATCTTATTGAAACTCAGCGGCGAAAGCCTGATGGGAGAAAAGCAATACGGCATCGACGAGAAGCGCCTTGCCGAATATGCCGGACAGATTAAGGAAATCCACGAAATGGGTGTACAGATAGGCATCGTCATCGGCGGCGGAAACATCTTCCGCGGACTGAGCGGCGCCAACAAAGGCTTCGACCGTGTGAAAGGCGACCAAATGGGTATGCTGGCTACGGTCATCAACAGCCTTGCCCTCAGCTCCGCCCTGGTAGCTGCCGGCGTCAAAGCCCGCGTGCTGACGGCCGTACGCATGGAGCCTATCGGCGAATTCTACAACAAATGGAAAGCCATCGAGTGCATGGAAGCGGGCGAAGTAGTCATCATGTCCGCCGGAACAGGCAACCCGTTCTTCACCACCGACACCGGTTCCAGCCTGCGCGGCATAGAGATTGAAGCCGACGTGATGCTGAAAGGCACCCGCGTAGACGGCATCTACACTGCCGACCCGGAGAAAGACCCCACCGCCACCAAATTCCACGACATCACCTACGACGAAGTGCTGAAGCGCGGACTGAAGGTGATGGACCTCACCGCCACTTGTATGTGCAAGGAAAACGACCTGCCCATCGTGGTATTCGACATGGATACGGTAGGCAACCTGAAGAAGGTAATGCAAGGCGAAGAAATCGGTACATTGGTACACAATTAAGTTTGAAATAATTATATTTGCAAAGTTTCAAATCAAAGCAATCCCAAAACAAGAGAAAATATGAAAGACGTAAAAGACATCTTAGACGAAGCGCAAGAGAAAATGGACATGGCCATCATGTATCTTGAAGAAGCATTAGCCCATATCCGCGCCGGGAAAGCAGATATCCGCTTACTGGACGGTATCCGTGTAGACTCTTACGGAAGCATGGTTCCTATTAATAATGTAGCGGCTGTAACCACACCGGATGCCCGCAGCATTGCCATCAAACCTTGGGACAAAGGTATGTTCCGCGCCATCGAGAAAGCCATCATCGACTCCAGCCTAGGCATCATGCCCGAGAACAACGGTGAGATAATCCGCATCGGCATCCCCCCGCTGACAGAGGAACGTCGTAAACAACTGGCAAAGCAGTGTAAAGGCGAAGGCGAAACAGCCAAAGTAAGTGTGAGAAACGCACGCCGCGACGCCATCGACGCCTTGAAGAAGTCCGTAAAAGACGGCTTGGCAGAAGATGCACAGAAGGGCGGTGAAGAGAAGTTGCAGAAGATACACGACAAGTACATCAAGCAGATTGACGAGATGCTGGCTGCAAAGGACAAAGAAATCATGACCGTATAAGCAGTGCGCGGACTCGTAATAAAAAATACAGGAAGTTGGTACTTGGTACGTACTGACGACGGAAGGGACGTTGAATGCAAAATCAAAGGAAACTTCCGTCTGAAGGGCATACGAAGTACCAACCCCGTTGCCGTAGGCGACTATGTGCAAATCATACTGAACCAGGAAGGCACCGCCTTCATCAGTGAGATAGAGGACCGGAAGAATTACATCATCCGCCGTTCGTCCAATCTGTCCAAGCAGTCGCACATCCTTGCCGCCAACCTCGACCAGTGTATGCTGGTGGTTACGGTGAATTATCCCGAAACTTCCACCATCTTCATCGACCGCTTTCTGGCTTCGGCCGAAGCATATCGTGTTCCCGTCAAAATCATATTCAACAAGGTAGATGCCTACAATGAAGAAGAACTCCACTACCTGGAGGGGCTTATCAACCTGTACACCACCATCGGCTATCCTTGCTTCAAGGTTTCTGCCAAGCACGGCGAAGGCATTGACACGATCAAAGAAGAGCTGAAGGGGCGGGTAACACTCTTCTCCGGGCACTCCGGCGTGGGGAAATCAACGCTTATCAACGTCCTATTGCCGGACTTGGACATCAAGACCGCTGCCATATCGACTTACCACAACAAAGGTATGCACACCACCACCTTCTCCGAAATGTTCCCCGTGCCGGGCGATGGATATATCATCGACACCCCGGGCATCAAAGGTTTCGGAACCTTCGACATGGAAGAAGAAGAAGTGGGGCACTACTTCACGGAAATATTCAAAGTTTCTGCCGGCTGCCGTTATAACAACTGCACCCATCGCCACGAACCGGGATGCGCCGTGCGCGAAGCCGTAGAGAAGCACTACATCAGCGAATCGCGCTATGCTTCTTATCTGAATATGCTGGAAGACAAAGAAGAAGGGAAATACAGATCTGCCTACTAACCCCCTATCACCCTATCACTCTACCACCCTATCACCTTTTTTAACTTTTCCCCCTTAAACCTTTCTCCTTATCTTGTATCAAAATTAGGACTAACTCGTACTACTAATACAACAACATGGATAAGCGAATGAAATGGGGCATCATCATTGTGATTGGTGCCGGGCTGATAGGTGGAGGTATTTATTCCCAGTTGCCCAAAGCAAACGAAGAATTGGCCGCTGCCGACCAAGTGATGGCCAGTCGAAGCGGCAGCAAGAAGATTCTGAACGTAAACGCCAAAGTGATAAAACCCCAACTGCTGAAAGATGAAATACAAATCAGCGGTAGCCTGCTGCCGGACGAAGAGGTAGACCTTTCGTTCGAGACTTCCGGCAAGATTGTCGAGATAAACTTTGAAGAAGGCAGCTTCGTAAAGAAAGGGCAGCTGCTTGCCAAAGTGAACGACCGCCCCCTGCAAGCACAATTACAGCGATTGGTTTCCCAACTGAAACTGGCCGAAGACCGCGTGTTCCGCCAGAACGCCCTGTTGGAGAGAGACGCCGTCAGTAAAGAAGCCTACGAACAAGTGAAAACCGAACTTGCCACCCTCAACGCCGACATCGACCTGATAGAATCGAACATCGCACAGACCGAGCTACGCGCCCCGTTCGACGGTGTCATCGGTCTGCGCCAAGTCAGCGTAGGAACGTTTGCCTCCCCCACCACCATCGTAGCCAAACTCACCAAGATATCTCCTTTGAAAGTAGAATTTGCCGTGCCCGAACGATATGCCAACGACGTAAAGACCGGTGCCGGACTCGACTTCACCCTCGAAGGCAAACTGAACGCCTTCCACGCCACCGTCTATGCACGCGAATCGAAGATAGACCCCACCACCCACACGCTCACCATCCGCGCCCTCTACCCCAATGCCAACGGACTGGTATTGCCGGGCCGCTACGCCAGCATCAAGCTGAACAAGGATGAAATAGAGGATGCCCTCGCCGTACCTTCCGAAGCCATCGTGCCGGAAATGGGTAAAGACAAAATCTTCCTTTACAGATCGGGCAAAGCCCAACCGGTAGAAATCACCGCGGGCATCCGTACCGAGGCAGAAGTGCAAGTGCTGCAAGGCCTGCAAGCCGGTGATACCATCATTACCTCAGGAACCCTGCAACTCCGCACCGGGCTGCCGGTGACACTGGACGTGGTAAACTAAGAAATAACAACTATGAATATATCCGAATTAAGCATACGCCGCCCGGTACTCTCCACCGTACTCACCCTGATAATCCTGCTCTTTGGTTTTATCGGCTACAATTATCTCGGTGTGCGCGAGTATCCGTCCGTCGATAATCCCATCATCTCGGTGTCCTGCTCCTACCCGGGCGCCAACGCCGACGTCATCGAGAACCAGATAACCGAACCGCTGGAACAGAACATCAACGGTATTCCCGGCATCCGTTCCCTCTCCAGTGTCAGCCAGCAAGGTTCGTCGCGTATCACGGTAGAGTTCGAGCTCTCCGTCGACCTGGAAACAGCCGCCAACGACGTACGCGACAAAGTATCGCGTGCACAGCGCTACCTGCCCCGCGACTGCGACCCTCCCACCGTATCCAAAGCCGATGCCGACGCCATGCCTATCCTCATGGTTGCCCTCCAAAGCGACAAACGTTCTCTGCTGGAACTGAGCGAAATAGCCGACCTCACGGTAAAGGAACAACTCCAAACCATCGCCGACGTCAGCAGCGTAAGCATCTGGGGTGAGAAGCGTTACTCCATGCGCCTTTGGCTCGACCCCATCAAAATGTCCGGCTACGGCATCACCCCGATAGACGTAAAGAATGCCGTAGACAAAGAGAACGTGGAACTTCCCTCGGGCAGTATCGAAGGAAACACCACCGAGCTCACCATCCGTACCCTCGGACTGATGCACACCGCAGAAGAGTTCAACAACCTGATTCTTAAAGAAGACAACAGCCGCATTATCCGCTTCAGCGACATCGGCCGTGCCGAACTGGGCCCTGCCGACATCAAGAGTTACATGAAGATGAACGGTGTGCCGATGGTAGGTATCGTCGTCATCCCGCAGCCGGGTGCCAACCACATCAAGATTGCCGACGCCGTGTACGACCGCATGGAAAAGATGCAGAAGGACTTGCCGGAAGACGTGCAATACTCCTACGGTTTCGATAATACGAAGTTCATCCGCGCCTCCATCAACGAGGTGAAGCAGACGGTGTACGAGGCGTTCATACTCGTTATCATCATCATCTTCCTCTTCCTGCGCGACTGGCGCGTGACGCTGGTGCCGTGTATCGTAATCCCCGTTTCGCTGATTGGCGCATTCTTCGTCATGTACCTGGCTGGCTTCTCCATCAACGTGCTCTCCATGCTTGCCGTGGTACTGGCAGTAGGCCTGGTGGTGGACGACGCCATCGTAATGACAGAGAACATCTACGTCCGCATCGAGCGGGGTATGCCGCCCAAAGAGGCGGGCATCGAAGGAGCCAAGGAAATCTTCTTCGCGGTTATCTCCACCACCATCACGCTGGTAGCCGTGTTCTTCCCGATTGTGTTTATGGACGGTATGACGGGACGCCTGTTCCGCGAGTTCAGCATCGTGGTGTCCGGTTCGGTGATAATCTCTTCCTTTGCCGCACTGACCTTTACGCCGATGCTTGCCACCAAACTGCTGGTGAAACGGGAGAAACAGAATTGGTTCTATCGCAAGACCGAGCCTTTCTTCGAAGGAATGAACCGCCTGTACAGCCGTTCGCTCGCCGCCTTCCTTAGCAAACGCTGGATTGCACTGCCCTTCATATTGCTCACCATCATCATCATCGGCTACCTGTGGAACACCATCCCCGCCGAAATGGCGCCACTGGAAGACCGCTCGCAAATCAGCATCAACACGATGGGCGCCGAAGGTGTGACCTACGAATACATCCGCGACTATACCGAAGACATCAACCACCTGGTAGACTCCATCGTGCCGGATGCCCAAGCCGTTACGGCCCGTGTTTCCAGCGGAAGCGGCAACGTGCGCATCACGCTGAAGGACATGAAAGACCGCGACTACACGCAGATGTCCGTTGCCGAGAGGCTGTCGCAAGCCGTACAGAAGAAAACGAAGGCGCGCTCCTTCGTGCAGCAATCGTCCTCGTTCGGCGGACGGCGCGGCGGAATGCCCGTGCAATACGTGCTGCAAGCCACCAACATAGAGAAGCTGCAAGAGATACTGCCCGTGTTCATGGCAAAGATATACGAGAACCCCGTGTTCCAGATGGCAGACGTCAACCTGAAGTTCAGCAAACCCGAAGCCCGCATCAACATCAACCGCGACAAGGCAAGCATCATGGGCGTCAGCACCCGCAACATCGCCCAAACCTTGCAGTACGGACTGAGCGGCCAGCGCATGGGCTACTTCTATATGAACGGAAAGCAATATGAGATATTAGGCGAAATCAATCGCCAGCAGCGCAACAAGCCCGCCGACCTGAAAGGCATCTACATCCGTAGCGACAAGGGAGACATGGTGCAGCTGGACAACCTGATTGAACTGACCGGCGGCATCGCTCCGCCCAGGCTCTACCGTTACAACCGCTTCGTGGCCGCCACCATCTCCGCCGGACTTGCCGACGGCAAGACCATCGGACAGGGCCTCGAAGAAATGGACAAGATAGCCAAAGAAACGCTGGACGACACCTTCCGCACCGCCCTCACGGGCGACTCCAAAGAGTATCGCGAGAGTTCCTCCAGTCTGATGTTCGCCTTCGTACTGGCCATCCTGCTGATTTACCTGATCCTTGCCGCCCAGTTCGAGAGCTTCAAAGACCCGCTCATCATCATGCTGACGGTGCCCCTTGCCATTGCCGGCGCACTGGTATTCATGTACTTCGGGGACATCACGATGAATATTTTCAGCCAGATTGGTATCATTATGCTGATTGGTCTGGTGGCAAAGAACGGTATCCTGATTGTGGAGTTTGCCAATCAGAAGCAAGAAGTGGGCGAGGACAAGATGCAAGCCATCAAGGACGCCGCCCTGCAACGCCTGCGCCCCATCCTGATGACAAGCGCCTCTACCATACTGGGACTGATACCGCTGGCATTCGCCACCGGCGAAGGCTGCAACCAGCGCATCGCCATGGGTACTGCCGTTGTGGGTGGTATGCTTATATCGACGCTGCTGACGATGTATATCGTTCCTGCCATTTACAGTTATATATCCACGAATCGAAGTAAACTCAAAGAAGTATGAAACGCATCCTCTTATTCTTTATAGCCACCGCTTGCACCGCGCTTGCCCTCCAGGCACAGCCTGTGCCCACCTATACTTTGAAGTCATGCCTGGAAGAAGGATTGCTGAACAACTACTCCCTGCGCATTGCCCGCAACGAGGAGCAAGTCAGCAAGAACAACGCCACGCCGGGCAATGCCGGCTATCTGCCTACCCTCGACCTGTCCGCCGGATATCGGGGCACGCTCAACGATACCGAAACCAAGCTCCGCGCCACCGGCGAAACCGCCAAGGACAACGGCGTGTTCGACCAGACGCTCGATGCCGGCATCAACGTGAACTGGACCATCTTCGACGGCTTCAACATCACCGCCAACTACCAGAAGCTAAAAGAACTGGAACGCCAGGGCGAAACCAACACCCGCATCGCCATCGAAGACCTGATAGCCAACATTGCTGCCGAATACTATAACTACGTGCAACACAAAATTCGTCTGAAGAACTTCCGCTACGCCGTGTCCCTCTCCAAAGAACGGTTGCGCATCGTGGAAGAGCGTTACCACATCGGTAACTTCTCTCGTCTGGACTATCAGCAAGCCAAAGTGGACTTCAACGCGGACAGCGCGCAGTACATGAAACAACAAGAACTGCTACACACCTCGCGCATCCGACTGAACGAGCTCATGGCAAACAAAGACGTCGATGCCCCGTTCCTCATCCGGGACAGCCTCATCAACGTGAGCAACACCCTGGACTTCGGGGAACTGTGGGATGCCACCCTGCAAATCAATGCCTCCCTGCTGAGGGCGGAACAGAATAACACCCTTGCCCGACTGGATTATAAGAAAGTCTGTTCGCGCGACTACCCCTATCTCAAGATGAACGGCGGCTACGGCTACACCCTCAACCGTTATGAGATTGCCGCCAACAGCCGCCGCAGCAACCTCGGCCTGAACTTCGGCGTCACCGTCGGCTTCAACCTCTTCGACGGCAACCGCCAACGCGAACGCAAGAACGCCCGCATCGCCGTGCAGAACGCCCGCCTGGAACGCGAACAACTGGAACAAGCCTTGCGTGCCGACCTCAGCAACTTGTGGCAGGCTTATCAAAACAATCTACAGATGCTGAACCTGGAGCGTCAAAACCTCGTTGCCGCCAAAGAGAACCACGAAATTGCCATGGAGCGCTATATGCTGGGAAACCTCTCCGGCATCGAGATGCGCGAAGCGCAAAAGAGCCTGCTCGATGCGGAAGAACGCATCCTCTCCGCCGAATACGACACCAAGCTCTGCGAAATATCACTGCTGCAAATCAGCGGAAAGGTGATGCAATATCTGAACTAAACAGAAAACAAGCAAAAGCCGCTTACGGAACCTGTGTTCCGAAGCGGCTTTCGTTTATGGGGGAATAGCGGGATTACTTACTGCAATTCCACGGCTTCAGTTGTTTGAAGAAGTCGTTGCCCTTGTCATCTACCAGGATGAAGGCGGGGAAGTCTTCCACTTCAATCTTCCAGATAGCTTCCATGCCGAGTTCGGGATATTCCACACACTCGATGCTCTTGATGTTGTTCTGCGCCAGGATAGCAGCAGGGCCACCGATGGAGCCGAGGTAGAAACCACCGTACTTCTTGCAAGCATCCGTCACCTGCTGGCTACGGTTGCCTTTGGCAAGCATAATCATGCTGCCGCCGTGGCTTTGGAAGAGGTCTACATACGGGTCCATACGTCCGGCAGTAGTGGGGCCCATAGAACCGCAAGCCATTCCCTGGGGAGTCTTGGCAGGGCCGGCGTAGTAGATAGGATGGTCCTTGATATACTGAGGCAGGTCTTCGCCACGGTCCAGACGTTCTTTCAGTTTGGCGTGGGCAATGTCGCGGCCTACAATGATCGTTCCGTTCAGAGACAGACGGGTGGAAACCGGATACTTGGTCAGTACCTTCAGGATGTCCGCCATCGGTTGGTTGAGGTCAATCTTCACGACGTCGCCCTCGCCAGCTTTGCGGAGTTCGGCAGGAATCAGTTCGCCCGGGTTGCTGTCCAGCTTCTCAATCCAGATACCTTCTTTATTGATTTTACACTTGATGTTACGGTCGGCAGAGCAGGAGACACCCAAGCCAACGGGGCAGGAAGCGCCGTGACGCGGCAGACGGACGATGCGGATGTCGTGAGCCAGGTACTTGCCGCCGAACTGTGCACCAAGACCTATCTTGTGAGCTTCTTCCAGCACCTTCTTCTCCAACTCAATGTCGCGGAAGGCACGACCGAACTCGTTGCCCGTAGTGGGCAGCCCGTCGTAGTAATGGGTAGAAGCCAGCTTCACCGTCAGCAGGTTCTTCTCGGCAGACGTGCCGCCGATGACGAATGCGATGTGGTAAGGAGGGCAGGCAGCCGTACCCAGCGTCTTCATCTTTTCTACGAGGAAGGGAACGAGGGTGTCGGGGTTCAGGATGGCTTTCGTCTCCTGATAGAGGTAAGTCTTGTTGGCAGAGCCGCCGCCTTTGGTCACGCACAGGAATTCGTACTCCATGCCTTCGGTAGCTTCAAGGTCAATCTGTGCCGGAAGGTTGCACTTCGTATTCACTTCGTCGTACATGTTCAGAGGTGCGTTCTGAGAATAACGCAGGTTCTCTTCGGTATATGTTTTGTAAACACCCAGTGAGAGGGCTTCTTCATCGCAATAGCCCGTCCATACCTGCTGTCCTTTTTCACCGTGAATAATAGCCGTACCCGTATCCTGGCAGAAAGGAAGCACGCCTTTGGAAGCCACTTCGGCATTGCGAAGGAAAGTAAGGGCTACATATTTATCGTTCTCGCTTGCTTCGGGGTCGCTCAGAATCTTAGCAACCTGCTCGTTGTGGCTGCGGCGCAACATGAATGACACATCGCGGAAAGCCGCATTAGCCATCGCGGTCAAACCTTCTTTCTCAATCTTCAAGATAGGTTTTCCTTCAAACTCGCTTACCGATACATAGTCTTTCGTAAGCAGATAATACTCAGTCGTATCTTTCCCTTTCTCGAACATGGGCTGATACTTAAACGGAGGTGTTGTTGCCATAATTACTCGTTTATTTTAAGTTAGTTAATCGTGACTACAAAGGTAAAAACTATTATTGAAATATTTCTTTAATTAGAGTGAAAATGATGATTTAGTCAACCTTCTTCATCCGCCCTATCAGTTCATCGCCCAATGCCGTCTTGTCCTCAATATGCTTCAACACAGCCGTCACGAAGGGATTGCTCTCGAAGTCGCCGCGGACTTGCTCAAAGTCCATCTCCTTTTCAAGACGCGAGCCGTCGGCACCGAAACCGGTCATGGAAGCCAGGGAGAATTCTTTCTTGGCATCGTCGTAGACCATGCGGTCCAGACCGATGACGGCTTCTTTCCACTTCTCTACGATGTGGATGATATCGGCGGCGGTGATGTTTTCCGGGTGGATGCCGTAGAATTCTTCCAGCATATCGTATGCCCATGTCCATTCGTAGGTATAATAGTTACTGTGCATCTTTTCGAACTCGGCATTGATGTGCTTCAAGCGGTTCACGGCGCCCGACTCAATGCCATCTATCAGGGTATCAATCTCACTCTTCGGGGCAATCAGACCGGAGATATCCACCCACTCACCGCTGCCGATGGCAGTATCGGGTTTCAGGCGGGCGCGTATTTCTTCGTTCGTTCGGAAGTCGATGCCTTCCAGGCGCTTGATGACGGAGTTGCCGAGGAACTTATGGATGGCTATTTCGTAGAAACGGATGCCTTTCACCAACGCGGAGTTGCGTATCTTGGCACTATGGAAAGAGTAGATGTCGGAAAGCTCGCCGCTGGCATGGCGCAGGTTCTCCAGCGTCTCCCGCCCCTTGAACATCTTCTGCACGGTGTAGGGGCTGAGCAGGTTGTAGTTGATGTAATCGAGTTTGTTCGTATCCGTGCGCCCGTCGCGCTTGGGCCACTTCTGTGCATCGCGGATGGTGCCCACGCTACGCAGGTTGACGCCCGGCACCAGGTAAGTGGTGTTGTTCTGCTCTATCAGATAGGAGAAGGGCAGGTTCGATGTATCGGAATGGTTGACGTGGCGCCCCATGACCAGGGAGAACGCCCCTACCCTGGCAGGCCACAGGATATACGAATCGGAAGTAGTCTTGGCGCCCCGCTCCAGCGTTCCTTGGTGGATGGGACCTAACTTATACATGTGGTTGCTCTGGTTGGAGCCCGAACCGGCATTCATGAACGAGAACATACCGGCTATGAGCAACGTCGATTTATGGTGTGTCACCGTATACGGCCCGGCAAAGATGGCGCACGCCTCGCCGTTCTCGCCCTGGCAGTTGCTGAAGAACAGCGAATCTGAAGCAGAATAATTATGCCCCAGCTTGCACGCCTGCCCCACAAAACAGCGGCTCAGCATCGCCCCGTCATCGACGTGCGAACCGGAAGAGATGATAAAGTCGTCGCAGATTACCCCGTGCCCGATGTGCACCGGTGCCACTTCATTGCTATTGATGCTTCCGTTGTACAGGCGGCAGGTGCCGCAGATATGGCAGTAATCGCCGATGCGCACGTTCTTGATGGAACCTGTATTGAGTATCATCACATGGTTGCCGATAGTACCTATTGCAGACGCATGCTTGTTGGAATAGAAGTCGGTGATTTCCTTCATCCGCGCAATCAGTTCCGGGCGGTGGCGATAGAGTGCCAGGATATAAGCCTGGTGTGCCGACAGCTTATCATTGATAAGCACTTCGCGCCCTCCCATCTCATTCAACACCGATACCTCTACACCGTTGCCGAACTTCGACACACCGTCTACCAGCATGATGTCCA
>JAUUPT010000095.1 GCA_030843315.1 Bacteroidaceae bacterium | reverse complement strand
CACTGAAAACGGATGTCATTCCGATTTTTTTTCCTAATAATCCTGGCATTTCACTTAATTTTTAATACTTACACTTTGATTTCTACTTCCACACCACTCGGCAACTCCAACTTCATCAGAGCATCTACGGTCTTAGCTGTTGAGCTATAGATGTCGATCAATCTCTTGTAAGAAGAGAGCTCGAATTGTTCACGCGACTTCTTGTTAACGAAAGTCGAACGATTCACGGTAAAGATACGCTTATGCGTAGGAAGAGGAATAGGGCCGCTAACGATAGCACCCGTCGTCTTCACCGTTTTTACGATCTTCTCAGCTGATTTGTCAACCAAGTTGTGGTCGTAAGATTTCAGTTTGATTCTAATTTTTTGACTCATTACTGTTTTAATTATTAATAGTGTTATATAAGATGAAGTTCCGTAGGCTAAGAGTCATTCGCTAGCCTACGGACTTCAAGTATTTTTTAGAGTAAGTCAGCACGTCCCTTCACCTCTTCCAATACTGCTTTCGCAATAGAAGAAGATACCTGAGCGTGGTGATCATATGTCATTGTTGACGTAGCACGACCAGAAGTGATAGTACGCAGAGCTGTTACATAACCGAACATTTCCGCCAACGGCACCATAGCCTTCACGATGCGGGCACCAGAGCGACTGGATTCCATACCTTCTACCTGGCCACGACGCTTGTTCAAGTCACCGATAACATCACCCATATTTTCTTCCGGAGTAACAACCTCCAACTTCATGATAGGCTCCATCAAAACCGGACCAGCCTTAGCACAAGCATTCTTGTAAGCCTGGATAGCACAGATTTCGAATGACAACTGATCAGAGTCAACCGGGTGGAATGAACCATCAAGCAGAGTCACCTTCAGCGAATCAAGCGGATAGCCAGCAAGTACACCGTTCTTCATAGCAGTTGTAAAACCTTTCTGTACTGACGGGATAAATTCCTTAGGAATATTACCACCCTTCACTTCGTCTACGAACTGCAGACCACCCTGTACAAAGTCTTCGTCAACCGGACCGATGTTCACGATAATATCAGCGAACTTACCACGACCACCAGACTGCTTCTTGTAAACCTCACGAAGGTTAACGGTCTTCGTAATTGCTTCTTTATAGTTAACCTGTGGCTTACCTTGATTACACTCAACCTTGAACTCACGTTTCAGACGGTCAATAATGATATCCAAGTGAAGCTCACCCATACCGGAGATAACTGTTTGACCAGTCTGTTCATCAGTTTTCACTGTGAACGTCGGATCTTCCTCAGCCAACTTAGCCAAACCGTTAGACAATTTATCCATATCCTTCTGAGTCTTAGGCTCAACAGCAATACCGATTACCGGTTCCGGGAAGTCCATAGATTCCAATACGATCGGAGCTGCTTCATCACACAAAGTATCACCTGTGTGAATATCCTTGAAACCAACACCTGCACCAATATCACCTGCGCCGATTACTTCAACCGGATTCTGCTTATTTGAGTGCATCTGGAACAGACGAGAAACGCGTTCCTTCTTACCAGAGCGGCTATTGTAGATATATGAACCTGATTCTATCTTACCTGAATACACACGGAAGAAAGTCAAACGACCCACATACGGGTCAGTAGCGATCTTAAACGCAAGAGCTGAAGTTTTTTCATCATCGCTCGGTTTACGATCTTCTTCAGCACCGGTATCAGGGTTTGTACCAATTACATTTTCTGTATCCAGCGGAGACGGTAAGAATGCACAAACATAGTCGAGCAATGTCTGTACACCTTTATTTTTGAATGAAGAACCGCACAGCATCGGAACAATAGCCATCTGTACAGTAGCATTACGAAGAGCTCTCAATACCTCTTCCTCTGTAATTGTAGAAGGATCATCGAAGTATTTCTCCATCAAAGCATCGTCATACTCAGCTACCTTTTCGAGCATCTTGTCTCTCCATTCGTTAGCTTCCTCAAGCAAATTTGCCGGGATTTCCTCAACTGAATAGTCAGCTCCCATTGTCTCGTCATGCCAGTAGATAGCTTTCATCTTGATAAGGTCTACCAGACCTTTGAAAGTTTCTTCTGCACCGATAGGAACTACAATCGGACATGGATTAGCACCCAGTACATCCTTCATCTGGCGAACAACTTCAAAGAAGTCAGCACCCGAACGGTCCATTTTGTTAACGTAACCGATACGCGGTACGTTATATTTGTCTGCTTGACGCCAAACTGTCTCAGACTGCGGTTCTACACCACCTACAGCACAGTAAGTAGCAACAGCACCGTCCAATACACGCAATGAACGTTCCACCTCAGCGGTAAAGTCAACGTGTCCCGGAGTATCAATCAAGTTAATCTTATAAGTATCACCTGCATATTGCCAACGGGTAGTAGTAGCGGCTGAAGTGATAGTAATACCACGTTCTTGCTCTTGCTCCATCCAGTCCATCGTTGCAGCACCATCGTGTACCTCACCGATTTTGTGGGTCAAACCCGTATAGAACAGGATACGTTCAGAGGTTGTTGTCTTACCAGCATCAATGTGAGCCATGATACCGATATTACGCGTCAAATGTAAATCATGCTTTGCCATTTTCTAATTCCCTTTACTTTAAGTTTTTAATCTATTAATTGGTTAGTTTCTTATAGTATTAGAATCTAAAATGAGCGAACGCACGGTTAGCTTCTGCCATTCTATGCATATCTTCTTTACGCTTGTAAGCACCTCCTTGTTCATTGAATGCATCCATGATCTCAGCAGCCAGTTTGTCAGCCATTGACTTACCACCACGCTTGCGGGCGAAGATAATCAAATTCTTCATAGAAATTGACTCTTTACGATCAGGACGGATTTCTGTAGGAACCTGGAAAGTGGCACCACCAACACGGCGAGATTTCACTTCCACTTGAGGAGTTACATTGTCCAAAGCTTTTTTCCAGATTTCAAGAGCAGATTTTTCTTCATTCTGCATTTTGTTTTTCACTGTTTCCAGAGCAGCATAGAAGATTTCATAAGAAGTGTTCTTCTTTCCGTCGTACATCAAGTGATTCACGAACTTGGAAACTTTTACATCATTGAACACGGGATCCGGCAGGATAACGCGTTTTTTGGGTTTTGCTTTTCTCATTTTCTGAAAGAATAATGTTTTCGTTCTTGGTTGTTTACTTCTGTCTTCTTCAATTCTCCCACTGGGGAATTTACTCAACCTTGTAGCATTTCCAACAAACTAAAACGTAAGTTATTACTTTTAATTTTACTGTATCAGTGTTTGGCCACCTGATTATTTCTTCTTAGCGGGAGCAGCCTGACCCGGTTTCGGACGCTTAGCGCCATATTTGGAACGTCTTTGAGTACGACCAGCAACGCCTGCGGTATCCAATGTACCACGAACGATGTGATAACGTACACCCGGAAGGTCTTTCACACGACCGCCACGTACCAATACGATTGAGTGCTCCTGTAAGTTATGACCTTCTCCCGGAATATAAGAGTTCACCTCTTTACCGTTAGTCAAACGCACACGAGCTACTTTACGCATAGCTGAATTCGGTTTCTTCGGAGTGGTTGTATACACTCTCACGCAAACGCCACGTCTTTGAGGACAAGAGTCCAAGGCAGGAGACTTACTTTTCTCTACCAGCTCCTCGCGCCCCTTTCTTACTAATTGCTGAATTGTAGGCATTTTAATTGTTTTTAGTTATATATTATTGTTTATATTAATTCAAAACTATACACTTTTGGGCTGCAAAGATACTAATAAGTTTTGAATAATCAATGCACTACGAGTTTTTTTTTGATTTTACGCTTCGCCTTTAATGCCAGTCAATGGCGGTAAAGGTTGTTCATCAGGCATACGAATCGGACCGAAAGAACACTCATATTTACCGATATTATCTTCAAGTGCGCGCAATAAGCGCTTTGCATGTTCGGGAGCTAAAACAATGCGTGACTTTACTCCTGCTTTAGGCATACCCGGCAACACCCGCACGAAATCCAGAATAAATTCAGAACTGGAGTGAGTAATAATAGCAAGATTGGCATACGTACCTTCTGCCACCTCTTCTTTCAGTTCAATCTGCAACTGACCGTTATTGTTTTCTTGGTTTTCCATATTTTATATTATATATCTGATAGATTTAAGAAGCAAATATACGTCTTTCACCTGAGTCTGCAAAGTACTTCAACATAAAAGCACCCACCCCGCGCCTGAAGACAAAAAAGAAAGACATTCTATGTACATAGCATTTCATTAAATAGAAATTGAGAGAATATCATCGAATACAAAACGATATATACAAGAAAAAGGGGTGATTCGGAAAACCGAACCACCCCTTCTCTGATTATAAAAATAGCTGATTGTATTAACGTATATAGCGTTATTCTTCTACTTTTTCGTCCACCGCATAGTCGAGCACTGTCTTCTTGTTGGCAAGCATACGATCATACTCTTCCTTGGAACCTACGATAATCTTGTCAAATTCGCGCTGCCCGGTACCGGCAGGAATCAAGTGACCGCAAATTACGTTCTCTTTCATACCTTCCAAACGGTCTACCTTGCCATTGATGGCAGCTTCGTTGAGCACCTTCGTTGTTTCCTGGAAGGAAGCAGCCGACATGAAGCTCGAAGTTTGCAAGGCAGCACGGGTAATACCTTGAAGAATCTGCGTAGAAGTAGCAGGTACTGCGTCGCGCACTTCAACCGGTTTCAAGTCACGGCGTTTCAACATGGAGTTCTCGTCACGCAACTTGCGGGCCGTTACAATCTGACCAGCTTGCATTGTTTGAGAGTCTCCGCCATCTACTACCACCTTCTTACCCCAGATACGGTCGTTCTCTTCCATGAAATCCAACTTGTCAACTACCTGTTGCTCCAGGAAGCGGGTATCGCCCGGTTCATCGATTTCAACCTTACGCATCATTTGGCGAACGATGATTTCGAAGTGTTTGTCATTAATCTTCACACCTTGCAGACGGTAAACGTCTTGTACTTCGTTCACGATATATTCTTGTACAGCTGTAGGGCCTTTGATAGCGAGGATATCGGCAGGCGTAATAGCACCGTCAGACAACGGAGTACCAGCACGCACATAGTCGTTCTCCTGCACCAGGATCTGCTTAGACAGCGGCACGAGGTATTTTTTAACTTCACCAGTCTTGGACGTAACAATGATTTCGCGATTACCGCGTTTCACCTTGCCCATTGTAACCTCACCGTCGATTTCCGAAACCACAGCGGGATTAGACGGATTACGTGCCTCGAACAACTCAGTGACACGAGGAAGACCACCCGTGATATCACCCGCCTTACCAACGGCACGCGGAATCTTCACGATCACTTCACCAGCTTTCACCTTCTGTCCGTCTTCCACTACCACGTGACCACCCACCGGCAGGTTGTATGTACGGATCAGTTCGCCGTCTTCGGTCATAATATGTGCGGTAGGCACCTTCGTCTTGTCTTTAGACTCGATGATGATGATTTCACGCAAACCGGTAGATTCATCAGACTCTACCTTATAAGTAACGTTTTCAATTACGCCTTCAAACTCAATCTTACCAGTAGCTTCAGTAATGATGACCGCGTTGAACGGGTCCCAACGAGCAATAAGCTTGCCTTTCTCTACTATTTCGCCATCGGCAGCGTAAAGTGTAGAACCATAAGGTACATTGTGCGTAGAAAGTATAATACCTGTGTTTACATCCACAAAACGTACTTCGGCCAAACGCCCTACTACCACCTTAGCGGGTTCGCCTGCTTCGTCGATAACATCTACTGTGCGGAGCTCTTCAAATTCCAGACGAGCTGGGTTCTTGGCAAGGATGCTTGCATTGGCAGCGATATTGGCTGCCGTACCACCGGCGTGGAACGTACGCAACGTCAACTGTGTACCCGGCTCACCAATAGACTGTGCAGCAATTACGCCAACAGCCTCTCCTCTCTGAACCATACGGCTGGAAGCCAGATTACGTCCGTAGCACTTGGCACAAACGCCTTTCTTGGATTCGCAGGTCAATACAGAACGGATTTCAACGCTCTCAATCGGAGAATCCTCAATCTTCTGCGCAACGTCTTCCGTAATCTCTTCACCACCGGCAACTATCAGTTCGCCAGTCGTAGGATGAACAATATCATGTACAGATACACGACCGAGAATACGTTCATACAGAGTAGCAATGACTTCATCATTGTTCTTCAAAGCTGTACAAACCAGTCCGCGAAGCGTACCGCAGTCTTCTTCATTAATAATCACATCGTGTGATACGTCTACAAGACGACGCGTCAAGTATCCGGCATCGGCTGTCTTCAAGGCTGTATCGGCCAAACCTTTACGAGCACCGTGGGTAGAGATAAAGTACTCCAACACGGACAAGCCTTCCTTAAAGTTCGAAAGAATCGGGTTCTCAATGATCTGACCACCTTCAGCACCTGCTTTCTGCGGTTTTGCCATCAAACCACGCATACCGGAAAGCTGACGAATCTGCTCTTTAGAACCGCGGGCACCAGAATCCAACATCATGTAAACCGAGTTGAAACCTTGGTCATCGGTAGAAATGGTCTTCATCAAGATATTAGACAACTCGGAGTTTACGTGTGTCCAGATATCGATAACCTGGTTGTAACGCTCGTTGTTAGTGATGAAACCCATGTTATAGTTACTGATAACCTGCTCTACTTCGTCATAACCCTTCTGCACCAGCGCTTCCTTCTCTTCAGGGATAATGATATCGCCCAAGTTGAACGACAGACCACCCTTAAAGGCCATCTGATAACCGAGGTTCTTGATTCCATCGAGGAAATCGGCTGCTTTGGCAACACCACACACTTTGATTACATGGCTGATGATGTCGCGGAGCGACTTCTTAGAGATAATTGTATTGATGTATCCGGCTTCGGGCGGAACGATTTCGTTCACGATGACACGCCCCACTGAAGTATCGTGCATCATCTTATCAACAACGTTTCCATGCTCGTCTACGTCTTTCACCACAACACTGATAGGAGCATGAATATCACACTTACCTTCGTTGTAAGCAATAAGAGCTTCTTCGGGGCCATAGAATGTCAAACCTTCGCCCTTGGCACCCTTGCGCAACTTGGTGATGTAATACAAACCGAGTACCATATCTTGTGCAGGCACTGTGATAGGCGCACCGTTGGCAGGATTCAAAATATTGTGTGACTGGAGCATCAACATCTGTGCTTCCAGTATAGCTTCATTGCTCAAAGGCAAGTGAACAGCCATCTGGTCACCGTCGAAGTCGGCATTAAATGCCGTACATGCCAACGGATGGAGCTGGATTGCCTTACCTTCAATCATCTTAGGCTGGAATGCCTGAATACCAAGACGGTGAAGCGTCGGGGCACGGTTCAACAATACCGGATGCCCTTTCATTACGTGCTCCAGGATATCCCAGATAACGGCTTCCTTACGGTCTACAATCTTCTTGGCACTCTTTACTGTCTTCACAATACCGCGTTCAATCAACTTGCGAATGATAAACGGCTTATAAAGTTCAGCAGCCATCAGTTTAGGAATACCGCACTCACCCATTTTCAACTCAGGACCAACGACGATTACGGAACGTGCAGAGTAGTCAACACGTTTACCCAAGAGGTTCTGACGGAAACGTCCCTGTTTACCTTTCAAACTGTCGGAGAGTGACTTCAACGGACGGTTGGCATCAGTCTTCACAGCACTTGACTTGCGAGAGTTATCGAACAATGAGTCAACAGCCTCCTGCAACATACGCTTCTCATTACGCAGAATCACTTCAGGAGCCTTGATTTCAATCAGTCTCTTCAAACGGTTGTTACGGATGATAACACGACGGTAAAGGTCGTTCAAGTCGGAAGTAGCGAAACGGCCACCATCCAACGGAACCAACGGACGAAGTTCGGGTGGAATAACCGGCACAATACGCACAATCATCCATTCCGGCTTGTTGCGTCCGCGTGATGCACGGAACGATTCCACTACCTGAAGACGCTTCAAGGCTTCGGTTTTGCGTTGCTGTGAAGCATCGCTGCCGGCACGGTTACGCAGTTCATAGGACAAAGAGTCAAGATCCAGACGGGCCAGCAAATCATAAATTGCTTCGGCACCCATCTTGGCAATGAACTTATTAGGATCGGAATCTTCAAGGAATTGATTGTCTTTCGGCAATTTTTCCAGAATATCCAAATATTCTCCTTCTTCGAGCAGATCGTACTGTGCTACCTCGTCGGACAATACACCCGGCTGGATAACAACGTAGCGCTCGTAATAGATAATGGCATCAAGTTTCTTAGTGGGCAAACCCAGCAAGTAACCGATTTTGTTAGGAAGCGAACGGAAATACCAGATATGAGCCACCGGCACAACCAACTGGATGTGTCCCATGCGCTCACGGCGTACTTTCTTCTCAGTCACTTCCACACCACAACGGTCGCAGACAATGCCTTTGTAACGGATACGCTTGTACTTACCGCAATGGCACTCATAATCCTTAATAGGACCAAAGATACGCTCGCAGAACAAACCGTCGCGTTCGGGCTTATATGTACGATAGTTGATGGTTTCAGGCTTTAAAACTTCACCACTCGAATTCTCAAGGATTTCCTCAGGAGAAGCCAAACCGATAGAGATTTTCGAGAAATTACTCTTTATCTTGTTATCTTTTCTAAAAGCCATACTTATATATTAATTGATAATTGACAATGGAAAATTGAAATATGAAAAACGAAAATCGATAATTGAGAATGAAAGATTCAGCATCCATTCCCAATTATCCAATATCCATTATTCTAAGTTGATGCTCAAGCCTAAACCTCTCAACTCGTGCAGCAATACGTTCAGTGACTCGGGAATACCCGGAGCAGGCATCGGTTCACCCTTCACAATTGCTTCATAAGCCTTGGAACGTCCAACGACGTCATCAGACTTGATTGTCAGAATCTCTTGCAGAATATGTGCGGCACCGAACGCTTCGAGTGCCCAAACTTCCATTTCTCCGAAACGCTGACCACCAAACTGTGCCTTACCACCCAACGGCTGTTGTGTAATAAGTGAGTACGGACCGATGGAACGTGCATGCATCTTGTCTTCAACCATATGGCCGAGTTTCAACATGTATGTCACACCTACCGTAGCTTGTTGTTCGAATGCATCACCCGTACCACCATCGTAGAGCATTGTCTTACCATAACGGGGCAGGCCGGCTTTGTCAGTCCACTGGTTCAAGTCGTCCAGTGATGCACCATCAAAGATAGGAGTAGCAAACTTCACACCTAATGTCTTTCCTGCACGGCCGAGAACAGCCTCGAATATCTGACCGATGTTCATACGGGAAGGCACACCCAGCGGGTTCAATACGATATCTACCGGAGTACCGTCGGCAAGGAACGGCATGTCTTCCTGACGTACAACGCGAGAAACAATACCCTTGTTACCGTGACGACCGGCCATCTTATCACCCACACCGATTTTACGTTTCTTGGCGATATAAACCTTAGCCATCTGAATGATACCGGCAGGCAACTCATCACCGATAGTGATAGCGAATTTCTTACGCTTCAGTTCAGCATCAAGTTCCTTATATTTCTTGATGAAGTTCATCACCAATGAGCGGATCAGACCATTGGTATGTTCATCTTTTGTCCAGTTACTCAACTGCACAGCTGTGAAATCCAAATCACTGAAGTCGGAAGCAGAGAACTTGGCACCCTTAGAGATGATGTCAGCACCCATATAATCCTTCACGCCTTCGGAAGTATAGTTTTCAGTAAGTTTCAGCAGTTTGGTAATCAAAACCTTCTTCAATTCACCTATTTTGGCATCAAACTCATCGTCAATCTTCGGTAGCAGAGCCTTATCAGCCAACTTGGAACTACGAGTTTTGACAACGCGAGAGAACAAACGCTTGCCGATGACAACTCCCTTTAAAGAAGGAGAAGCTTTCAGAGAAGCATCCTTCACATCACCAGCCTTGTCCCCAAAGATGGCACGAAGTAACTTTTCTTCAGGAGAAGGATCAGACTCACCTTTCGGAGTAATCTTACCGATAAGAATATCACCCGGCTCAATGCGGGCACCTACGCGAACAATACCGTTCTCGTCGAGGTCTTTCGTTGCTTCTTCACTGACATTAGGAATATCGGAAGTCAATTCTTCCATACCACGCTTCGTTTCACGAACTTCCAGAGAATACTCTTCAACGTGTATGGAGGTCAAAAGGTCTTCGCGAACCACACGTTCGTTTAACACGATAGCATCCTCGTAATTGTATCCCTTCCAAGGCATGTAGGCTACCAGCAAGTTCTTACCCAAAGCAAGTTCTCCGTCTTCGGTAGAATAACCTTCGGTAAGGATTTGACCAGCTGTAACACGCTGACCCGCTTCACAAATCGGACGAAGGTCAATCGTCATATTCTGGTTGGTACGACGCCATTTAGGAATCCTATATTCTTTCAAGGCAGGTTCGAAGCTTACAAACTCTTCTTCCTCTGTACGGTCATACAAAATACGAATAGTCGTAGCATCTACAAAGTCAACCACACCATCACCCTCAGCAGTAATCTGCGTGCGAGAGTCACGTGCCAACTGACGTTCGATACCTGTACCTACAATCGGAGCTTCACTCCTCAACAAAGGAACTGCCTGGCGCATCATGTTCGATCCCATCAATGCACGGTTAGCATCGTCATGTTCCAGGAACGGGATCAAAGAAGCTGCAATAGAAGCAATCTGCTGAGGAGATACGTCCATCAATTCTACTTCATCCGGAGTAACAACCGGATAGTCAGCATCCTGACGGGCTTTTACTTTATCACGGATAAATGCACCATCATCGTTCAAAGGCGCATTACCTTGAGCAATGATTTTGGCTTCTTCTTCTTCTGCCGTGAGGTAAACCAATCCTTCATCAGAAAGGTCAACTTTACCATTTGCCACCTTGCGGTACGGAGTTTCGATGAAACCGAGGTCATTAATCTTAGCAAACACACAGAGTGAAGAAATCAAACCGATGTTCGGACCTTCAGGCGTTTCAATCGGGCAGAGACGGCCGTAGTGTGTGTAGTGTACGTCACGTACCTCGAAACCGGCACGCTCACGTGACAAACCACCAGGACCCAGGGCAGACATACGGCGCTTGTGAGTAATCTCAGCCAGCGGGTTAGTCTGGTCCATGAACTGCGACAAGGCATTCGTTCCGAAGAAAGAGTTGATAACGGAAGAAATAGTCTTGGCGTTGATCAAGTCAATCGGAGTAAATACTTCGTTGTCACGAACGTTCATACGCTCGCGGATGGTACGTGACATACGTGCCAAACCGATAGCAAACTGATTGGACAACTGTTCGCCTACAGTACGTACACGACGGTTGCTCAAGTGGTCGATATCATCCACATCTGCTTTCGAGTTAATCAACTCGATGAGATATTTAATGATCTCAATAATATCTTCTTTGGTGAGGACGCGTACATCCATGTCAGTCGTCAGGTTCAACTTCTTGTTGATACGGTAACGACCTACATCACCCAAGTCATATCTCTTTTCTGAGAAGAACAGGTTATTGATAACCTCGCGTGCACTGGCATCATCGGCAGGGTCTGCATTACGCAACTGACGGTAGATGTAGAGTACAGCTTCTTTTTCCGAGTTACTCGGGTCCTTCTGCAGTGTATTATATATAATGGAGTAGTCAGACTGGTTCGGTTCTTCCTTGTGTACAAGGATATTCTGAACGCCCGACTCTAATATAACGTCAACGTGTTCCGGCTCAATCACAGTTTCACGGTCAATAACGACTTCGTTACGCTCGATAGAAACAACTTCACCGGTATCTTCGTCTACAAAATCCTCAATCCATGTTTTCAATACACGTGCGGCCAACTTACGACCCACAATCTTCTTGAGGTTCGTCTTGTTCACCTTCACGTCTTCTGCCAAGTTAAAGATTTCGAGAATATCCTTGTCATTCTCAAAACCGATAGCTCTCAGCAATGTGGTAACGGGCAATTTCTTCTTACGGTCGATGTATGCATACATGACATTGTTAATGTCGGTAGCAAACTCAATCCATGATCCCTTGAACGGGATGATACGGGCTGAGTACAACTTGGTACCGTTGGCATGCACGCTTTGGCCAAAGAATACACCCGGCGAACGGTGAAGCTGAGATACAACAACACGCTCTGCACCGTTGATGACGAAAGTCGCCTTATCCGTCATGTAAGGAATAGGTCCCAGAAATACGTCCTGGATGACGGTATCAAAATCTTCGTGGTCGGGGTCGGTACAATATAACTTCAATTTCGCCTTCAATGGCACGCTATATGTAAGCCCTCGCTCTATACATTCATCGATAGTATAACGCGGCGGATCAATATAGTAGTCCAAAAACTCAAGAACAAAATTATTTCTTGTATCGGCAATGGGGAAGTTTTCAGCAAATACTTTATACAGTCCCTCGTTCTTACGTTTCTCGGGTGGGGTGTCCAGTTGTAGAAAGTCTTTGAATGACTTCAATTGTACTTCCAGGAAATCCGGATATTCGAGCGGATTCTTAGTCGAAGCAAAATTAACTCTTTGATTTACAGTATTTG
>JAUUPT010000007.1 GCA_030843315.1 Bacteroidaceae bacterium | reverse complement strand
CTCCCTACGGGGGAGGGGTTAGGGGAGAGGCTTTACCCCATCGGGTTCTCATCCAAATCCCCGTCACTGCCGCCGCCCGGGTTATTGCCCGAACTGCTGCCATCCTCCGGCTTGTCCAGTACAAACCCTACATTTGCCGGGCTGCGCGTGGCAGCCGTACTACCGTTCACCAGTTTCAGTTCCTTGTCCGGGCTAAAGCGGATATTCACCTTGTTGATGTTGCGCACGGTACACTTGTCCGAGGTTTCTACACCGGGACAGCGGAAGGTCATGTGGAAGGTGCCCAACTGGTTCAGCTTCACTTTGTCGCCGTTCGCCAGGTTGCCCTGGATTTCTTCGACCAACGCTTCGATGACGTGCTTCACGTCACCCTTGGTCATGGCGCAGTTCTTCTGAATGGAGGCGGCAAGCACGTCCACGTCGACGGTGCCGCAAGTCTTGGGTTTCTGACGGAGATAGAACATTACCGGTGAGTTCTTGTCGCTCACAATCTTTCTGCGCTGGAAGCGCTCTACAATTACATCCATAAATTTAAAAAGTTAAGGGTTAGGTTAAAAAAAATGATTTATAATACAGTAGTGAATAAGAGAAGATTAAAGCGTCAAAACAAACGTTTATCCCTTCCTTTAAGCACACAACAAAGATACAACATTAAAGAGGCAAAGTCAAGTGTTTTGTTGATTATTTTTCATCCAAATGCCAATTTCGGATCACACTCCCCTATCTTCGTCAAGCTGGTATTGTGGTGGAAGTATACATCCCCTGTTTCTCCGTTGCGGTGCTTGGCAAGGATCACCATACCCAGGCCTTTGGTAGAATACTTGCTCAGGCGTTCTACGGTCAGCCCGTACATGGCGGGGCGGTAAAGCAGCATTACAACGTCTGCATCCTGTTCGATGGCACCACTCTCGCGCAGGTCGCTCAGCGCGGGGCGCTTGTCGCCGCGCATCTCGCACTCGCGGTTCAACTGGCATAGCAACAACACGGGGATGTTCAGTTCCTTTGCCAGCAGCTTCGCCTTGCGGCTTGCCTCCGCCACTTCCTGCTCGCGGTTCCGGTTCTTCTGTTCGGACTTCATGTCGCATAGTTGCAGATAGTCGATGATAAGCATTTCGCAGCGCCCCTTACTCTGCTGAAGCAGGGCGGACGAACGGATATGATCCATGCTCATCTTCGGATTGTCGTCCACATAGATGGGCAGGTGTGCCAATTGGCGGGCGGCATCCAGTGCTTCCTGCTGTTCGTCGGCGCTCAACTGCCCCGTCTTCAGATGACCGGCACTGAGGTCGGATGCCTGGGCGCAGAGCCAGCGGTCGCCCAGACGTTCGCCCTGCATTTCAAGGCTGTTTACCAGAACATGCTTGCCCGCACGACCTGCTGCCAGTGCCAGGTGCAGGGCAAAGGCGGTCTTACCCACCGAGGGACGGGCGGCGATGATATGCAGGTCGCCCGGCTGCCAGCCTGCCGTCAGCTTGTCCAGGTCGCGCAGACCGGTGGGGATGCCGGTAATGCCGTCGCGGTTGTTTGCCACGCGGGCATCCATCTGTTTCAAGGTATCTATCATCAGGTTTTCCATGTCGCGCAGGCTGTTGCCGGAGGTGGATTCGCCTTCCAGATGATCTATCAGGCGATGCATCAGCGCCAGCGATTCGTCCAGATCTACCGACTCGTCGGCAGCGGAGACAAGCAGTTGGTGCAGGCCGCGGATCATTTCGCGGCGGATATACATCTCGCGCAAGATGCACGCATGCAGTTCAAGGTGGGCGGAAGACACCACAAGCCCCGACAACTTTGCCAGCTCGTAGGGACCGCCTGCGGCGTCCAGCTTGCCGCGGGCGGCAAGCTCGTTTTTCACTGTGATGATGTCGATGCCCTTGCCTGCCTGGTGCATCGACAGCAGGGCGGAGTAGATTTCGGCATGTCCGCTTTCGTAGAACATTTCGGGACGCAGCTTGTCGCCCACCAGCACCATGGCGGCGGACTCTACCAGGCAGGCGCCCAAGATGACGCCTTCCAAATTGGGATCGTGGGGATTCAATATTTCAGCCATCAGTTCAGGTATTCGTTTTCAAACACTCTGCATTCCAGGTATCTTGCTGCCTGGTAGCAGAAATTAGTATTGTTCAGGCCGTAGTAGTAGTCTTCTACGCGCCGGTAGGCAAGTTCGCGTTCGGCAGTGGAGAGCTTTTTCCACAGGCTGCGCACGCGCCCGCTGTTCTCGGCAGGCAGCTGCGTCACCTCGCTGTAATGGGCAATGAAGCGTTTCAGAGATTCTTCCAAGGCGCTCTCCGCCTTCCGTTTGGAGGCGGCTTCGGCAGGCTCTGCCATTGCTTTCCCTGCCGGTTGACCGGTCCAGG
The DNA here is from genome assembly GCA_030843315.1 of Bacteroidaceae bacterium. Classification (GTDB taxonomy): domain Bacteria; phylum Bacteroidota; class Bacteroidia; order Bacteroidales; family Bacteroidaceae; genus Bacteroides. The sequence continues at coordinate 86,813 of JAUUPT010000007.1, read as the reverse complement.
CATCGTATCCGGGGATGCGGATATGACTGGGACAGTTGCCGGGGACCTGCTCAATAAGGCCGTCCGCTATGCAACGCTCAAAGAATCGGCGGGTATGTCCGCGTGTCCAGCCCAGAATATCTGCCCAACCCATATAAGAAATCACGGATTCGCCGCGCTCGCAATTCACTTCCACGCCACAGCAGCAAACCACCGTACTTTTATAATTCACATGTACCAATACCCTCAGGAACGCCTCTTCGTCGGTCAAAGCCCCACCTTGTTTCGCATACATTTCCATCAGCAATGCCCGCGAAACCATGACATAGCCCGTTCTTAACCAATTGTTTTTCATCAATAAAATACTCTTTAAATAGTCGGTTTTCTTGCGCCACTTTTGAGCCAGCCCTTGCGCCACCCTTACGGATTGCGGCACAGCAGGTTACAAGCGATTTGCGCCACCCTTTGAGCCGGCAAGCAGACACAACATAAATAAATAAGAAGATAAGATATACTATCGTATATCTACGGGGCGGACGAGAAGATTTCCTGAAACGCATGATGCATTCTCCACCAACGCATGATGTATTCGGGCAAAACGCATGATGTATTCACCCCAAACAGATGATGTATTTTTCTCTTTTCCATGTTCTTTTTGTTAGTTGTCTTGACATGCAAAGCAACAGCATTTAGGCTATCATTTCACATATCCTTTATGGTTATGCAAAATTACAAATCAAACAACTTGCAGGGAAAGTGAAAACTTACAAACGAATTAACATAAAAGCATAGAGAATAGGCACTTAAAGGTGCATTTAATGAATGGAACGGGCAGTGAACTATTTACCTGTTTTTTCACCACACATCATCCCCCCGTTTCCGAGGGGAATCAATTCTCTACTCAAACTGCACCTTGTGTATATACAGTAGGTCATCGAGCAGGTCATTGAGTTGTTTCTCGGTGATGCTGCCGGAGTAGAAGTAGAAGTACTGACCGAGAAGATGGCGCACTTGCTTGGTGCGGCATTCGGCGGTTTCACCGTTCCACGAGCCATACTTGCCACTATTCAGTGCATGGCGGATGATAGCTACATAGGGGGTGATTATGGCACGCACATCGTCGCCGGGGCGTACCGGTATCTTCTCGGTGGGCAGAATGATGGTCACTTCGGGATGGCAGGTTCGCACTACACGCATGGCTTCCGTCCACCGAACGTTACAGGCTATTACATCGCGAGTGTCTTTTTTTTTGAATCGTTGTCACTCACACGTACCGTTTTTACGATTTTCTTAAACTTTGTCATTAGAATAAAAGTTATTTGATTAATTAATAAAAAAATGTCCCATCCTGCACGGGTGCGGGATGGGACGAAAACTCGGATTGAAAATCCGTATATTTAAGATAGGCGGATTACAAATCTGCCGATACAGGCTGCCGGAAGAGAAATTACTTCTGTAGGCCGTTCTTACGGAGAAGTTCTTCTATCTCGTTCGGAGTGATTGTGGAGCGTTCGGCTTTGTCGTAAATATAAAGCAAGTTGATTTCCGCTTCATCTATCGCCACTACCACGGTAAAGGTAATGACACGTGCACCACCACTCTTGCCTTTGCCTTTTGAAGCAATGCGCATACGAATTTTGCGAAGCCCGCCACCAAGATCTGTGCCGAGGTGAGGGTTAGCTTCAAGTTCTTGCTGTAATTCCTTTAAGTCTGCTTTCAATGAACGATAGTGCTTGCTGAGACGTTTCACTTCTCTCTCGAAGCTCTCGTCAAAGATGATACTATAATTCATCTATTAAATCTTGTAACTTTCTGGCACTTCTGCCACTCGTTCTTCTCGCCTTCATTTCTTTCAATCCGGTATCAATTCCTTTCAGAATTTCTTCCTTACTGATATATTCGGCTTCTTCCTCCTTCTTGGCCTGAGCTTTCAATCGGTCGAATGCTTTTTGCAGCTTCTTCAGAAATTCCATCTCGTCTACCTCGGTCAGGATATCACGTACCAGAGATGCTTTCTTTGCTTCCAGTTCCATGGTGCTCATAATTTATTCTCCTTTCTTTCTCAAATTGTATGATGAAACAAAGGTAATGAAAAAACCGTAATCTACGGTAATGCATTACCTTAAAATATCTTTTCCTTATTTTGCTCAATCAGAGGAATTAAAATCGGCAGATTATAAATCTGCCGGAACAGGGAACGGAACCTTATTCTTTTAGCAAAAGCCTGACAGCTTCAATAAAAGCCGTTGCTTTAGGCATCAATTCGTCTATTTCTTCTTCACTTGAATAGGCAAAATCATCATAATCGCTACTATGTCGACGTTCAAAAAGTAGAGAAAAACAACGTCCCAACTCACGAGACAAACGACCGGTAGTTACAAAATGAATCCTATCATCTGTTTGATGCCTGCATGAGTACCGGGATTTATTTCATGCTTAATAAGCAACGCAACTGCTGCATAATAGCAAGCATAATAAAGGCGGTTGACCGCTGTATTATAATATCCCTGCTGTTTCAGATAGGGTATTTCTTTCAAAGTTTCTTCGGCACGCTGAAAGCGATATGCTGCCAACGCTTCAATGGTTTCGCGGTTCAATTGTTCTTTCATAACACAATTCCTTCCCTCATTACATTTAGACCAAAAGGAGTCTGAAAAGGACGGTTTTCCCAAATCTTCTTCAACAGAACACGTGCATTTATTTGCACTCCTGTTTCAATTTCGATGTCGTAAAGCGGAGCAATGATACGATCTTCTTCTTTAACAGTCAATTTATTCCCATCAACCAATACCAGCAAATCAATATCGCTGTCAGGACGGGCATCTCCACGGGCCTCGCTGCCGTACAGAATAGCCTGTGCCTCTGGTGCTACCTGCGCCAATGCTTTACGTATTCGCTCTACAATTTGTGGACGTTTCATATTCACTGCTCTTTTATTTGCTAACAAAGATAATGAAAAAACTGCAATTTGCGGTAATGCATTACCTTAAAATATCTTTTCCTTATTTTGCTCAATCAGAGGAATTAGAATCGGCAGATTACAAATCTACCGGAATGAAATTATTCATCCTTCAAATCATAGAACAACAAGCGGGTATGTTCATCGGTGTCATCGGGAAGTAAAGGTGAAAAATGATTCTTCTCATAAAAGGGGATAGCTGCTATATAAGCATCTACAGTAACAAAGCGGCAGATTTTTGCAGCCGGATAGCTTTTAAGTCGTTTCTCATTTATAAAGCGATGCTTCCTGAAACGGTTAAATTCCGTCTTGCTTTCAAAATCACCTAATGATATGCGGTCGTTTGCTAAACTAAAATAAGCAATCACTTCATCATCTATTTTAGCAACATAACTCACAGCTAAAAGTGCTTCCCTATAGAGGGGAGCTTCATGCAAAATAAAATCGTTCAAATCGGCATCTCCGCAATTGAACGATTCTATAATCTCGCCTTCTTCCATCCGACTTATGCGGAATCGCGAGAAGTCTATAGGTTTATTCATAAAAGACGGTTATTCAAAGTTGGTAGCCGCCTTCATGACGAGTTCATAATTTTTCCTTCTGCGCTCGCGTTCCTCTTTCGAAGCTTTGCGAGGATGCTTCATTCGTTCTTCAAAACGACGAGCATCATCCCCCAACAAGATAGGGGTTTCTCTGATTGGTCTTGCCATATATATTTTCTCCTTTCTTTGCAAATTACCTAATTGTATGCAAAGATAGCAATAGTTTTCTTATTGTGGAAAATTCATCCTAATTAAATAGTTTTCGTTTCCAACAAGTCAAAGAGCACTTTTTTATTTTCTATTCTTTTAAAAGCCTCCCTTCCACACTTGGAAGAGAGGCAGCAAACAAACAAAAAACAGAGGGCGGTGATATCACATCCTCACCCTGTGAATATACCGGGGGAGATAAGACGTATTTACAAAAACTTAACTCAGATGCCGGTATGCGGTTGACTTCCTTGCTGGGGCGGGGCACGGAAGGTCAGATTGAAAATCTTGATATTCAAGAACGGCAGATTACAAATCTGCCGGGACGGAACGACTGTCGAGACGGCTTATTCTCTAACACCACGAATAGAGTAAGCATAAGACCGGCCACTTTCATCTGCTATATGAAAAAGAGTATTATCTGAATCGTGGAAGAAAAAACGGGTACTATTCACGCTATTAGTTCCGCAAGGAGAAGACAGCCATCCATAACCACCTGTCCCCTGGCTATATGCTGTTCCACTATTTTTCCCATCCCGATAACCGGAAGCCGGATAAAAAGTGCTCAAACCGGAGTCTTCTCCACCAAAATAAAGTATATACCCTTTATTAAAAGAGCCTATATATGCATAATTTTTCACACTACGCCACCCCACAATGTTATTATCTGCAATTCCCGTCCACGCATCCCCCGGAGCTACACGCCATCCGGCAGGACAAGGGTCATAGATAGTCTTTGTCCCTTTCTCCCCAGGGAATCCCCACGGATCAGGATCAAGATTCCCATTTGTATTCATTGCCCCTACAGAAGTATTATTATCACCCCACAAGCAATTCGAGACTTTCCATGCAGAAGTACCTACCGCTGCATTATACATCCAATTAAGAGTAGCCGAAGCCCCACCCATAAGTTTATCAGGATGCTGAATAGAGAAGTCCAAACTTTGCAGAGCTGTCGACCTATCTCCTGAGCAAGGCTCATAACCTCCATAACCTGTAGAAAAAGGAATAGGATCTTTACGACCAAATTGGTATTTCACATTGAATGCATCTATATTTCCTTCATAGGTAACAGCACTCCCACTACGATCTAAATGCGCACCTATCTGACATTCCATCATTACAAGTTCACGTTCACGCATAGCTTCTTTTCCTACTATATTCCCATACCACTCACGGTTAGTATTTGTTTTGACCTTTATAGTGTGTGTTTTATTAAATTCCATTAAATCAACTCCATCTGTACGCCAAATATGCCAACTCCATAAGATAGTTCCTTTTGCATCCTTTATTGCTATTAAAGCATTGCCTTTTGTAGTGCCGGTCATAAACCTCACACTACCATTGGCATCCCATTCTACCTGCGTTATTATGCCACTATTTGTTTGCCACACAATGGCTACGCTTTTTACTATATCAACCGGAATTGTTACTGCATCCGGAGCGCCCTCCAGTATAGAAGGCATCAAGCTCAAACCGGGATATTGTTGATCTGCATAATCTTCCGTATTCCCATTTCCCCGTACCATGCCATTGAAACGATACCAATGATTATCCTCACTCGCTAAATAGCAATTAGCCAGCCCATCTGCGCTCAAATCAGTACCGATAGAGACACGCAAATCGGTAGTATTCATGCCTTTAATTCTCGCCGTAAGCTGATAACTATGATTGCGCTGCACATCATAATTATTTACATCAGTGCCATTTCCCAAATAAATAGCATAACCCACTCCAGGAATTTTGTCGCTACCAGAAGGTGTATAATCTCCCATCAGTTCTATATAAGTAGCGTAATTCGGAGCATTCCTCTCGATACGCTTCATCCATTCACCTGTTGACAAAGAATTTCTTCCTACTCCTCTCAGGTTCTCAGGAACATACCAAACATAAGTGCTTTTTGAATCACTAACCACAGGAGTACCTGTAAGAGAAGTTACATCTATTATGGGAGTTACAACATCCATTGCCGGAAGATAATAAACTACCGATTTCGGAACGTTACGCAATTTAACACCAGTTATTTCAAAAACATCGCCAGAAGGCAGCTGACTTAAGTCACAAATAAAAGTAACTTTGGCAAACATACGAGATAGTATAATGCAGACAGCATCTGCATTACCTATATCCACGCAACCACTCATTGGCAACAAAGCATTGCTTTCATCTTGTCCGCTAAATACCAGCGAGGCATCCATTAAATCCTCAAAAGTAGAATAACCTACTGTATAGTTATTTGTCAAGTCACCTACATTTGCACATACATATAGGAAACAAGGGGCTGACGCCGATGCCAACTTTATGTATTGCTTATTTCCTGTCAGGCTTTCCTGATAAGACATAGCTCTCAATATGGCATTGCGACTTTCATTAGAACCTTCAAACTGGAAAATGCAGACATTATCAATCCGTTCTTCTGCCGGAGTTGCACGGGTAGATACATCCGATTCTTCTCCCATCAAAAGATCCATGCCCTTGCCTGTGGAACGGGTTACCACCTCACTCTCTTGCAAAGCCTGGGGAGTGAAGGTCAAAGCAATCGTTTTACCTTGAACCTCCGGCTTTGCATTCGGAGCCACTTCTTGTTCATCGCTGCAGGATAAGAGTAGGGACAAAGAAAAAAGGAATATATAGCTTATACTTTTGTTCATCTCACTTGTTTGATCATTATTTTATAGGCTGAAAAACAATCTTATCGGTTTCAACCTCCCATATCTGTAGTAAAAGGATTATCCACCCACGACTCTACCGTTGATGCCACTTCTATCAGATTCCCCTTCATCTTTACGGTAAACGTATAATGAAAGTCCGGTGCAAAAACCAAATTCTCTGGAAGTGAGGTAAAAAGATTCCTGACCTCTCCGAGGTTATTGTACTTGACCGATAAAGTTAGATTGCATGCACCTGCACTACGAGGAAGTACTATAGTACTTATAGACTGTTCCAAAGGTTTGCTCGTGTTTGGAATAGTAGGTTTTCCCAGATTGATGGTAGCATTTTGTCCAACCCCAGTAAGTAATAATTCTCCGTTCAAAGAACCCGTCAAAGGAGCAGTCGTCATATTAGTCAGACCTACTGCTGTTATATCTGCCGATGTAATGCCACTGCCGTCTTTCGGTGAAAAGTTGAAAGTCAACTTTGCACAGCGGCGAACAAGGGCTGACAGTTGCACAGTGGAATTATTAGAGTTTATGGTAGCTGTTGTTAATGAACCGGCATAATCAACTCCATGATTGACAGAAACGGTATAAGGCTTACTTACTCTGTTCACTGTCAAGCTGGGAGTCAATGCATAAAAGTCATAAGTGCCTTGTGGCAATAGCAAAGAACTGACTTCTTTTAGTGAGCCGTCACTATTAGCCTCATACGTCCCTTCACCCATATATTCGTCTTTGGATAAATCTGCATTCGTACCTACCCTTTTGAAAGCAAGGATGCGCAAAGTTGTGCCCGCTGCCAGCGGGGAAGTACCGTTACCGTCTGCACGGGTACTGACCTCTGCCTGTATGCCGCTCAATGAAAAACGGACAGCGATTCTGTCCGATTCAGAAAACGGCTCTGTCTTTTCGCTGCAAGTAGCAAGCAGCAGAAAGAGACACAAACATATTGTTCCATTGACTTTCATGAATAGTTAGGAAGATTCAACTAAACGGTAATATCGGGGAGTTCCGTAGGCGTACTCCAGTCGGTAATACTCGTCCCGGTAAGAGATATAGTTGAAACTCCAAAGTTAAGACAGACTACATAAGAACCTCCGGCAACAAAATCAGTGGAGCTTGGTTTCGATACAGATACAGTATGTGTACCGCCCTTTTCGGTTACCACAGTCAATGAAATGGCATTGCTACCTGCCGGTTCAAACATGGCATAGCCGGCAAGAACGGCACTTGTCTTATCTGTTCCTACACCGAGTTCCAAAGGATTGCTATCTCCATAAGCACTACCACTCTGATTTATCACTGCATTGTTACTCGGATCTTTCTTTATTAAGGGAAGAGCATCCGAGCCGGTAAAAACAACAGTGGCTGTTGTACCAGCACTTGCAGAGGTTGCAGGGAGTGTCACAGTGCATGTCTGCTTCTTACCCGCTATCGTGATGGACTTGATTCCGCCCCAGAAGGTTTTATTATTGGTATCGGTAGTATAGACCTTTACGCTGATTTGCATCAGCAAGTGGCTGAAGGTGACATCACTGAATTGGCTGTTTTGGCTACCCACTTTAAGGGGAGTAACCATTATGTCGGTTTCACCGTCAATATCGACAACAACTGTACCGTCAGAACTTGCATAGGTAGCTCCTGCCGGATGCCAGCCTATCAGTTTCGTTCCTTTGGTCTTGTCGGTTTGATAATAGGCGGGGGGATCAAAGCTCAATTCTTTTGATGTATTCACTGAACCCGTTATGGCAGCATTATCGTAAGTAGTGGGATAATCGGTATCAGCCGCGTTCTCGTTTACCCGGGCAAACTTTACATTAAAGGCTGTACCGCCATTAATCATTCCCTTACCGTCATCGGCACGTGTTGCGGCAGACGTACTGCCGGCAATATAACTCTTCATACGGATTTCCATCGGTTTGTTCGATGTACCCGGATGGTCGGACAGTAGATTGTCCGACAGGCACCCTGCTGTCAGCAATGGGAGCAGGCAGAGGGAAATAGCGTGCAATGTACATGTTTTACTTTTCATGATTCCTATATTTTAAGTTTGTCATTATTCTTAATTCACTATGGTGTTATGTGCAGTGTCCAGTCATCACGACTCACCGTCAGTTCAAAGTCATCGCACAGGGTGGCGGGCGTAACGGGGTGTTCACCGTGTACTTCTGCCTTGCGTTTCAACTTTACCTTGCGGTGCGTTTTTTGTTTCGTCTTTAGCTTTGGTTTTATCCTTGTCTTTATCTCTCTTTTTACCATATTGGCAGGTTGCGGTTCGACAACCGACATGATGTCTTCCGTCTCCATCTGCATAAACCCCATTGGAACAGGAGTTTGAACGGACACCGGTTTTGGCTCAGATGCCGGCTCCTTCGTACACGAAGACACAAGCAGTGCAAACACCACCGCAAACAGCCAGCTAAGTACGCAGATTATCAGCACCTTCAAGGCCTTGAACTGCCGCCTACAGATTAAAGAATCATTCATCACCTTACCATCTTATCACTTTAACGCCTTATCACCTTAATAAAGGTTTCTCCTGCTTCGCAACTCTTCCAGCACCTCGCCCGCATGGTTCACTCCCGCGGCAACTGCCATCTCCAGGTAAAGCTCCGCTTTCTCGCGGTTGCCTTCCAGCATACAGAGCACGCCCATGTCATTGAAGGCTTCGGGACGCGTGGAGAAACGCGACAGGTAATGACGCGCCTTGCGCGTATCGCGCTTGCTCAATGCTACGGCGGCGGCATTGATATTCGCTTCCGGGCTATTGGGGAAGAGACGGGCGGCAAGGTCGTACAGGTCGTTGAACTCCGCAGAGCCGGGAACATAGTCAGAAGCAAGGGCGAACCAACGGCTTAGAGTGATGCCACTGCTGCCGATGGCTGTCATTTCACGCGAGATACTGTCGGACGGGGCAGGAAGGAAATTCACCCAGGAAAGGCAACGGACATCCACGTCCTTCTCCAAACCCGGGACTTCGACATCGGGAAGCAGGATATCGGAAGCGATACGGTCTTCGTAGATACCGGCTTCCTTGCCATTGCAGCCGCACTCTTCCGTGCGAAGGAACAAAGTGCTGCGAGTCATCCAGTCATGGAAAGGGACGGAAACCCGGTAGGTGAAGCGCCGGGGAGACTTACGGTCGTTTACAAGTACAACGGAAGGGGCACCGGTGTTTGAGGTATTTGAGGCAGTTAAGGCAGTTGCTTTGCTGTTTCGTTTTCCTGCCAGTACGCCGTCACGTTCGTACACCCGTTGCTTACCGCTGCCGTTTACCAGCAGCGATGGAAGTTCAAGGCTATGTTCACCTGCCGAAAGAAAAGGTGTCAGTGTTACGGATTCCTCAGAAGGCATACGCAGGCCTTCGTAGTCCACCACCATCTGAACCTGCAAACGCCCTTCAACCAAAGAGAAACTGCGGTGCGTTATCTGTATCTGCCCTTTATAGGCATCCTGACTCCGAAGAGGAAGGCAGAAAAGGAGCAACAGAAAGAAGACATAAAAACTCGTACGGTCAATCAACATATCGTTTATATATTATTTAAGTTCATATCATGTTATTGCACTATCACCTTATCATATATACCAGCGAGATAGCGATCCTTGTAGGGCCGAAGTAGATACGTTCTTCGGCACCGGTTTCTTTCTCCCCGCTGCTACCGTATTGGTAGCGATCATACTTCATATAGGTACTTCCTATTCCGACGCTTGCCTCGATGCCCCAGTGTGGGGAAAGCACCCGGTGGTAACCGTAGGATATGCCACAGCCTGCCAGCCAGCCGTCATGGTAGTAGTTGCGCATCTCATGGAAAACACCGAAGGGATAGCGGATACCACCCACATCGAAGCTACCGCCCAGCAGGTGAACACCCAGGAAGTGGCCAGCAAAAGGGTTACAAAGCCAACGGCGCAGTTCGGGCTGAAGAAGCCAGTGCTGACGGTGGCGGGAACTATTTGGTTGGAAGGGTTGGCAGTGGGCGGAGAGATCCAAAGTCCAACGGGGGGACAGAAGCATTTCAACACTCAGGTTCGGGGATATGATGGCATCTGCAAGAAGGTTGCTCTTTATGGCGAGGCGCTGCGCATTGGCAGACTGCGAAAGTGGCAGAAAGCAAACAAGCAGAGCCACTGTCAGGCAAAGCAGGCGGGGCCGTGTTTTCAGTTGCAGAAATAGGTATTCTGTAAGCATATTTAATTTATTGTTGGTCGTTTTTATACCGTTACCTTGTAAGTAACGGAAGCGTATATACGATTGTCAATCCAAACCGATAGCGTTCGGACAATACACGGTTATATTTCCGTACGTACAGAATGTATGTGCAGGAAATCCATATCCTCATTCGGATTATGAATGAGGCAGGAAGAAACTTGCCTTAAAGGAAGGTGATAATCCCACGATTCAAGACAAGAGGAAGTCTTTTCTTAGGACAAGGGCCCAAAAAGAGAAAAAAAGAGGGGATTTGTTTTGTTTTTCAAGGATTATATCTATTTTTGCGGCTATAAAGAATACCGTTACTTACAAGGTAACGAACTTATATTTACCTGTCGGTCAGCATTTTGTCTGTTTGCTTCTTTTCCTCTCACTTACCGAAGATGTAACGCATTGTTACCCTATCCGCCTTATCTATCACATCCCAATCGAATTGTTTCAGGTATCCTTCCGTGACGGCTATAGAGCTATGCCCCAATGCCTCGGAGATAATCTCTACCGGCACGCCGCAATACTTGGCGGCAGTAGCCCAGGTATGGCGCGCGCAGTAGGAAGAGACGCGCTGCCCTAACTTGCGCTTGCGGGAGAGTTGGGAAAGGCGCAGGTTGAGCAGCCGAAGCATACAGCAATAGTCGGTGTAGGCAACCTTGCCGGAGAGGTGACCGTCGAGGATATCGAGCAGGTAAGGAGAACCGGGGTCGGGATGGGCATAGCGGCGGAGCAGGGCGAGGGCTTCGGGGCTGACGGTGATGCAAAGGGGAACACCCGTTTTCTGGCGGCAGACATAGAGATGGCCGTCGCGAAGGTCGGACTTACGAAGGTGGGCAAGGTCTACGAAGGACAAACCGTGGAAGCGCAGCATCAGTTCAAGGCAGGCACGAGCCCAACGAAGGTCGTGCCGGACCGAAGGGCTGGCGGATACTTCCGGTTCAGTAGCAGGGGCTGATTCAGCAGTGGCAGGTTCTTCGGGTTCTTCTGCAAGCAGCTTCCTCATGTCCTTACCTTCCAAAGCACGGCGGTGGTTCTTCTGGCGGCCGGTAAAGACACACCTGAACAAGTGGGGAACAAAAGGGGCAAGACCCGCATCCACAGCACGGTTGTACACCGCACGAAGCATACGCATATAAGTGGAAACGGTATTCATCAGCAACTGCCGATTCGTCCGCAGGTGTTCCTGGTAGGCTGACAGCCAGGCAGGAGTAATGTTCTCAAGACAAAGGCCATCACCCTCATAAGCAAGGGCAGCCTTCAACGCACAACGATACACATGGGCAGTGGAATACCGCCCTTCGGATTCAAGCTCCGCTATCACGGACTCCATGAAACCTTTCAATTCGGATTTAATCATCATTCTTTCTTTAGTATTTGCAACCGACATCGGTTACTGGTTATCAAATACAAAGAAAAGGATGTTTCAGAGAAAAAGTTCAGAGAGCTACAAAAGCAAGTCTTTGAGTTCTTGGCAAAGGCGTGCCTGCACTTCTTCCACAGGTACTTGGTGCCCCAGTTCCTGCTGCAAGGAAGTAACTCCCTTGTCGATGAAACCGCAGGGATGGATATAGCTGAAGTAACGTAAATCGGTATTCACATTCAGGGCTAAGCCGTGCATAGTGACGTAATGGCTGCTGCGCACACCGATGGCGCAGACCTTACGGGCACGGGACGTATTGCCGTCCAGCCAGACGCCGGTTGCCTTCTCCAATCGTCCGGCAGGGATGCCGTAGGATGCACATACACGGATAACAGCTTCTTCGAGCAGATGGACGTACTCTTTCAGCCCCAAAGAGAATTCTTCGAGGTTCAGGATGGGATAGCACACCAGTTGCCCCGGCCCGTGATAGGTGATATCTCCGCCACGGTCGATGTGATAGAGCGTAGCGCCTATCTTTTGCAACTGTTCTTCACTCAAGAGCATATTACCTTCTTTACCACTGCGCCCCAGCGTATATACGTGCGGGTGCTGACAGAGCACAATATGATTGACATACTCCTGCCCTGTCTGCTTGGCGTGCACCAGTGCATCAAACCATTCCGTCTGCCGCGTCCATGCTTCGGCGTAGGGGATTACGCCCCAATCTGATACTTCTAATTTCATGAAAGCAAAGGTAATGATTTTTGGTGATTAATCACTAATCGCCATTTAATATCCTTTATTCTGCACCAACCGCTTATTCATCTTCAACACATTGCCGGGAATAGGGAATACGGTGGTATATCCGCTCTCTTCGCCCGGCAGTTGCCTACGGTGGCTATACCCGCGCGTGAACATCCCATAGCGGACAAGATCCTGACGACGTCCTCCCTCCCAGGCAAATTCCATCAACCTCTCATCGAGCAAAGTCTCCAGAGTGGCGGGACGCGCGGCAGCCCCTACCCTACTGCGCACCTGTGCCAGTTCTTCATCTCCATCCTCGCCGTTACGTATCTTTGCCTCACTCTTCATCAGCAGCACATCGGCATAGCGAAACAGGACAATGTCGTTTTCCATCAGTTTGCCGTCCTTCGTCGCATTCACATCTATGGCATACTTTTTCATGCGGGCACCTGCCGTCTTTTCGTAGGGCGTATCCGAGATATCCACCGCTACCTCCCACGGGTGATATTCCAGGACGGTTCCGTCGTCCAGCCTGATAACATTTCCTTTCAGATCGCAGACCACACCGGCAAAGTAGCATTTGTCAAAGCGGGGATCGACTTGGGCAGTGCCGTAACCGAATATGCGCAAGGCATCTGCCGTGGCGCTGGAACCATTCTCACCACTCAGCCCGTAGGCCTTGGCATGATTGTAGTGACGCGAACGGAACAGGTATTGCATCTGATTGGTGTATAAGGTCTTGTTCATCGGGATAGTGAAAATGTTCTCTGACGACGACTCATTATAAACGGCGAAGTTTGCTTCATATTGAGGTTCCAGACGGTATCCCATGCCGGTGAGCAGGTCGCAGTAGGCAACCGTCGTTTGCCAGGCATTCAGTTGCCGGCCATCTACCATAAAATAGATATCCCGACCGTCGGGATGCACTCCGTCCGTCCAGTCATTGTCCGTGTAGACTTCAGCATTCAGTGCCAGCCTGGCAAGCAGGAAGTAAACCACCGGACGGGTGATGCGGCCGTAATAGTCTCCCGGGCGGTTGCTGTGATCCGCCGTAAGCAATGGGGCAGCCTCTTGCAGTTCCTTCACTACAAAATCGAAGATATCTTTCCGTTCCTTCTGTACCACTTCTTCCATAGATACGGAAGACGAAAGCACCAAAGGCACGCGGCCGAATAAATCCATCAGGTAATAATAGTACATGGCACGCATGGCGCGTACTTCCGCCAGATATCCGGGCAACTCGGGATTGCTGTGGGTAGCCTGGAACTTCTGAATCTGCTCCACCGACTTATTGCTCAACATCACTACTTTATAAAGATACTCCCATGTGGCCTGGATGGCATCATTGTTCACTCCCCACTCGTGCAGGTAGAGTCCTTGCCAGAAACCGCCGTCGTACCAGTCGCCGCCACGGGTGGGCATGATGGCCTCATCGGTGGTGAACGTATTCAAGTCGTAGACACCGCGGCCTGTTCCCTGCAATCCCTGGCTGTCGGCATATCCGCCTACATAGTTATAAAGGGATGCCACTGCATTCAAGTACACGTCGGAAAGGGTGCGATAGGCATCGCTTTCATCTATGCCGTCGCGAGGATCTTCGCGCAGGAAACCATCGCACGACACAAGCAACGGGAAGCAGCAAACGGCTGCCAGCCAATATATAATCCGATACTTCTTCATAATATTCTTCTTTAAAAGTTAATACTTAGTCCTAACGTATAAGTCCGGGCAAGCGGATAGTTCCGTTTATCGTCCAGTCCCAGGGTGTTGTTTACCGTGGAGCTGTTGATCATGGGCGATACGCCGGAGTAGCCGGTGATGGTGGCAAGGTTGTTCACCGTGAAAGTAAGGCGAAGATTCTGGATGTACTTCTTTGCAGCGCGGTGCAGGGGGACATTCCAACCTGCCGTCACATAATCGAAGTTAAGGTAGTCTCCACGCTCCAGCCAGTAGTCGGTGGCGGTCTGGTCTTTGATATTGGCCTGCGGGGCGCCCCGCATCACATTATAATCGGGGAATATGCCCATATTCATATAAGTCAGCGAAGTGCCGTTGTATATCTTGTGGCCGAAAGCTCCGTTGATCTGCACAGAGAGGTCGAAGGCCTTATAGCGGAAGCTGATGTTGGAACCGACAAGCGCTTTCGGCATGGCCTGCCCTGCGATGTAGCGGTCTTCTCCGTCTTCCAGGCTGACGCCACCGCCGTTCAGGTCGGATACTTCGTACTTATAGCCGCCGTTGCCGTCGGAAACCAGTCCGTTGCTATGGGGCAGGTAGAAGACGCCGAGGGGTTGGCCTACGATCTGGTAGACAATGTGGTTGTAACCACCGTGGAAGCCGGCTCCGTCGAGGCTGGAAATGCTTTTGTACTGGGCGGCGCTGATGTATTCGCCGTCATACAACCCGCCCAACGAGAGCAGTTTGTTACGCTGGAACGAAACGTTGGCGTTGATATTCAGTTCCATATCTTCGGTTTTCAGAGGGGTTACGCCTACGGCTATCTCCACACCGCTGTTGCGCATGGAGCCGATGTTGGCTACCAGGGTGTTGTAAGTAAACGGCGGCACGCTCACGTTATAGGTGTAGAGCATATCGGTAGTTTTGGAAAGGTAGTAGTTGGCAGAAAGCAGCAGGCGGTTGCCGAAGAGTGCCAGGTCGAAGCCGGCATTGAAGTTATGCTTCACTTCCCACTTCAGGTCGGGATTGGTATTGCGCAGTTCTGTGAGGGAAACGACTTGCGAACTTCCTATCGGCACCACTCCGTTGGGCTGTGCCAGGCGGAGGGTGGTATAAGAATCTATTCCACTCTGATTTCCCGCCAAGCCATATCCTACACGGATCTTGAGGTTGTTCACCTGGGAGAACTGCTTCATGAACTCCTCTTGCGTCACGTTCCAGGCTGCGGACACAGAAGGGAAGAATCCCCACTTATGGTTGTTTCCGAATTTGGAGGAGGCATCTGCACGGGCATTCACGGTCAGGATATAGCGGTCGGCATAGGTATAGTTGGCACGTCCCATGAAGGAAACCAGGCGGGTGCGTTCGTAATAGGAGTTCGTACCTTCCCAAGGACGCAAGGCGCCCGCTTGCAGATTATCGAAACCGAATAAATCGGAACTGAAATTGGTGACTGTTGTGTAAAAGCCGGTGAATCTTTCCTGTTGCACTTCGGCCAAAGCCAGTATGTCGATGAAGTGACGCTCTACGTGTTTCTGATAGGTAAGCATCGCATTCCCTACCATCGACTCCGACTTTCGTACACCGCGGTAGGCTTGCCCGTGTGCCCATACGCTGGTAGGCAGGTACTGGGAATTCTCTACCATATTATAGGAATAGGAACCGAAAAGCTGCAACTTCAAATCCGGGGTGAAATTCAGCTTCAACTTGGCATACGTACTGAGATGCGAAGAAGATTCCTTGTCCTTCACCTCCATCCACGCGAGAGGGTTCGTAATCTGACTGGCGTTGGTCACTCCGTCCCAGGCGCCGTCGGCATTCTTGTGGTTGGGGAAGGTGGGGTTGAAGGCTGCGGCAGAGTAGAATGTCTTTTGCTCGTCCACCAGATTGCGGTTGTTCTGTACCGAGCCGAACATACCTATATCACACTGGATAAAGCCATCGAACATCTTTTGAGTCATGTTCATGTTGGAAGTAAAGTTAGTCAGCTTCTCGTGGACTATCACCCCTTCCCGGCTCATCAGACCTAAAGAGACGCGATAGCTCGATTCTTCTCTGCCGCCATAGAAAGCCACATGATGGTCTTGTTGTAATCCGGTCTGCTGTATCTCCTTCTGGAAATCGGTATCGTTTCCCAAGTCGATGATGGAGATGCCTTCTTGCTGCGCCACGCTGCGATACTCGTTTGCCGACAGCATATCGAGGCTTTTATAGGCGGTGGCAATACCGAAGTTGCCGTTATAGCTCACCCGCGTTTTTCCGCTTATTCCTTTTTTAGTCGTTATCTCGATGACACCGGATGCACCACGGGAACCGTACTGCGCCGTTTCGGAAGCATCTTTCAAGATGGTGAAACTTTCTATATCCGTGGGATAGATGGAGGTAAGCATTGAAATATCACCGAATACCCCGTCAATGATAATCAACGGATCGTTGCCACTGGTCAGGGAGGTGGTGCCGCGAAGGCGAACGGCATCGAGTGCCGCCGTGCCATTAGCAGCCCGGTGCATGGTCAGGCCCGGCACTTTACCATAAATGGCCTCCAAAGGATTGGTTATCTGATCGACTTTAAGTTGCTTTCCCGTAAGTTTCTCGACCAGGGAAGAAAGGTTCTTCTCACGCCCTACGGTGTATCCGATAGTAATCAGCGAATCTGGAACAACAGCCGGCACTTCTTGTGCCTGCGCGCAAAATCCCGCCCATAGGGAGATGAAACATCCCGAGACGATAAATTTGTGACATAGTTTCATGGTTCTGTTTATTAGAAAGGTTAACACTTCTCTTTTAATAACAAATCAGAAACAGAAATGTCTCGCGACATCACAAGAAAATGAATAATTGACCAAAAAGAAGACAGTTTAAAGTAGTTTTTCAACTAAATTATTAATTTTGTAGCATCAAAACCGAAAAATACACCTTGTTAATCCGGTGATATCTCACGTACTTTGCAGACATTCTGATATAGCTATTCACCCAAAAATACAGACTTATGGAAAAAAGAATTCTGATAACGCTATTCGCAATGTTACTGTTCAGCTTTTCTGCTTCGGCCCAAGTGCTGAAAGGGCATGTATATGACGCCACTACCAGCGAACCTCTGGTGGGTGCATCTGTAACTTACAAGCTGAAAGACACACAGGGCGTAGTGACCGATATAAACGGCGCATACGAAATACACCTGCCGGTAGGCGGAGTAGACTTGGTATTCAGTTATGTGGGATATGAAGACGTACAGATGCCCATTGTCATCAACAAAGGAGACATCATGCAAAAGGACGTCTACATGAAAGAAAGTACCAACCTGCTGGAAGATGTCGTGGTTTCAGCCGGACGCTTTGAGCAGAAACTGAGCGACGTAACCGTCTCTATGGATCTGATAAAGGCAAGCGACATCGCACGCCAGGCTCCCACTGATATCACTTCGACCCTCCAGACTATTCCGGGAGTGGATATCGTAGACAAACAGCCCAGCATTCGCGGCGGTGGCGGATGGACGTACAGCGTAGGTGCCCGCAGCCTGGTGCTGGTGGACGGTATGAGCGTACTCAGCCCGCAGAATGGAGTAATCAACTGGAACAGCGTGCCACTGGAAAACGTGCAGCAGGTGGAAGTAATCAAAGGTGCTTCGAGCGTGCTCTATGGCTCATCGGCACTGAACGGTATCATCAATATACGTACCGCACGCCCGGGGCTGACCCCGCAAACCCGCTTCAGTGCCTACGTAGGTATCTATGGCGATCCTGCCAACAGTGATTACCAATGGAGCGACAAGGCTTTATGGGAAAAAGGTAAATATCCGGTGGAACCGTTGCTGCGCAACAGCCTCTTCAACGGCGTGCGCAATCCGCTGTACGAAGGCTTTGACCTCACCCATTCCCGCCGCATCGGCAACTTCGACGTCAGCGGTGGAATGAACCTGTTTACCGACGAAGGATACCGCCAACAGGGTTACAACAAACGTTTCCACATCAACGGCAACCTGACCTATCATCAGCCTGATATGGGAGCAAACCTGATGAACTATGGCTTCAACGTAGATTTCCTTTCCAACAGGTATGGCGACTTCTTTATCTGGCGCTCACCGGGCGAAGCCTACCGCCCCTCTCCCTTCGCCAATATGGGACGCGAGTCCAACGCGTTCCGCATCGACCCGTTCTTTAACTTCACGAACCCGGAGAAGGGAATTGCACATAAGATAAAAGGACGTTTCTATTATAGCGCAGACAACCTGGCCAAGCCGACACAATCCGCCTCCATCACCGACATTCTGGGTAATATGGGTACCGATGCGCAGGTGATACAGAATATAGCCAACGGAGATTACACCGCCCTGCAACCACTTATATCGGGAGCACTGAAATGGGCTGTGAGCAATAACCTGAATGACTTGATAGACGGTGCCTTCGGCTCCCTGGGTAACATCTTCCCCGATGCCACCACCGCCGACTATTGCGACCTTATCTCCTGGGTGATGGATAACGGATTGCCCAGTGACTTGGGCGGATTGTTGGAAGGCAAGCTGCCCAGCGATCTGGTGCCCTGGCTCTCCAACGTACTGAATCCGGAACGCAACCGCCCCGCCACCAAGACGGACAAGAATTACGACTACTATCTGGACTACCAGTTCAATAAAAAATGGGACGGCGGCGCACAAATCACCACCGGACTTACCTACGAACATATCCAAACCTATTCCGGCGAAATGGACGAAAGACACCGGAGCGACAACGTAGCCGCTTTCTTCCAGTACGACCAACGCTTCTGGGACCGCCTCAGCGTGTCGGCAGGCGTACGCGGCGAGTATTACCGGATAGACAAGCACTATCGGGAAGCGGATACGAAGGTACTCGGCACCACCATTCCTTTCCGTCCCGTGTTCCGCGCCGGACTGAACTACCAGCTTGCCGACTACAGCTTCCTGCGTGCCAGCTTCGGACAGGGTTACCGCAATCCGTCCATCACCGAGAAGTATCTCCGCAAGGACATCGGGGGCGTAGGCGTATATCCCAACTACAACGTGCAGCCCGAGAAAGGTTTCAACGCCGAACTCGGATTCAAGCAAGGCTATAAGGTGGGCAACCTGCAAGGCTTTGCGGACGTTGCCGCTTTCTATACCCAGTATAAGGATATGGTGGAATTCCAGTTCGGCCTGTTCAACAACTCCGACCTGAGCATGATAAACAGCGTGAACGATGCCATCCAGATGTTGAAGGACGGCAAGGGATTCGGCATCGGAGCACAGTTCCACAACGTATCCAAAGCGCAGATTTACGGTATGGAAATCAGCACCAACGGTATGTACACCTTCAACAAGAACACCAAGTTGCTCTACAACCTGGGATATGTATACACCGAACCGCGCGATGCCGACTACAAGGAACGCAATGCCCTGGAAGACACCTATACCGACCCGTTGCAGATGAAGGAGAAGAGCAACAACAGCAAATACCTGAAGTATCGCCCGAAGCACAGCTTCAAGGCCACGCTGGATTTGCAGTGGAAACGCATCAACATAGGCGCCAACGTAAACTGGAAGAGCAAGATGCTTGCCGTAGACTACATCATGCTGGACGAACGAGAGAAAGCCCAACGCGACCTGCTGGACTATGTGCGCGGCATCCTCTTCGGCTACTCCGACGGCGAAACGCTGACCACTTACTGGAAGAAGCATAATACGGACTACGCTACGGTAGATATGCGGTTCGGCGTAAAAGCGACCAAAGAAGTGGCTTTCCAGTTCATGATAAACAATCTGCTGAACAAGGAATACAGCTACCGCCCGATGGCAGTAGGTGCGCCGCGTACGTTCGTCGTTAAAATGGATGTAACATTCTAAAAAACTAATATCTTCCGTTACTTCTTTTGGAAAAAAGAATTACCTTTGTACGCACTTAAAAACGACAAAGCGTATGGATTTTCCACAAGTAGACTTACCCGTAGATACAGTTGCTTGGACAGAAGTAACGGAAGATGTTTTGAATATATACAAGCAATCGTGCCGGATAAAAGCGTGCATTTTCGCCATCTGCTTAGAGGGCTCGATCAAGGTATCCATTAATCTGATGGATACGGAAATCAAGCAAGGCGACTTCATTACCCTGTTTCCCGGCACCATCATCCAGTTTTACGAACAGAAGGAGAAAGTATGCCTGAGTTTTGTAGGCTTTTCATCCCATTGCCTCAATGGCGTCAATCTGATCCAGTCCACGCTAAGTTCGTTTCCCACCATCTTGGAATATCCGGTGATATCCGTCAATTCTGTTATCGCTTCCTACTTCAAAGAGTACTTCGCATTATGGTCACGCGTCACCAACGGCCCCTATCCGCCTGATACCCGAACGGCGCAGACTATACTGAACCTGCTGCTGCAAGGAGTGAACCGGATGTACTGCAACCGTCCGCAAGTACTGAAAGGCGCCAAAAGCCGGAAAGAGGAAATCTGTCGCGAGTTGGTGCAGCTCGTCATCGAAAACTATACGCACGAACGCAGTGCGCAATTCTATGCCGACAAGCTGGGCATCTCTTTGCAGCACCTCAGTACCACCGTGAAGCAGGTAACCGGAAAGCATGTGCTGGACATCATCGCCCACATCGTCATTGTGGACGTGAAAGCCAAACTGAAATCTACGAATATGACGATTCAGGAAATAGCCTATTCGCTAAACTTCCCCAGCGCTTCGTTCTTCGGAAAATACTTCAAGAGGCACATGGGAATGAGTCCGCTGGAATACAGAAACAGCTGACGGGAAAGCATTTTTTTCCCTTTTTTATGTAGGTAGTTCGTTTATAAGTTCTATATTTGTCGATAAGGATTTTTGATTCAAATGTTGATTTATAAACGAAACTCAATATGAAAAAGCAAACTGTTAGCCTACTTGTTTTTCTGCTTGCAGCAAGTGGGTTTTTCTTTTCTTGCGGTAACACCATGAACAAAAACGCAGGGGCGTTGGAGTTCGACAGTATACAGATAAACCAGACCGCCCATCTGTTTGATGATGCCGACAAGCCTGCATGCAACATCGTCATCAACTTTGCCTATGTGGACAAAGCATCCGATGTAAGACTGGGCGACAGCCTGAACGCTTATTTCCTTTCCCTCTGCTTCGGTGACAAATATATGGCGATGCCGCCCAAAGAAGCAGCAGACCAATATGCCGGAAAATACATCAGCGATTATCGCAACGACCTGGAACCGATGTACAAAAAGGATGAACAGGAAAAGGAAGATGAAAGCAGTATGGAAGCCTGGTACTCATACTACAAGTATATCAAAAGCCAGGTGCAACTCTACACCAAGCATCTGTTAGTGTACCGTTACCGCTACGAAGAGTTTACCGGCGGCGCACACGGCATCTACATGACTACCTTCCTCAATATGGACTTGCGCACCCTGAGCCCCATCCGGCTGGACGACTTGTTCGTCAGCGACTATGAAGGAGCCCTGACCGACTTGTTGTGGAATCAGTTGATGGCGGACAACAAAGTAACCACCCGCCAGGAACTGGAAGACCTGGGATATGCCACCACCGGCAATCTGGAACCGACCGAGAACTTTTACCTCAGCCCGGAAGGCATCACCTTTTATTATAATGTATACGACATCGCTCCGTACGTGATGGGGCCCGTACAAATCACCCTTCCGTACGAAATGGTGCAGCACTTGCTGAGCGATGGTTCGATGGTACTCAATGAAGTAAGAGAATAAGTAAAAACGAAGAAATATGGAAATCATCAGCAAATACTTTCCTGACCTGACAGAGGAACAGAAAAAGCAGTTTGCCGCACTCTATGACCTTTATCTGGACTGGAATTCCAAGATAAACGTCATCTCGCGTAAAGACATCGAAAACCTATACGAGCATCATGTGCTCCACTCACTGGGCATTGCCAAAATAATCCGTTTCAAACCGGGCACGCAGATTATGGATCTGGGCACGGGCGGCGGATTTCCGGGCATCCCCCTGGCTATCCTCTTTCCCGAAGTGAGGTTCCACCTGGTGGACAGCATCGGTAAGAAAGTGCGCGTAGCCACCGAAGTAGCCGGCAGCATCGGATTGAAAAACATTACTTTCCGCCATGCCCGTGCCGAAGAAGAGAAGCAAACGTTCGACTTTGTCGTAAGCCGTGCCGTGATGCCGCTGACCGATCTTCTCAAGATTATCCGCAAGAACATCTCCACTAAACAACAGAATGCTTTACCCAACGGACTGATCTGTCTGAAAGGCGGCGAACTGGAACACGAAGCCATGCCCGTCAGGAACAAGACCACGATGTGGGACTTGAAGGACTTCTTCGAGGAAGAGTTCTTCGAAACCAAGAAGGTAGTATATGTAACCATATAATTATGAAGATAAAGAGATTTGAATTTAATATGTTCCCGGAGAACTGCTATGTGCTTTGGGACGAAACCAATGAAGCGGTAGTCATCGACCCCGGTTGTTTCTACGAAGAAGAGAAGCAGGCGTTGAAGAGCTTTATCATCAAGAACGAACTGAATGTGAAGCATCTGTTGAACACGCACCTGCACCTGGACCATATCTTCGGCAACCCTTTCATGCTGAAAGAATTCGGACTGAAAGCAGAAGCCAACCAAGCAGACGAATACTGGATTGACGAAGCTCCGAAGCAAAGCCGGATGTTCGGTTTCCAGCTGCAGGAACCACCCGTACCGCTGGGAAACTATTTGCACGACGGCGACATCATCACCTTCGGCAATACCCGTCTGGAAGCCATCCATGTGCCGGGACACTCACCGGGCAGCCTGGTGTTTTACTGTGCGGCACAGCACTGTATGTTCTCGGGCGATGTCCTGTTCCAGGGAAGCATAGGCCGTGCCGACCTTGCCGGCGGCAACTTCGACGAACTGATAGAGCATATATGCAGCCGTCTGTTCGTACTGCCCAACGAAACCATTGTCTATCCGGGACACGGTGCACCGACCACCATCGGAATAGAGAAGGCGGAGAATCCGTTCTTCAGATAGGAGAATAATCAAACTTAAACATATACAATCATGAAAAACGACCTATTGGCCTGCCGCCACATCGGCATCAGCGAAAAAGACGAGGCACAGATGCTCCGCAAAATCGGAGTGAACAGCCTGGACGAGCTGATAGATAAAACCATTCCTGCCAACATACGCCTGAAAGCGCCGTTGGCTCTGCCCGAGACTATGACGGAATATGAGTTCGGGCAACACATTGCCGGACTGGCTGCCAAAAACAAACTTTACACCACTTACATCGGCAAGGGCTGGTACAACACCATTACCCCTGCCGTTATCCAACGGAATGTATTCGAGAACCCGGTGTGGTACACCTCTTACACTCCCTATCAGACGGAAGTCTCGCAAGGACGCCTCGAAGCGCTGATGAACTTCCAGACTGCCGTATGCGACCTCACCGGCATGCCGCTTGCCAACTGTTCTTTGCTGGACGAAGCAACCGCCGCCGCCGAAGCCGTGACGATGATGTACGCCCTTCGTCCCCGCGCCATGCAGAAGTCGGGAGCCAACGTAGTGTTTGTAGACGAGAACATCTTCCCGCAGACACTGGCAGTAATGACCACCCGCGCCGTGCCGCAGGGCATCGAGATACGCACCGGCAAGTACCGCGAACTGGAACTTACCCCGGACATCTTTGCCTGCGTACTGCAATATCCCAATGCCAACGGCAATGCGGAAGACTATCGCGAATTTGTAGAGAAAGCACATGCCGCAGAATGCAAGGTAGCCGTTGCCGCCGACATTCTGAGCCTTGCCCTGCTCACCCCGCCGGGAGAATGGGGAGCGGACATCGTTTTCGGTACAACGCAACGGCTGGGTACTCCGATGTTCTATGGCGGCCCGTCGGCAGCATACTTTGCCACGCGCGACGAGTACAAACGCAATATACCGGGACGCATCATCGGCTGGTCGAAGGACAAGTACGGAAAGATGTGCTACCGCATGGCGCTGCAAACCCGCGAGCAACACATCAAGCGCGAGAAGGCAACGTCCAACATCTGTACCGCACAAGCGCTGCTCGCCACCATGGCAGGCTTCTATGCCGTGTATCACGGACCGGAAGGCATACGCACCATTGCCGAACGCATCCACAGCATTGCCGTATATCTGGAGAAAACCATCAACAAGCTGGGATACAAGCAGGTCAATGCACAGTATTTCGACACGCTCCGCTTCGCACTGCCCGATACCATCTCGGCACAACAGATACGTACCATCGCACTGAGCAAGGAAGTGAACCTGCGTTACTTCAAGAACGGTGACGTGGGCATGAGCATCGACGAAAGCACGGACGTAGCTGCCGTCAACGTACTGGTATCTATCTTTGCCATTGCCGCCGGACAGGACTGCACGAAGGTGGACGACGTGCCGGTAAGCAATACCATCTGTAAGGAACTGAAACGCCAAAGCGCCTACCTGACGCACGAGGTATTCAACAAATATCACACGGAAACGGAGATGATGCGCTACATCAAGCGCCTCGACCGCAAGGACATCTCCCTGGCACACTCCATGATTTCCCTCGGTTCGTGCACCATGAAGTTGAATGCTGCGGCAGAGATGCTGCCCCTCAGCCGGCCGGAATTTATGAATATACATCCGCTGGTGCCCGAAGACCAGGCAGAGGGTTATCGCGAACTGATACACAACCTCAGCGAAGAACTGAAGATAATCACCGGCTTTGCCGGCGTCAGCCTGCAACCCAACTCCGGTGCGGCAGGCGAATATGCAGGGCTACGTGTTATCCGCGCTTACCTGGAAAGCATCGGGCAGGGACATCGCAGCAAGGTATTGATTCCGGCATCGGCGCACGGCACCAATCCGGCATCCGCCATTCAGGCAGGTTTCACTACCGTGACTTGCGCCTGCGACGAGCAAGGCAATGTGGATATGGCTGACCTCCGCGCCAAAGCAGAAGAGAACAAGGACGACCTTGCTGCGCTGATGATTACCTATCCATCCACGCACGGCATCTTTGAAACGGAGATTGTGGAAATCTGCCGCATTATCCACGCTTGCGGCGCACAGGTATATATGGACGGCGCCAATATGAATGCGCAGGTAGGGCTGACGAACCCCGGCTTTATCGGTGCCGACGTTTGCCATCTGAACCTGCACAAGACGTTTGCTTCGCCTCACGGCGGCGGCGGACCGGGCGTAGGACCTATCTGCGTGGCAGAACATCTGGTTCCGTTCCTGCCGGGACACGGTATCTTCGGCAATGCCGCCAACCAGGTTGCCGGTGCTCCGTTCGGCAGTGCAGGCATCTTGCCCATCACGTACGGGTACATCCGCATGATGGGAACGGAAGGACTGACGCGTGCCACCAAGATAGCGATATTGAGCGCCAATTATCTGGCTGCTTGCCTCAAGGATACATACGGCATCGTTTATCGCGGTGCTACCGGCTTCGTTGGTCACGAAATGATTCTGGAATGCCGCAAGGTACACGAAGAAACGGGTATCAGCGAAAATGATATTGCCAAGCGTCTGATGGACTACGGCTATCACGCTCCCACCCTCTCCTTCCCCGTACACGGTACCCTGATGATAGAACCGACGGAAAGCGAAAGCCTTGCCGAACTGGATAACTTCATCAACGTGATGCTGACCATCTGGAACGAGATTCAGGAAGTGAAGGAAGGCAAAGCGGACAAGGAAGACAATGTGCTGGTAAATGCTCCGCACCCCGAATACGAGGTGGTGGCGAACGAATGGAACCACAGTTACACGCGCGAGAAAGCCGCCTATCCGATAGAAAGCGTACGTGAAAACAAGTTCTGGATAAATGTAGCACGCGTTGACAATACGCTGGGCGACCGGAAACTGTTGCCGACGTGCTACGGATGCTTTGACTAAAAACACTCCAACCCCTTCCGCATGCCTTAATACCTCTGTTTATAGGAGTTATCGTGCGGAAGGGGTATATGTTTTCAGCATAAAAAACAGATGATGTATTGAGGTAAAACGCATCGTCTGTTTCGCCTCAAGATAAAAACCGCCTCTCAAAGATGAATACAACTGAAAAGAAAAGGCGCCACGGACTCTTCTACAGCCGGGGCGAAGAAACCGTTAACTCCATTTCTCATGGCATCGGTATTGCTATGGGGATAATTGTAGGTACACTGTTCCTAATGAAATGTCACGAAGCGCATAACCTGTGGGCTACATTAGGAATATGGCTCTATCTATTCGGAATGTGCGGTTCGTACATCTCCTCTACCCTCTACCACTCCATAAAGCATCATAGTCCGTGGAAGCGGCGATTGCGGCATTGGGACCATGCTGCTATCTACTGGCACATTGCAGGTAGCTTCTCACCCGTCACGCTCATTGCCCTGCGCACTGAAGGGGCTTGGGGATGGGTATTGTTCGTTTTTGTCTGGCTGTGTGCCATTGCAGGCACTATCGTCAGCTTCCGCAAAATGAAGGAGCATAGCTATCTGGAGACGATATGCTATATTCTCATGGGGTTGTCTGTGCTGATTGTATTCAAGCCACTATATGCCGTAGCCGAGGTTTCCGTCTATTGGATTATTGCCGAAGGGGTGTGCTATATCACCGGGGCTGCTTTCTACTCCTTACGTAATACACGATACATGCATTCCGTCTTTCATTTCTTCGTATTGGCAGGGTCGGCATGCCACATGGTGGCGGTGTGGGACATCTTGGTGAAGATGTTATAAGCAGATAGATTGCATTCTTAAAGAATTGCGGCTATCTTACGTATCTTATTCAACTTATCAACCAATTTATTATCTTGCCTGGCTACCTGCATATTGTAGCTGGTCTGCATCCTGACAAGCAGATCTGCACTTACGCCAAGTGACGCCTCCATAAACAAGGCAAAATCAGTAGACACGGGACGTTTGGCATTCAGCACTTCATTCAACGCCGTATATGATATGCCAAACTTCCTGGCAAACTCCTTCTGGCTTATATTCCTGCATTCCAGTTCTTCTTTCAGCAGTTCTCCCGGATGATAAGGGCGAAATGGATAACCTAAATTTCCCATAATAATACTATTTATAATGGTTTGTAATATCAACTAACGAACAAATCTCAATAATGGTTTTATCTTGCTGACTCGGTACTTCACGAAACTCAAGGCGATACTGATTATTTATACGAAGCGAGGATAAACCTTGTTTATCTCCCACCAGCTTCTCGTAACGTAAAGCGTTAAACTGAAACAGTTCTTCCAGTCTTTCAGCCTCATCCAAGGCTTTCACACATTTCAGATAGCCGTTGATTATTTGCGGCTGAAAACGATGTTTCTTATCTGCTGTCTTTCCTGTTTCGTAGAGTTCACGCAAATAATCTTTCTCGAACGTTACTACCATATTGATTCCTTTATTCAATGCAAAGATAGCGTATAAAAAGATGATTCGCAAATTTTGCGAATCATCTTTCTGGGTATAGGGAATAGAGTGCAGATGCATTAAAATATATTAATAATTGTCTGCTATCCTTGCTTTTCTGCTTTACATCCCATACGTTTGCAGTGTTGTACATAAGTGCAACACCTTGATAAGATGATACAGATAGAGAATTTAAGCTACGGATATAGTCCTAAACATATTATTTTCAATGATATAACATTGGAGATAGGTGCAGGCATTTATGGTCTGTTGGGTGAGAATGGTGCAGGAAAGACAACACTGCTACACCTCTTTTGCGGGCTTCTCTTCCCTCAGAAAGGGACTTGTCTCATAGATGGGGAGAATCCGGCACTGCGTCGTCCCGAATTGCTTACCCGCTACTTCTTCTTGCCCGAAGAGATGGAGATGCCTGCCGGGAGTATCCGGCAATTTGCGCGGAAACACTCCGCATTCTATCCACGTTTCAGCCTGAAAGACTTTGAACAGAACCTTGAAGAACTGCGTGTGGATGGCAATCAGGAACTGTCCGCCATCTCATACGGTCAGCAGAAAAAGGCAATGCTGGCATACGTGCTTGCCCTGCACACTCCACTGACATTGCTGGACGAACCGACCAACGGACTGGATATCTCCGGCCGGCAAGCCCTGAAGCACATCATCACCCGCAGCGTGGACGACGAAAGCACTCTGCTCATCTCCACCCACCAGGCACACGACTTCGAGAACCTGCTGGAACACCTCATCTCCTCGGTGAAGGAGAAGTGATGCTGAACCAGTCCATAGACGGCATCAGCGAGCGGTTGCTTTTCGCCCATACCGACAGCCGTCCCAAAGGCGGCCTGTACAGCGAACAAAGCCTGCAAGGTTATTTCTCCATTCTGCCCAATACGGAAGAAGAAGAGAATACACCGGACATCGAGTTGCTGTACAAAGCCATACTGCAAGAACCGGAAATGATAAAGGAAGCATTTGCGGACAAAGACTAAACCTTGTTCCTGCAAATACTATAATTCACTGATATAACAACAAAAAGTATGAACGCAACTTTCAATCTGAAACGCTTCCTACTACTGGAACGATACGAAAAGCAAGAGACGGGAAGACATCTGCTGCAAACGGCAGGCATCATTCTTGGCATCTGCCTGCTCTGCATGATGTACGACATCAACCGGGGCGGAAGCCTTTATGACCACCAGACGCAGGGCGCCTTCATCTGGAAATACGTAATGTGGTTTCTCTGCGCCGCCCCCTGCGTGCTGGAAAAGAACATCACCAAGGACAACTCCACCACCTATCTGTTGCTGCCGGCATCCGTTTTCGAGAAGTTCCTGCACCTTTGGATAAAATATTATTTCCTGCTCCCCGTGCTGAGCATCCTGCTGTTGTCCGTACTGAAAGGAATCTTTGCACTGACCGGCGTCGAGTTCTTACAACACTTCGGGAATGCCATTATGCTGCACGAAGTACACAAAGACCAGATACTCTTTCTGTGCCTGCTGCAAGGCATCTTCTTTGCAAGCTGCATCGCCTTCAAGCAGAAGAAACTTCTCAAAGCTTTCGCAGCATTCTGCCTCAGCATACTGCTATGTTTCGGTATTGTAGGGCTACTGAGTCTGATTATATACCACGGCGTAAACGACAGCCAGCACTACTGGATGAA
The DNA here is from genome assembly GCA_030843315.1 of Bacteroidaceae bacterium. Taxonomy (GTDB): domain Bacteria; phylum Bacteroidota; class Bacteroidia; order Bacteroidales; family Bacteroidaceae; genus Bacteroides. Next base: position 57,441 of record JAUUPT010000007.1, on the reverse strand, counting down.
CAGCATCGTCTCCTTTCCCACTTATAACTTCCCGGTATCTTCCGCCACAGAAGCCGTCGTCAACTTCTGCAACTATGCCGCACCGGCAGTGTTCATCGTCGGAATATGGATATCGAGCTACTTCTTACTGAAAGAGAAACAACTGTAAACGCGTATGGACTTCAAGACCAATAAACCGATATACCAACAGATTGTAGACTTCTGTTTCGGCAAGATACTCACCCGGGAGTGGCAACCGGAAGAGCGGGTGGTATCGGTACGCGAACTCTCGACACAACTCGCAGTGAACTCGCGCACCGTACTGAAGGCTTACGAATACCTGCAAACGGAAGGGATTATCTACTCCGAGCGGGGAATGGGCTACTACCTGTCGCGCGACGCCGTACGGCGGGTGATGAAAATACAGAAGAAGGAATTCTTCGACAACCAACTGACCGAAACCTTCCACGTGATGGACTTGCTGGGAGTAGGCATTGATGAGATAACAGAACGGTATAACAATTATAAAAAGGAAAGCACATGAAACGACATGCAAAGACTGCACTATGGATCACGTTCGGGCTGCTCTTTAGCCTTATCACCGTCAAGGTGCTCCTGCTGATGCTCGCAATGAGTTCTGCACTGCAATCTTAAACATTTAAATCATTGACATACCACGATAAGCATCTTCCCTACGGAGGGAGGAGTGGACGCCGCATCCTTAATTTCAAGCAAATAACAGTATTCACAGATAATACAGAAAGATATGAAAACAAGACTTTTAACATTACTGCTGCTTTTGCCGGTACTTAGTACGCAAGCACAAAACATCTACATCAAAGGGCGCATCACGGAGACTTCGCAACAGCCCATCGTGGCAGCCAACGTATCGCTATGGACCACGGACTCCACCCTCGTGACCGGAGTGACCTCAAACGGTGAAGGTGAGTTCAACCTCAACAAACTCAAACAGGGAGATTACCGCCTGTCCATTTCGTTCATCGGCTATCGGAACGAGAATATCCTGCTGAAGCTGAACAAGAGCGTAGACTTGGGCGACATCCCCTTGCAGGAAGATGCCGTCAGCCTGGGCGAAGTAACCGTGTCGGCAAGCAACGTGCTGCAACGGGTGGACAGACAGATTATTCTCCCCAGCGAGAGCCAGGTGAAACGTTCGTTCGGTGCCTACGACCTGCTGAACACTCTCGGCATTGCCCGCCTGCAAGTGGACAAGCTGAGTAACAGCATGACCGTCAGCGGCGGTGGCGCCGTGCAGACACGCATCAACGGCATCAAGGTGACGGATAAGGAGATTGCCGCCGTAAGGGCAAAAGACGTGCTGCGCGTGGAGTTCATCGAAGACCCCGGCAAGCAATACGGCGACGAAGAACTGGGTGCAGTAGTCAACATCATCCTGCGTCAGCGGGAGACGGGTGGAATGGTAAACTTCCAACTCTCCGACTCACCGCACCGGGTATGGGGAGAGAACTTCCTGACTGCCAAGTTCAACTACAAGAACTCGGAATGGGGCATCGACTACTTCAACAAGAACGGTAAATACCACTCCCGGTTGGTATCCCACGAGTCGTTCTTCCTGGGCGACCGCACCATAAACCGCATCAAGGAAGGCATACAGGATGAATCGACCTCGTTCAACACCACCAACAACGTGAACCTGACGTACAATCTGACGAAACCGGACAAGTATGTGTTCAACGCCATTCTGCGAAACAACATCTACAATGCGCCCTACGCCAAAGAACTGAACAAGATGTGGGCGGAAGGCAGTACGGATTACATCTATTCGTACGTCAACAACCATTCGTCCAGCTACTCGCCCGCCCTCGACCTTTACTTCCAGCATACCCTGCCCCACCGGCAGAGCATCCAGCTGAACGTGACGGGAACGCTGATACACAGCACCAACAACCGGAAATACAAAGAATACGAAGATAAGAACGCCCCGCTGGCAGACATCCAGACTTTGGTGGACGGAGACAAACGCTCCATCATCGGTGAAGCCATCTACGAGAAGAGTTTTCAGAATGTGAAGTTGAGCGGCGGTGCACGCCACTACCAGATGAGAACGGAGAACGAGTACAGGGGTTCCAATCCCACGACTTCAAAGATGGACCAGTCGCAGACATCGGCTTTCTTCGAAGTACAGGGCAAGGTGAAGGATTTCAGTTACGCCGGAAGTGTGGGCATGACGCGTGCCTGGTTCAAGGAAGGCGACGAAGACCATACTTACTATACGTTCACCCCCACCGTGCGGTTGAGCTATAATCTGAAGAAGGCGGGCTTCCTGCGCTATCGGTTCAACATCAGTCCGTCCATACCGTCGCTCGGCTCGCTGACGGATGTGGAGCAGGCGATAGACACGCTGCAAATAGTACGCGGTAATCCGTTGCTGAAAACATTCCAGCAATTCACCAACTCGTTGGCATACAGCTACTCCATGAAGAAGTTCAACGCCAATCTCAGCGTACGCCACCAATACTACGACAGCCCCATCATGGAGAGCGTCTTTGTAGAGAACGGCAAACTGGTGCTGATGGACGAGAACCAACGCTCCTTCCAAAGCCTCAACACCGAACTGATGATAGGAACGAACGGTGCGGACTTATTCGGACTGAAAGACTTCCTGACCCTGTATGCCTCGGCAGGATTTACCCGCAGCTGGTCCGAAGGACTGGAATACAGCCATACCTACAACAACTTCTACTACGGCGTGATGATGGATTTGCAATACAAGAACTTCTCCCTGGGCGGACAGTTCCGCAAGGTAGAGAACGGCTTTTATGGAGAAACCATCAAGAAGAACGAGAACCAGGTGGCATTTATAGCCATGTACACCAAGAATAGTTTGCAGGTGGGATGCGGAGTGATGTTCCCGTTCACCAACAACTATAAGACGGGCAAGGAGCGCATCAGCGAAGTAGCCCCCTTCCGTTCCGATACATTTGTGAAGGAGACGGGACGGATGTTCATACTCCGCGTAGGATACTCATTCGAATTCGGCCGCAGACACAAGGCAGGCAACAAGAGCTTGAACAATACGGATACGGACAACGGTATCATCAATATGCAGAGATAAACAAACCCAAAGGGAGGTGAAAGAATTATACTGAATGCTTCATGTATGATTTATTAATTACCTATATATACACCTCCCTGCGGGCTTTTTTGTCTGTTACCGGATGATGGTCACCGTACCTTCCGCCAACTTCTTCTCTTTCATCGGAACACCTTCGGGAGCATAGCCCAAGGCGGCGCAACCATATACGCGATGATTCTCGGGCACGCCGAGCCGGGTGATGAAAGCGCGCACTTCGGGGTCGTCACACGTCTGTCCCAACTGATTGATCCAGCAGGAGCCGATGCCGAGAGACCGGGCAGCAAGGAAGATATTCTGCATGGCACAGCCACAATCCATAGGCGCCCACCAACGGGACGGGTCATTGGAAACGATGACAAGCGTAGGCGCATGATAGTAGCAGCAATACGTCTGACTATTTCCTCGTTCCTGCAAATGAACGTCGTCACTTTTTGCAAAAGCACCCTTAATCTTCTCGTTCAACTCTGCCAGCACAGCGGCATCTTGGATGGCGGTAAAATGCCAAGTCTGGAAGTTCATCCCACTGGGGGCATAGGCGGCAGCTTCCAGAATCCGATTCAAATCTTCTACGGATACCTGCTGTTCCGTATAGGCACGCACACTGCGGCGCGACTGGATGGTCTTTAATACTTCGTTCATATTCATTATCTTTTAATCAGTCCTATCTTCACATTCAGTTTGAAATAGTAGACTCCGTTCTCGCGTTCCAGGAAGCCGTACTTGTCTTTGTCTACCGAGCTCTTCTCGAAGCGGGTGTTCTGATAGAGGAAATCGGCAAACACTTGGCGCTCCGACTGATGATAGCAGAGGACTTCGCCGTTGCCGTCCGTCAGCAGCAGTCCTTCCACGGCAGAGTCCGAGCCGTTGTATATCTTCGCCGGGCGCATGCCCAGGGCAAGTGCCAGCAGGAGTTGCTTCATCTTGAACTCATAGAAGCCATGTTTGTTTATCAATTCGTCCTTTATCTTCAGCGGGTTCATCTCTTTGATGCGCTCCGTCAGTTCGTTGACGCGGGTGATGCCGTCCAGGTGCATGATGCGCACCATCTCTGCCAGCATGCGGGGGAAGTGGAGGTCTATCATCAGCAGGTTGCAACGGAACACGCGGTCGGCCACGTCGGCATATTTCAGCACACCGCCCAGGCGCTCTATCATCAGCATCCGTTCGGCTACTTCGGTAGGAGACTCCGGCAGGGCGTTTACTTTGTTGACGGTGGGCACGGCAAATTTTACACCGCTCTGCTCCAACTTTAAGTTGGCAGTGCGCCCGCCATCCAGCAACGGGCTCATGGAGCTGAGGCGGCAACGGACATTGAAACCCGTCAGCGGGGCTTGCGGATGCCAAAAGGCGACGGAGAAGTCGGTGCGGTCTTCCGTTTTGGCTTCAAGGTCGTAGATGTTGACGGCATCGAGAAAGGCTTCCAGGCCTTCGGAAACTTCTACGTCTTCGCCCGGCACGTTCCTAAGCAGATGGAGAATGATTTCGGCGGCATCGCGGAAGTCTTCGCGCGGGAAGCGCTGATCATCCTTGCCGGAGGCGGTGAACGTGCCGTCCTTCTCCGTGGTGCCGGAGACGATGCGCACGTCTTCTTTCTCGATGTAGTAGCGGCGTGTGCCGTCATGTTCTTCCCTCTGTATCAGCGCAACAGGCCAACACTTCTGTTCGTCTTTCTGCGCCTTCGGGGTGCCCAGCGATACTTTTCCGTCCGCCAGCAGCCGGAAGAATGTGTAGAGTTCACCTAACTCACGTTTACTTGCTTCAAATGCCATATCTTCTTATTTATTTTAAATGTTCGCTTTATATCGGCCTACGCCGCCTGTCTGTATACCTTAGCCCGGATGATGCTATACCTTAGCCTGCCCGAGTGTATGAGAGAGGGGACAATCATCCCGGATGATTATAGGAATCATCCCCAATGATTGTAGGAATCATCCCGGATGATTATGGGAATCATCCCCAATGATTATACTCCGAGTGTACTACCAAGCCAGCCTCTATCCGTCACCGATATCCTCTAAGTGTAGCGTCTCGACCTTCTCCAGTCGCGACCGCAACTTGGGCATCATCGACTTGCGGATGCGCAGCGTCATGCGGCAGTCCATATCGTAGGATTGTTCCAGTATCTCCGGCTCCTCTTCCTTCACCACACGCATCACATCGTTCATCATGGGGTATTCGAAGAGAAAGGTAACCGTTTCGTCCACCGTTTTTTCTATCACCGTGGCAGCGGCAATGGCTTCGGCGGCGGCAGCTCGGTAGGCCACAATCAGTCCGCTCGTACCCAGCTTGATGCCCCCGAAGTAACGCACCACGATGACCAGGATATCTGTCAGTTCATTGGAATTTATCTGTCCCAGGATGGGCTTGCCTGCCGTACCGGAGGGTTCTCCGTTGTCATTGGCACGGAAGTCTTTGCGCTCGGCACCCAGCATATAGGCGTAGCACACGTGACGGGCATCGTAGTATTTCTTCTGATAAGTTTCCAGATGCGCCTTCACCTCTTCTACCGTACGCACGGGCAGGGCGATAGCGATAAACTTGCTACGCTTTTCGGTATAAATCCCCTCGGACGGGGCGACAATGGTTTTATACGTATCTTCGCTCATGCTGCAAAGATATACAGTTTTCGTGTTTTCTGCAGAGATTTACATCGGAAAAGTCTACCTTTGTATAGGTATATTCCCGAATTCCGGTAAACGAAAACACGATCCGTCACATGAAAAAAGTAGTTATTGCCATAGATTCCTTTAAAGGATGTCTCACTTCGCCGGAAGCGGAAGCCGCCGCCGCACGGGGCGTGTGCAACGTCTTTCCCGAATGCGAAGTCATCTGCCTTCCCGTGGCGGACGGTGGCGAAGGGATGCAGGATGCACTCATTGCCGCCAGCGGAGGAGCGCGCATTCCGGTTCGTGCCCACTCTCCGCTGATGGAAGTGTGCGACACCCACTACGGCATTGCGGGCAACGGGCAAACGGCTTTCATCGAAATGGCAGCCATCAGCGGACTCCCTCTCGTGCCCCGGGAGAAGCGCAATCCGATGCTGACCACCACTTTCGGAACGGGAGAACTGATACGCGACGCATTGGAACGGGGGTGCAGGCGGTTCGTCATCGGGCTGGGTGGCAGTGCCACCAATGATGCCGGGCTGGGAATGCTGCAGGCATTGGGATTCCGTTTTCTGGATGAAAGCGGGCAGGAACTGGGGACAGGGCATTCGATAGGTGCGTGCGGAGTACCGAAAGCGATGTGTGGAGCATTGCTTGCCGAGGTGGCTTCCGTAGACTTCTCGTCTGTGCACCCGGCACTCAAGGATTGTCATTTCACGGCAGCGTGCGATGTCCGAAACCCTTTTACCGGCGCAGACGGTGCGGCAGCAGTCTTTGCCCCACAAAAGGGGGCTGACCCGGAAATGGTGGCAGAACTGGATGCAGGCATGGTGAAGCTTGCTGAAGTAATTCGCCAATCGACAGGCAAAGATATATCATGCCTTCCCGGTGCCGGTGCTGCCGGTGGCATGGGCGGCGGGTTATCAGCATTCCTGAACGCAGAACTGCAACCCGGCATCCGGTTGTTATTGGATGCGCTTCACTTCGGCGAAAAGATAAAAGGTGCCGGCCTCGTCATCACCGGAGAGGGTAAGGCGGACCGGCAAACAATCATGGGGAAAGTGCCCTTCGGCATACTGGAAGAGGCAAAGGCACAGCAGATTCCTGTCATTCTACTGGCAGGCGCCGTCGAAGATGTGGAGATACTGAATCAAGCCGGATTTCGGGGAGCATTCTCCATTACCCCTTCGTCCATGTCTTTGGAACAGGCGATGGAACCCGCCATTGCAAAGCAGAATATCAGCAGAACAGTGGAGCAGATTTGCCGTGTCATCCAATGCCGCGAGAAGAAGTCTTGTTCATCAGGCAATACTTAATAATTGCACCTCGAATATTAAAGTTGAGTATGCCGGAATCGGCCCGCTGGTACGTGTACCATAACCAACAGCATAAGGGATATAAATCATCCAACGGTCTCCCACATGCATTTGTTGCAAAGCAATCTGCCAGCCTTCAATCACTTCGTTCAGACGGAAAGCTTCCGGACAATTCCGCTTCCAGGAATTATCGAATTCACGTCCATTGACAAGCGTACCTTTATAGTGCACAGACACCACACTATTACGACGGGGAGTAATACCTCCCTGCCCTGCCTCCAATACCCGGTAAAGTACTCCGGCTGCCAATTCTTTTATATCTTCCTCAGAACGCAGCGCCTCCAGGAATTGCTCATTCTGCTGTTTGTATTCTTCTTTACGCCCCATAATATTCAAATAATGCTTTTTTCAACCAGACTATCACAGAAGTTTGTGTACTGATTTCCGGCAACGTGCCAGCTCTTTTTCCGAGAGTTCCGGATGCTTCTTGGTTCCTCCCCTTTCAACAGTTCTCACTATCTTGAAGCCGCTCCATTTCAAAATCTCCTTCAAGGCTCGCACCACACCACGTGTCTGGTGATAGAGAATATTAAAAGGATAAAGGGTAGTGCATGTGCTTACAATGATTGCCTTCTTGCCTTTATGTAGTGGTAGGGGCATTCCCCAGGAATTCTCCCCCATCATGCCATAAACCATACGGTCGAAAAGCACCTTCAATTCGCCCGGCAGATTTCCCCAATAACAGGGAGCGCCTACTATCAAGGCATCTGCCTCCTTCATCGACTGTAACACTTTCTGCGCATCGTCTTCGGGTAAACAGCATTCCAGGGAACTGCGGCACTTCATGCAGCCGATGCAGGGACGAACCTGCAAATCCGAAACATGCACAAAGGTTACTTCCGCCCCGCAACTCTCCGCCTCTTGCTTCATCACTTCCAGCATCTTCGAGATATTCCCTCGCCGACGGGGACTACTATTGAGAATAAGTATCTTCATAAATATCGCACATTTTCCGGCAAAGATAGTCTTTTATAAAATATATGCCCCCATCAGTATACGCAAATCGGCAAATAAAAAGAGCGATACACACGTGCAAATCATTCATCTTTACACTGGTGTATCGCTCTTATTACAGAGGGATAAATTCTTTTAATCCAATTTGTGGATCACCAAGCCCGAACGCAACTTCGGTTCGAACCAGGTAGTCTTGGGAGGCATGATGTTGCCCGTATCGGCAATATCCATCAACTGCTTCATGGATACAGGATAGAGTGCCAAAGCTACTTCCATTTCACCACTATCTACGCGTTTCTTCAGTTCACCCAAACCACGGATACCGCCTACAAAGTCGATGCGCTTATCAGAACGCAGGTCTTTAATGCCGAGTACTTCATCCAGAATCAGATTGGACGAAATGGTTACATCGAGTACTCCAATGGGATCATTATCATTGTAAGTGCCCGGTTTAGCGGTGAGGCTATACCACTTTCCTTCCAGATAGAGGGAGAAATTATGCAAACCGGAGGGCTTGTAGATTTCCGTTCCTTTTTCTTCTATTGTGAAGTTCTTGCCAACGGCAGCAAGGAATTGTTCGGGAGTCAGACCATTCAGGTCTTTCACTACACGGTTGTAGTCGATAATCGTCAACTGGTTGGCAGGGAAGCAAACAGCCATGAAGTAGTTGTACTCTTCATCACCACGATGGTTCGGGTTCTGCTTGGCTTTCTCGGCACCTACCAAAGCGGCAGCAGCACTACGATGATGCCCGTCGGCAATATAGAGGGCAGGCATCTTGGCAAACTCTTTGGTAATGGCATCTATGTCTTCCTGCTTGTCGATAATCCAGAATGTATGACCGAAACCATCACCCGGAGCTATAAAGTCGTATACCGGCTTTTGGGCAGTATAACGGGCTATGATAGCATCCAGAGTAGCATCATCGGGATAGGCAAAGAATACCGGCTCAATATTCGCATTATTCACGCGGACGTGCTTCATGCGGTCTTCTTCCTTGTCGCGACGGGTCAGTTCGTGCTTCTTGATAACGCCATTCATATAGTCGGGGACGTAAGCACCCACTACCAAGCCGTATTGCGTCTTACCATTCATGGTTTGGGCATATACGTAGTAGTTCTCTTTATCATCTTGCACCAGCCAGCCTTTATCCTGGAACATTTGGAAGTTCTCGGCTGCTTTCCGGTAGACGCACTCATCATGCTCATCCGTACCAACAGGAAAATCTATTTCGGGCTTAATGATATGATACAAGGATTTCTCGTTTCCTGCCGCTTCTTCGCGTGCTTCTGCAGAGTTCAGTACATCGTAAGGGCGTGAAGCTACTTGTTCCACTAAGTTCTGAGGAGGGCGAACGCCTTTAAAAGGTTTAATTATAGCCATAAGCCAAGGTGTGTTTTAAGTGAAGATTATTGGTTTTTCTTTTTCATGAAGTATCTTATCAGATAGATAGCACTACCTAAGATTAGTACAACAGATACGCCCTCGCAAAAACCGAGGGCGAAATCTGATAACTCATTTCTGAAGATACTACTTAATGCAAATACAGCAGCACCTATTACAAGATAAACTACTGCAAAATTATAAGCAGTCTTGCTATTCATACTTATTACTTATTTACGCGGAATTTCTCGCAACCGTCTTTCAAGAAGCCTACAATCTGCTTGGCAGCTGCAATACCTGCATTAATATTAGCTTCAGCAGTCTGAGCACCCATCTTCTTCGGTGTAGAGAAATAACGTCCGGCAAACTTAGCTGCGAAGGTTTCATTGGCAGCAGGCATGATGTCGGTCATATACTTCAAGTCGGCACGCTCTTCCATCAACTGAATCAGTTCGGCTTCGTTAATAACTTCCTTGCGGGCAGTATTTACTAATAAGCCTCCCTTCGGCATCTTATTCACTAAAGCATAGTTGATGGAGTTCTTTGTTTCGGCAGTAGCAGGGATATGCAGCGAAACGACGTCGCAAGTAGAATAAAGTTCATCAACAGAATCCAGTGCTTTCACACCGTCTTTCTCAATAACCTCTTTCGGGCAAAATGCATCGTAAGCATAAATATCCATGCCGAAACCTTTGGCAACACGAGCTACATTGCGCCCCACGTTACCATAAGCGTGGATGCCCAGCTTCTTGCCTTTCAGTTCAGTACCGGAAGTACCGTTATACATATTGCGGACAGCCATCACCATCAAGCCAAAAACCAATTCGGCTACGGCGTTAGAATTCTGTCCCGGAGTATTCATTACACATACATTATGAGCAGTAGCAGCGGCAAGGTCTACATTATCCACACCGGCACCGGCACGTACTACGATTTTCAGTTCTTTGGCTGCATCCAAAACTTCGGCATCAATGATGTCGCTACGGATAATAATGGCATTGGCATCTTTCACAGCTTCCAGCAATTTTGCCTTCTCACCATATTTCTCCAGCAATACGAGTTCATAACCCGCTGCTTCAATTTCTTTGCGAATACCGTCTACTGCTACTTTAGCAAACGGTTTGTCTGTTGCGACTAATACTTTCATGATTCTAATTGGTATTAAAAAGACTCACCACAGATTACACGGATTATCACAGATTTTAATCTCTAAAATCATCTGTGCGAATCTGAGTAATCTGTGGTGAATAAATATTATTAATGAAGTTTCTCAAATTCCTGCATGCAGTCAATCAGCGCTTGTACGCTTTCTTTCGACATTGCATTGTAGCAAGATGCACGGAATCCACCTACCGAACGGTGTCCCTTAATACCTACCATACCTCTTTCAGTAGCAAACTTCAAGAAGTCGGCTTCAAGGTCTTTGTATTCGGGAGCCATAACGAAGCAGATGTTCATGCGTGAACGGTCTTCTTGTGCAGCTGTACCAACAAACAGTTTGTTACGGTCGATTTCAGCATACAGCATGTCAGCTTTTTCGATGGCACGACGTTCCATTTCCTTCACACCACCTTGTGCCTTAATCCAACGCAGAGTTTGCAGTGCTGCATAGATAGGAACAACGGGAGGAGTATTGAACATAGAGCCTCCATCAATATGAGTCTGATAGTTCAGCATTGTCGGGATATAACGCGACATCTTACCTACTGCTTCATCCTTTATAATGACGAATGTTACACCGGCAGGAGCCAGGTTTTTCTGTGCACCACCATAGATACAGATATATTTAGACACGTCGATAGGACGGGAGAAAATATCGGAAGACATATCGGCAATCATCGGAACATTAACATCGAGGTCGCTCTTAAGCTCCGTACCGTAAATAGTATTATTAGTAGTAATATGGAAATAATCTACATCGGCCGGAACTGTATAATCCTTCGGAATATAAGTATAGTTAGCTTCGGCAGAGGAGGCTACTTCTACAACTTCACCGAAAGCTTTAGCTTCTTTCATTGCCTTCTTGGCCCATACGCCGGTGTTCAGATAAGCAGCTTTCTTTTCGAGGAAGTTGAAAGGTATCATGCAGAATTCCAGACTGGCACCACCACCCAAGAACAGTACCGAATAACCTTCGGGAATATTGAGTAATTCTTTGAATAATGCCACGGCTTCGTCCACTACGGGTTGGAAGTCTTTAGCACGGTGGCTAATCTCCATCAGAGAGAGACCGGATCCATTGAAATCTAAGATAGCCTTCGCTGTATCCTCAATCACCTCACGCGGAAGGATGGAAGGTCCTGCATTGAAATTATGCTTTTTCATTTGAAGTTTGTTTTGGTTATACAATTTCGTTTAATATTGTCTTGCGACATGGCGAAATTACGGAATTATTTCCGTATTACAAATCTTTCTTTATGAAATTCCTTTTTTCTACCGCATTTACCTTACTTTTTATTGGTATATACAAGAAATATACGCCAATCTGTTATATATACTTATCAAGAACTGTATCAAAAGGTAAACTGAAAGTTATTAGAGATACAGACTATTCATTTAATAGAAAAGATGAAAGAAAAATGAATATTTATAAGAAACGCTCATTTTGCCTCTTCAATAACCGTCTTTATTCCTTTGATCTTCTCACCGCGAATCAAGGTAAGGAGTTGGTTGACTTTACTGCGACGAATGGCCACAAAAGCATAGTGTTCTTTCACGTCCACCTGTCCGATATCTTCTTTCGCCAGTCCTCCTTTTTTATATAAGAAACCGACGATATCTATCTTATTCAATTTATCTTTTTTCCCTTTACCTATATATAAGGTAGCCCAACGGGATTTGGTAGGTTTTGGTGTTTGCTCCGGCAGTTCAAAAACTGGAATGTCCTCAGGGATATAATCCGGAAGACGTTCTTCAACATGTAGGAGAAGAAAAGAAGAACCACGCGCCTCCCAACGGGCCGTACGTCCGTTGCGATGTGTGAAGGCTTCCTCATTGACCGGCAAATGATAGTGCACGATGTTGTCGATACCGGGAATATCCAGTCCGCGTGCTGCCAAATCAGTAGAAACGAGGACGGGGCAACTGCCGTTACGAAATTTATAGAGCGCACGTTCACGGTCTGCCTGTTCCATGCCACCGTGAAAGGCATCACACGGAAATTTCTTTGATTGCAGATAACCGGCTACCCGCTCCACACTCTCGCGATAGTTGACAAATACCAGTGTAGAATGATCGCCCAACGTACAAAGTAGACGATATAACGTTTCTAACTTATCTTTTTCGGGAGACAAAACTTTCTGCAAGTTCAAGCGATCAGAAACAGGTTCGGAAGACAAAAAGTTTAGTTTGACGAGTTGGGAACCATCCCCTACCCCTGCAAACTGAGGAATTTCTTCAGCATCGGTAGCAGAGAGTAATACACGCTTCTCTAAGGAAGGCAGTTGACCGATGACTTCCGACATTTCATCATGAAAACCGAACTCAAGGCATTTATCAAACTCATCGATAACCAAAGTCGTAACGGTACGAGCATTGAAGTTCTCTTTCTTCAGATGGTCGTTCATACGCCCCGGAGTACCGATGATGACAGCGGGGTTGATTCCTTTCATCGTACGGTGTTCCTCCATCGCAGGACGACCACCATAACAACTCATAGCCTTGAAAGGTGTATTCATAGTCTTGAACACCGTTTCAATCTGCAAAGCCAACTCACGCGAAGGCACCAGCACTACAGCCTGTACACCTTGCACATCCGCTTTCAATGTCTGCACCAATGGCAGAAGGAAAGCCAGTGTCTTACCCGAACCGGTAGGTGAAAGCAGTACCAAATCCTTTTTCTCACGATAAGCCTCCTGCGCAGTTTCCTGCATAGGGGTGAGTTGTTCTATTTGCAAATTACGAAGTATATCTTGAAGTTCCATAGATTCTTTATTTTAATAAGACGAGCCAAAGGTAACAAAAAAACTCCGGTAAAGCCCAAGGCCTACCGGAGTTCCTTATTTCAAATCTCAAATCTCGTTTATCCGCCGAAATTATCGAACATCAGATTCTGAGCCGGAACACCGAGATCGTCGAGCATCTTCTCAACGGCTTTCGACATCGGGCCAGGACCACACATGTAGTATTCGATATCTTCGGGAGCTTCGTGATCTTTCAAGTAAGTCTCGTAGATTACGTTGTGTACAAATCCCGGAGTGTACTTCACGCCCGCTGCATCGGCTGCAGGATCGGGACGGTCCAGTGCAAGGTGGAACTTGAAGTTGGGGAAATCTTTCTCGATTTGCAGGAAGTCTTCCAGATAGAACACCTCGTTCAGCGCACGGGCACCGTAGAAGTAGTTCATTACGCGGTCGGTAGTATGCAACGTCTTTGTCATGTGCATGATTTGTGCACGCAACGGAGCCATACCGGCACCACCACCTACCCACATCATTTCGCGCTTAGAGTCGAATATCGGGTGGAAGTCTCCATAAGGGCCACTCATAATTACCTTATCGCCCGGTTTCAGCGTGAAGATATAAGAAGAAGCGATACCCGGCATTACATCCATAAAGCCTTTTCCCTGATCTTTCGGTTTAAACGGCGGAGTAGCGATACGTACCGTCAGCATAATGCGGTCGCCTTCTGCCGGATAATTGGCCATAGAGTAGGCACGAATAGTCTCTTCGTCATTTCTGCACTTCAGAGTGAACAGGCCGAAGTTCTCCCACGCAGGCAAGTACTCGTCACCGATAAGGCTCTTGTCGATATCCTTATTGTAATCCATATTGAATTTCGGTATCTTGATCTGTGCGTATGAGCCGGGGAGGAAGTCCATGTGTTCGCCCTTAGGCAACGCCACGATAAACTCTTTGATGAACGTAGCCACGTTCTTGTTGGAGATAACCTCGCACTCCCACTCTTTTACGCCAAGTACAGACTCGTCAATCTTAATACCCATATCGCCTTTCACCTTCACCTGACAACCCAGACGCCAGTGGTCTTGGATTTGCTTACGGCTGAAGTGAGGGGTTTCAGAAGGCAGGATTTCTCCACCGCCTTCCAATACCTGGCACTTACACTGTCCGCAGGAGCCCTTACCACCGCAGGCAGAGGAAAGGAACACACCGTTTACAGACAGCGTATTCAGCAATGTAGAACCAGATGCTACATCCAGCACTTTATCACCGTTGATAGTCAGTTTAACATTACCTGAAGGTACCAGGAAATTCTTGGCAACCAACAGGATAACAACAAGCAGGATGACAACCACGAGGAATACTCCAATGCTTGCTAATATCATATTCATATCCATTGTTTTATTCCTTTCTTTTAGATGTTCAAACCAGAGAAACACATAAATGCCATTGCCATCAAGCCTACGGTGATGAACGTGATGCCCAAGCCTTTCAGCGGAGCAGGCACGTCAGAGTAAGCCATCTTCTCACGAATAGCAGCCAGGCCGACAATTGCCAGCAACCAGCCGATACCGGAACCCAGTGCATAAGAGATGGCATCCCAGATGTCACCAATATATTTCGGGTCGCTCTCGCCCATCGTGATGCGTTGCTGCATAAAGAGCGATGCACCCATGATGGCACAGTTAACGGCAATCAACGGCAGGAAGATACCCAGTGAAGCGTAAAGCGCAGGGCTGAAACGTTCCACAATCATTTCTACCAACTGCACGATAGCTGCAATTACGGCAATGAAAAGAATAAAACTCAAGAAACTGAGGTCTACGCCTTCGATGATGGCATTAGGCCCGAGCACCTTGGTTTGCAATAGATAGTTGACCGGAAGCGTAACCACCAACACGAAAGTTACGGCGATGCCCAGTCCCACGGCAGTCTTCACATTCTTCGATACGGCCAAATAAGAGCACATACCGAGGAAGAACGCGAATATCATGTTGTCCACAAAGATAGAGCGGACGAATAAACTTAATAAATGTTCCATGTTCTTTCTGTTTACTTAGTGATTACTTTTCTTGCAATTCTTTGTGACGTGCACGTTGATACCAGATGATGCAAGCACAGATAATCAGCGCCATAGGAGGCATCAACATCAAGCCGTTGTTCACATAACCTATCTTCTGCAGAGGTTCGTAGTTCAGGATGTTGAAACCGAGCAATGTACCCGAACCAAGCAGTTCGCGGAAGAAAGCTACGATAATCAAAATCTTGGCATATCCCAAACCGTTGCCCACACCGTCGAGGAAGGACTCCCAAGGGCCGTTCTGCATGGCAAATGCTTCCAGGCGTCCCATCAGGATACAGTTTGTAATAATCAGACCTACATAAACAGAGAGCTGTACACTTACATCGTAAGCAAAAGCTTTCAGAATCTCACTTACAATCGTCACCAATGCGGCAACAACTACCAACTGAACGATGATACGGATACGGTTAGGAATCGTCTTGCGCAACATTGAAATCACGACATTGGCAAATGCTGTAATCACTGTCACCGAAAGACCCATCACGATGGCAGGCTCCAGTTTGGCGGTAACAGCCAAAGCAGAACAGATACCCAATACCTGCACGGTAACCGGGTTGTTCAGTCCAAGCGGAGTAGAGAATACTTCTTTATTCTTCTTTGAAAACAATTGTCCCATATTCTTATTCCTCCTCATTATTATTAGTTAAAAAGTTCTTGTAGTTACTCAGACAAGCCTTCAGCATGGCATCTACACCTACAGAAGTGATAGTACCACCCGAAATACCGTCCACCTGATAATCAGGTTTCTCTACCTTACCGTTCTTCACAACGCCGAGAGCTACTTCACCGTTCTCCAATGTCTTCTTACCCGGGAACTCTCCCTGGAAGTGAGGAGTAGCGATTTCAGCACCCAAACCCGGAGTTTCGCTGGCATGAGAGAAGTAAACACCGTAAACGGTATCCTTATCACTGTTCAGCGCCACATAGCCCCAGATGGCTCCCCAAAGACCTGCACCATAAACGGGGAATACATATTTCGTCTCTCCGTTCACTTCTGCAACAAATACATGCAGACGATGTTTTTCTTTGGCTTCTTTTTCGTAAGCGGTAGCAAATCCGTCGGTATTCTCTGTCAGCGTACCGTCCTCGTTCATCAGCATATCGCCCTTTACATATTTATTATATTCTGCTTCGGCATCCTTCACGTCCTTGATATTGAGAGCGGCAAGGATTTGCTTCTTCGTATCAAGTTCCACGTTCTTGTTCTGCGTTTCGCGCAGTGAAGAACTTACGAATGCCAGCAGGAATGCAACGATAACAACCATTACCGAAGCATAAATGATAGTATAACTATTACTATTGGTATTCATTTCTATTCCGGTATTAATTATTAGACTTGATTGCACGTTTCTCGCGACGGCCGATGTTACCCTGCACTACACAGTAGTCAATCAGCGGTGCGAAGATGTTCATCAGCAGGATGGCAAGCATCATACCTTCGGGGTAACCGGGGTTCAGCACACGGATAATGATAGCCATGGCACCGATCAGGAAACCGAAGATATATTTACCCGTTTCGGTACGTGCCGAAGTAACGGGGTCGGTAGCCATAAACACAGCACCGAAGCAGAAACCACCCAGCACGAGGTGTTCGTACCAAGGCATCTGAGCCATCGGAGTGTCGGGGCCGATTGCATTGAAGAGGAATGCCATAAAAGCACCACCCACGAATACAGAGAACATCGTCTTCCAGCTTGCAATACCCGTCCACAACAGCAGAATGGCACCGAGAGCAATGGCAATAACACTGGTTTCACCGATAGAACCCGGAATAAGACCGGTCACCATATCCCAGGAGAAGTCGGGAGCAGCCCCCGTCGTAGCGGCAACACCTAGCGGAGTGGCTACCGTAAGACCGTCTACTTGCTGTCCCAGACCGAAGATTGAATCACCGGATACCCAAACAGCATCACCGGACATCTTCGTAGGATAGGCGAAGAACAGGAATGCACGGGTAATCAAGGCAACGTTGAACACGTTCATCCCCGTACCACCGAATACTTCTTTCGCGAAGATTACAGAGAATGCAGTAGCAACCGCCAGAATCCACAACGGACAGTCCACCGGAACGATCATCGGAATCAAGATACCCGAAACCAGAAAACCTTCCTGAATTTCTTCCTTCTTCCACTGAGCTACCACGAACTCAATGCCGAGACCCACTACATAAGATACAATGATTTTAGGCAATATAGCCAGGAAACCGTAGGCAAACATTTCAATGAAGCTGCCGGTAGCACCGGTGTGCGTGAAGTGCTGGTAACCTACGTTATACATACCGAACAGCAGCGCCGGTATCAACGCAATAACCACCATCGACATGATGCGTTTGCTGTCGATAGAGTCGTGAATATGCGTTCCCGATTTCGAAGTAGTGTTAGGCACGAACAAGAATGTTTCGAAGCCGTCGAACACTGAACGAAATGCGTGGAATTTGCCGCCTTCTTCAAAGTTCGGCTTTATCTTATCGAGATAATTTCTTAACGCTTTCATTTTTAATCTTTAATTCTTAATTTTTTAATTGAATTATGCCATTTCAGCACGAAGCATATCGAGTCCGGCACGTACGATGCGCTGTACTTCCACCTTGGAAGAACAAACGAATTCGCAGAGCGCGAAGTCTTCGGGAGCTACCTCGTAGATGCCCAAAGCCTCCATACGATCAATGTCACCTGCAATGATTGCTTTCAGCAGATATTCGGGGAAGATATCCATCGGGAATACACGGTCGTATTCGCCCGACATGATCATATGACGTTCTCCACCCTTGATACGGGCATCGAGCACATATTCCTTCTTACCCATCAACCAGCTAAAGTATGAGCGGTTGACACTAAATTGATTGAAGCGCGGCATAATCCAACCCAGCATTTCGTGGATTTCATCTCCTTCGGGAATTACAGTCAACTGATTGTCGAAAGCACCCAGGAAGCCGTTCGGAGAAACCTTCTTACCGGTGAGCACGTTACCGCTGATGTAGCGGAGATCTTTGTCGGTAGTAACGTTACCCTGGAAAACGTTCGTCAGCAACGCACCGACTTGCAGTTTGCAGTAAGCGGGTTTCAACACTTCGGAACCCGTTACGGCTACCGTGCGGGTCAGATTCACGCGACCGGTATTCATCAGACGCCCGATGAAGATAACGGCTTCTGCACCGATAGTCCATACCGTTTCGCCCTTTACTACCGGAGAGAGGTGATTGATTTGTACACCTACATTGCCTGCCGGATGAGGTCCATCGAAAGCAGTGATGGTAACATTCTTAGCTTGCGTCAGAGCAGTAGCTTTCTGTTTTACACTGATGTTCAGATACGTCTTTGCCATCTTTGACAAAGCGTCGAGTCCTGTCTGGAAGTTTGCTTCTTCTCCTTTCAGCGTAAATTCGAAATCGGGAGCCAGCGGATTGCTGTCGAAAGCCGAAACGAAGATAGCTTTCGGAGTTACCGTAGGATCGGCGATCACGTCGTACGGACGTTGGCGAATGAAAGCGAACATACCGGCTTGCAAAAGGGCTTCTTTTACCTGCTGGCCATTCATCTTGGACGGGTCCATCTTGCCAAATTCCTCGTAGTCTTGTTCGGTGGCAGCCTCAACGACAATGTTCAACACCTTGCGGCGTGCACCACGCTCCACGCTTGTCACTACGCCGCTAACGGGCGAAACAAATTTTAATTCAGGATGATTCTTGTCGATAAACAAGGGTCCTCCGGCCATCACATATTCCTGTTCTTTGACCACCACTTTGGGAGTGACGCCCGTAAAATCATCGGGAACCAACGAGTAGAATCCCGGCTCTTTCACAGACATAAATTCCTCAGCAGCAGCGCCTTTAAGGTTAATGTCAAGGCCTTTACGTAACTTAATTACATTTGCCATGCGTTTATATAAAATAATGGTTTCATTAATTGCCCGCAAAAGTAGTAAAAAAGAACGTGAATAAAGAGTAAAAACGAAAGGAATTACGGAGAAATTTCCGTAATTCCTTTCTACTCTATTTCTTTTTGTTCTATTTCACTTCTCCTTCGTACCAGGTTCGCTTCTCCTTTGCTTCTATAGGGGGAGAAAATAAGCGGACCAGGTACGGAGCGGGTACGGACCGGGTACGAAGGAGGTACGAGGAAAGTGGGATTGTTCTATTTGTCGGATTTTGCCTCATAGAGAGGCGTATGACTAATTTTCTTCTGCGAACATCGGATCCCATGCCGGCAGACGGAGCGGTTTCTGTTTGAAGAGTTCCATCACTTTGGCAGGAACATATTTTGTCTCTACTACCAGGCGGAACATATATTCGTTGAACCATTCGTCAGTCATAATAAGATGTCCCTGATAACCAGCTGAAGCCCCCCAACTGTTTTCTACCATCCACTTAACGGGTTTTCCGTCTTTGTTCAAGTCAACAGCCATCAGCGTCATAGCATGAGAAGAACCACTGGAAAAAGTTTGAATGCGTTGCTTTTTATCCATCCCGAAGGTAGTCCCCATCAAAGATTCATAGTCATAGTTTCTGACATCGAGCAGACCGCGTTCGGAGTTCAGGCACTTGCCCACATCGCAGGAGAAGTACATCATGGTACTATCCTTCAAGGAAGCAATAGCCATCTCTTTGATGTCCTCTATGGGCAGGTTAACATAAGTCCAGTTTTTGCCGTCGTAACGATGGCGGTCATAGTCTATCTCATAGCATTTGTAGTACTCGCGACTGGGGTCGTTCATCAGCATCACGTAGTTAGTCAACAGCTGCTTGTCGCCATATTTTTCGAGGAAAGACATCGGAGTATGATGTTCTGTTTCAACAGGATTTCCCTTGGCATCTTTACGGACATAGTCGAATTCGGTAGGAGGTACACCGAGGTTCAATACCAACATACGATAGATGGTGCCGAGCATAGCCGTTTTTTCTTTCTCCAACGCAGCAGGTTTGGCACCGTTAGCAGCCATTTCGCGAAGCTGCAGACCGTATTCCTTCAACTTCAGAGAGACAAGATTTGCCATGCGCGAAGTATTATCGCTACTGTTCGTCTCCGGCATTGCTTCTTTGGGAACAAGGCCATATTTTGAAACGATATCCGCCACTCCGGTAAACGTACCGCCATCACTCAACGGATGCTGAAAGAGCCACTCAACTGTTTTGTCGCTCATCGGGCTCTTGCTGGTGTCAATGATACCTTGCAGGAAGAGGTTGGATTTCTCCAGTTGATCCCAAAAGAAAGGATAGATTTCGGAGAACTCAAAAGATGGGAAATCGTACTTGGCAAGTGCCTTGGCACGCATTACGTTCAGTCCCGTAAACAGCCAGCAACGTCCGGAGGACTTCTGGTCTGTGATACCCTTGGAATTGACTTTAATGGAGAAATGTGTATCCATGCCCGTCAGATTGTCCTGATTGAGTGCCAGTTTGCGGATATCATTGTTGCCAATAGCATTGCGGAGTGCTTTATCCGAAGCTGTTCCCTGGTAACTTTGCTTGATTTGTTCAAGCATACCCGAGCTAATGCCCCCTTTTCCATCTTGTGCCTGCAAAGAAAACAGTGCAGCACTGAAAACAATTACAGATAAAAATCGTTTCTTCATTACGTATTAAATATTTAGTTATACAATAGTCGGAAAATCTCATTTATCAGACAAAAGTAAATTCTTTTTTGATATTTTTAGCGGCATCTTCAAAATAATTATCTTTTAGTATTAACTTTGCCGCACATATAAACACAAGATAGCAAGGCAAATGAACTCAAGAAAATGGATAAACGCTCTATTTATTAGTGTATTAGCAGCTGTTACATTGATTGTTTTTTATCAGATATTAGGGTATTCTTTCCTATATCGAGTAGACGACTCATGGATGGTAATCAACAAAATGACTGAAAGCGGGTTTACCCGACCAAACATCCAACATATTCTTACAACTGTCTATTATGGACAGTATTCTCCTATAAACCAGCTATATTATGTATTACTCTTCCAGATAGGCAGGTATGATGCTTCCTGGTTTCATGGAGGCAGCCTGTTATTCCACATGCTCAATGTTATCATTGTATACCGGCTCATCTTCTTACTATTGGCAAGAAACACAGATGGCCGTAAATCAGCATTCATCGCATTTTTCACAGCTCTTATTTTTGCTATTCATCCGGCACAAGTAGAGAGTGTAGCCTGGATCAGTGCTTCCAAAATTGTATTGGGAGGATTTTTTTATTTGGCCGCATTATTGCTATATGTGCAATACACCAATCCAGGGGCCAAAGGGCGCATACTCTATCTAATACTCAGTTGCCTCTGTACTCTTCTTGCAATGGGCTGTAAAGAGCAGTTCGTAACTTTGCCAGGAGCATTATTGCTGATAGACTGGTTAGTACTAAAACGCAAAATGGCAAATTGGAAGATATATATTGATAAAATCCCTTATATAGTCATAGCACTGGGAATGACTTGGATAACACTGCAAATAAACAATCGTTCTCTTTCGGATATAGTCAATTACTCTTGGACAAACCGTCTGGTACTGGGGTGTTATTCTCTCGTTTATTATATACGCACTTCAATCATACCTTGGGATCTGACATACTTCCATGGGCAACTGTTCAAATCAGAGGAATCTCCTTCTATATGGCTTTGGCTGTATGTATTGGTAATCCCAATACTTGCAGGGATAATTTATAAATTGCGAAAAAAGCCGATGGCGCTCTTCAGCATCCTCTTTTTCGTATACCACTTGCTATTGGTGCTACATATTATACCGCTGCCGCGCATGATTACCATAGCCGACCGCTATATTTACCTTTCTCTTATTGGCTCGGGGCTACTGATATCCATAGGAGGAGTGAAACTCTATGGCCACATTAGGACAAACTGGAGAAAAAGTCTGTTGCTTTTCATGCTTTTTATCTATTTATCCGGGCTATCATTCTGTACATATCACTACACTCATACTTGGAAAAACACTGAGGCTTTCAAGCAAAACAGACTAAACTTTGATTTACTGTTGCAGCATAAGAGTGAACAGGAAAAGCTTGAATAATGATTCTTTTTAATCGAAAATATCTATGAAGAAAGTATCTATACTCATTCCAGCCTATAATGAAGAAAGGTCATTACCCCTTCTTTATACTGAGCTTGACAAAGTGATGACTGCAAACGACCAGTACGAATGGGAGGTTTTGTTTGTAAATGATGGAAGTTGTGATCGCACACTCCAGTTCATCAAAGAGTGGCGAGTTACCGACAAAAGGATTTGTTATGTAGACCTGACGCGCAATTTCGGAAAAGAAATTGCCATGCTGGCAGGATTCGATTACGTCACAGGAGACTGTGTAGTGGTGATGGATGCCGACCTGCAACATCCTCCCCATCTGATCTCACAGATGCTTCAACACTGGGAAGAGGGATATGAGGATGTATATGCGAAGTGTACCGCGCGAGGTAAAGAGAACTGGTTTCGCAAACATCTGTCCCTATCCTATTATAAGTTATTACAGAAGCTCACTCACGGTGATATGCTGCAAAATGTAGGCGACTTCCGGTTATTGGACAGAAAGTGTATACAGTCTTTGCAGAAGCTACGCGAATGTGAACGATACTCCAAAGGTTTATTTTGCTGGATTGGGTATAAAAAGAAGGAAATATGTTACCACTCTAATGACCGGATAACAGGACATTCGAAATGGAGCTTTTGGGATTTGCTGAATTTAGGAATAAATGGACTCACTTCTTTTACAATTGCCCCGCTACGGCTATCAAGCATTGTCGGTTTTATTATTTCATTGGTTGCATTCACCTACATGTGCATTGTTCTTGTGAAAGCCTTGATATGGGGAGATCCAGTGCAGGGATTTCCCAGTCTGATGATTGTTATCCTATTCTTAGGCGGAGTCCAGCTTATCTCTTTGGGAGTAATCGGTGAATATCTGGGAAGAATTTTCAATGAGACTAAAAATAGACCCACCTATATCGCCAGAGAATATAACGACCATAGTTGTACAGATTGAAAGTAATGTCTTTTTTGATAATTTTAGTGCCGTCTTTAGAATAATTATCTATTCTTTTGAAAACTATCTGAAAGAAAATAGTTTCCTTTGCACCCACATTTCGTACAATATGAAAAAATATATACTGATTATTATCGTGCAGGTGCTGGCAATCACTGCTACTTCAGCCCAAGAACAAACGACCGTTGCAACCAACGACACGACTCCCGCATTGACAAAAAAAGAATTACGTAAACAAAGAGTGGCGCACAGAAACTTACACTATAATATCCTGGGTGGCCCCAGCTATACTCCCGACTTTGGCGCCGTGCTTGGAGGAAGTGCCTTGTTGACATTTCGTATGGACCCAAGCGATAGCACCCAGTTACGTTCTGTGGTACCTATGGCTATTGCCTTCATGTTCAAAGGAGGTATCAACCTCTTTTCCAAGCCGCAACTTTTCTTTAGAGGCGACCGTTTCCGTATCTTCGGCAAGTTTAGTTACAAAAATACGGAAGAGAACTTCTATGGGCTCGGCTATAAGACCAATAAGGATTATATACGCAGTGACAGCACCAGCAAGTACCGTTACAGCGGTGTGCAAATCAATCCCTGGTTCCTGTTCCGGCTGGGTAACAGCAACGTTTTTGCCGGTCCGCAAATTGACATCAGCTACGACCATCTGACAGAACCGGGCAAGTTCCTCGTGGACGAATCCTCTTATAAAAAGGCTGGCGGCACGGCCAATGGTTACAACAATTTCAACTCCGGTGTCGGCTTCTTGCTGACTTATGACAGTCGCGACGTACCTGCCAACGCTTATCGAGGCATGTATCTCGACTTCCGTGGCATGATGTATGCCAAGTTTATCGGTAGTGACCAAACTTTCTACCGCTTGGAAATAGACTATCGCCAATATAAATCATTGGGCAACCGCAAGGTGCTGGCCTGGACGGCACAGACCAAGAATGTATTCGGCAATGTACCGCTAACGCAATATGCTCTTACCGGCACACCTTTCGATTTGCGCGGCTACTACATGGGACAATATCGAGACAAATCCTCGCACGTCATCATGGCCGAATATCGCCAAATGATTAATACCGACCGCAGCACATGGACGAAGCGAATGCTCAACCATGTAGGCTTTGTGGCGTGGACAGGCTGCGGTTTCATGGGTCCCACTCCCGGTAAAATAGAAGGAGTACTGCCCAACTACGGAATAGGCTTACGCATTGAGGTACAACCACGTATGAATGTTCGTCTGGACTTGGGCAAGAACACAGTAAATAATCAAACCTTATTTTACTTCAATATGACAGAAGCTTTCTGATTTTATGCAACAAGTTGCATAAAACAAGTATTGTTTTTCACGCATTTTCTTGCATCAGTAAAAGATTATCCATACTTTTGGCGACCATATTTTCTTTTAAAATTAAGAAAGTAAATAATCTGACGCAATGAAAACCGTTGAAATAATATTTTGGATTAGCCTATTCATAGTATTTTACACCTATGTAGGATATGGAATACTGTTATATCTTCTCGTTAAGATAAAAGAATGTTTCCATAAACCCATTCATCGCTTGATGCCTGCCGATGAAGCACTGCCCGAACTGACCTTGTTCATTGCTGCCTATAATGAAGAAGATGTTGTGGACGAAAAGATGCGCAACTGCCTTGAACTGGATTATCCGGCAGACAAACTCCACATTCTTTGGGTGACCGACGGTAGCAACGACCACACCAACGAGCGCCTCTCCCATTGGGCACAAGCTACCGTACTCCATCAACCCCAGCGTCAGGGAAAAACTGCCGCACTAAACCGGGGCATACACTTCGTAGAAACTCCTCTCGTTGTATTTACCGATGCCAATACCCACCTCAACCGGGAAGCCTTGCGAGAGATAGTACATGCATTCACTGATCCTGAAGTGGGCTGCGTGGCAGGAGAAAAACGTATTGCCGTACAAACAAAAGACAATGCCGCCTCCGGTGGCGAAGGTTTGTACTGGAAATATGAGTCCACCCTCAAAGCACTCGATTCGCGCCTTTATTCAGCAGTGGGTGCAGCAGGCGAGTTGTTTGCCATTCGCCGCGAACTGTTCGAAGAAATGAAGACGGACACACTGCTTGATGACTTCATACTCTCCCTGCGCATCGTCATGCATGGATACACCATTGCCTACTGTGCCAATGCCTATGCCGTTGAAAACGGTTCGGCGGATATGCGCGAAGAAGAGAAACGCAAAGTACGCATTGCTGCCGGAGGCTTACAATCCATCTGGCGCCTGCGTCCGTTACTGAATCCTTTCCGATATGGCACATTCTGTTTCCAATATATATCTCATCGGGTATTGCGCTGGTCACTCACTCCTATCTTATTATTCCTGCTACTTCCTCTCAATGCCATTCTTCTTTTCATGCCCGACGCACCTCTGCTTTACGCCATTATTGGGGTGCTACAAGTGCTTTTCTATCTCATGGGAAGTTGGGGTTACTATCTTTCGACAAAGCAAATCAGAAACAAAATACTCTTCATCCCCTATTATTTCCTCTTTATGAACATCAATGTCATCAGAGGATTCAATTACTTGCGCAAGCGAAAAGGAAACGCAAACGGTGCATGGGAAAAGGCGAAGAGAGCATAGCAAACTACATACATTCAAGATGGAAAGTATCCTAAAAACAGCCAAAAATGCCGAAAGATTGTTGAAGCTAACGTCAGATACCATGATTCTTCTGGATAAAGATGGCGTTTGTGTAGACATCGCAATTTATAATGTAGACCTTTGGTTCATGACGGAGGAGAAGCTACAGGGTAAAAATTTGTTCCGGCTGATACCATCCGCTACCTATCAGCAAGTCTATCCGGACTTCCAAAAAGTATTGGAACACAAAATCCGCTCCGTCCGCAATTATGAAATGACTTTGGGCGATACCACTTACTTTTTCAAGTGTATCATGTATCCCTACGACGGCATGGTACTCTGTCAATATCGTGACATCACAGAGCGAAGCCAGCGTAAGCTGGAACTTGAAAAAAGGAACCACGAACTCAATGAGATACAGAAAGCCGCTCTCATCGGTATGTGGCGCTATGAAAAAAAACAAAAAAACTTCCACTATCAGGGACACACCAGTGTCATGTGTACCGAAGAGGAACAAACAATATCACTCGACATTTATAAGCAACATATTCTACGCGAAGACGTGGCTTCCTTCAGCAGTTGGCTTGCACGAAACCTGAAAGGAGACGTGGAAGATAGCGTAGACTATCGCATCCTTTTCAATAACCAGATTTTCTATATCCGTCTGAAAGCTTTCGCACGCGAAGAAACTGAAGATGGAAATGTTGTTCTGGAAGGATATATACAGAACATTACAGATATTCAAAAACGGCGCAACGATATCAATCTCCTGACACATGCCATCAATAACTCTACTGAAAACATCTTTGCTGCGCGCGAAGACGGCACACTGGTTTTTGCCAACCGACTTTTCAAAGAATATTACAATATAAGTAATACGGAAGATATCACTAAAATGAAATTTCCCGAGCTCGCATCATCCAATAACAATAAACGGGTATGGGAAGATATGATGGCGACCATCAAAAAAGAAACAGACAATAACAACTTCATCATTTACCAACCACTGGAAGAACATCCTGAAATACTGGCATACGAAGGGAATGCATATTGGGTGACCAGCGACGAAGGTGTAGAAACGATATGGGTATTTGGCCGGGACATATCTCAACGCATCCGACACGAACAGCAGATTAAGCTGTTCAACCAGGTTTTGGATAAAGTAATCGCCAACCTTCCGGCAGGTATCGTCGTAAAAGATATCAATAACGGATTCAAATATCTCTATCGCAACCGCGAATCCTACAATCGAAACATCCCCATGCAAGAAGCCTGGGGCAAGGATGATTTTGACTTCTATCCCCTGGAAGAAGCCCAGGAGAAAAGAGCGCAAGACATCGAAATAGCCAAGACCGGAAAAGAAATGCACTGGATTGCAGAAGAACATGACGGCAACGGAAAAACTATCTACTTGGACAAACGTAAGATCAAGATTGAAAGCAAAGACTTCCCTCCCATCCTGCTGAACATCGAATGGGACATCACGGAAATGGAGCAAATGAAACGTGAATTACTTATCGCCAAGGAGAAAGCCGAAACATCGGATCAACTGAAATCAGCATTCCTTGCCAATATGAGCCACGAAATACGTACGCCTCTTAATGCGATTGTAGGTTTCTCGCGCATCATAGCCGAAAGTACAGACACAGAAGAACGATTAAGCTATTATGAAATTGTAGAAGCAAACAACGAACGCTTGCTCCAACTCATTAACGAGATTCTTGATCTGTCGAAGATAGAATCGGGCATTCTGGAGTTTACCATTACTCCGGTACACCTTCATCCACTCTGCAGAGAGATATACGATGCACACCTTGTACGCTGTCCTGAAGGCGTCGAGTTAATATATGAGCCTTCGGACGAGAGCATTGTGATAGACGGAGACAAAAACCGTATCTTCCAGGTAATATCCAACCTGATAGGAAATGCCTTCAAGTTCACTACTTCCGGAAGTATCAGTTACGGATATCGGCGGGAAGGAGACCAAGTTGTATTCCATGTTACCGATACAGGTATAGGCATTGCAGCAGACAAACTAAACCGCATATTCGAACGCTTCGTCAAAGTAAATACCTTTGCACAAGGTACCGGACTGGGGCTCTCTATCTGTAAGAGCATTATCGAACGTCTGGGTGGAAACATCTCCGCCGCTTCCGAAATGGGGAAAGGGACAACATTTACATTTATCCTTCCTTTGAAAGCGGCGGAAATGGAAAAGGCAGAATAGCCAAATGTTTATGCAAAAATATCACTTCGCTGAATATAGGCTATCACATCGCCCTTATTAACGGTATCGCCTTGTTGAGCGCATATTTCGACTATACGCCCCGTAAATCCGGTCAATATCTTCTCATACTCTCCCCACGGTGTAGAAAGATAGCAGAATACTTCATCATGCTGGTATTTACGGCCGATAAAGGGTGCCGAAGAAGGCCCTTCTACAGAAACTTCCCAAAGTACCTGTCCTTTGGCAGGGGCAATAATAGGATCGGCCTTGGCACGCTTCAATCTTTTTATCTCCTCTTCCGAGTATCCGTTCTTCACCATAGCAGCATCCTTGGCACGTTGCAACTCGTCCTCGAAACGCCTCTTGGCAGCACCCGACTTGTAATCACGATACTGCCGATCGTGCATAGCCAATTCAAAAAGTTCCTCGTCATCGTCACCATATTCCCAACCGTTCTCACCCATTTCCTTGCGATAGTCGTCCAAAGCATCCGGATAGTTCAATTGCGGGTCCGTATCTACGAATTCATATCCTTTGGATTTAGCCAGTTCTACTATTTCGGGAGCCAAAGCACCGGGAAGACGTCCACTCTTACCCAGAATCATATCCCAGGTGTGGTTGTCTATCATTGTCCAACGCTCCTCTCCTTTTACTTGCTGCATAAGATTCATCAAGGCAACGTTCTTTACGTATTGGCTGAACGGAGTTACCAGCGGAGGATAACCTAACTTTGGCCATACATATTCCACTTCGTCGAAGAGCATCACCAACAGGTCGTCAATGCTTAGTTCGGGCTCGTTCTTGCCCCTCAATATCATATTGATACCGGAATGTACACCTTTCAAGTCTGCCATCATAGAGCCCATCATGCCACCGGGTAATCCACACTTCAACAATAGTGAAGACATGTGCTTGTTCGTTGTATCCATGAAGTAACCTAAAAAGTCGTCAATAAATTCCTGCGTCATAGCACGAGCTTTCATGTAAGCCTTCATATTTATATCGGGCACCTGGAATCCTAAATCTTTCAGCATGGCCTGCACAGAGATTACGTCGGGATGAACCTTTCCCCATGAAATGGGTTCCATAGCCACATCAATGATGTCCGCACCGTTTTCGCAGACTTCAAGGATAGAAGCCATGGACAGTCCCGGACCACTATGACCGTGATACTGTATCAGTACTTCGGGATGCTTCTCCTTAATGGTTTTCACCAATCGCCCCAGCATTCCCGGACGACCAACACCTGCCATATCTTTCAAACAAATTTCAGGTGCTCCGGCTTCAACCAGCCGATCTGCAATTTCAGCGTAATACTCCACAGTATGTACGGGAGAATAGGTGATGCAAAGTGTGGCCTGCGGTATCATCCCCGCTTCCAGGGCATACTTGATGGAAGGAATAATATTTCTTGTTTCATTCAGTCCACAGAAGATGCGGGTGATATCGACACCTTGTGCATGTTTCACTTTGTACATCAGTCGACGTACATCTGCCGGAACAGGATACATACGCAACGCATTCAGCCCACGGTCGAGCATATGTGTCTGAATGCCTGCTTCTCTGAAAGGCCGGGTAAAAGCCCGTACAGCTTTATTGGGATTCTCGCCATAGAGCAGGTTCACCTGCTCGAAAGCACCTCCATTGGTTTCAACTCGCGCAAAACAACCCATCTCAACTATTAGCGGAGCAATGCGTACCAACTGGTCTACCCGGGGTTGGTACTTACCGGAAGACTGCCACATATCCCGGTAAACAAGACTGAATTTAATTTCCTTTTTCATCATAGTAAGTAATAAGGGATTTCTTTTTCGGTTAACTTAACATATACAAATATAAAGGATTATTCTGACATATAGTCACGAATAACCCCTTAAAATTCCATTTAAAAGATGTGTTTAATATCATATTGTCGCGCTCGACTAGAATTTAACTATTAATAATCAAACAAAATCTCTCAATTCTTCCTGCAATTTCTGGCGGGTAAAGAAAATCCTACTTTTCACGGTTCCAAGGGGCAAGCCCAGACGCTCGGCTATTTCGCGATACTTAAAACCGGAAACATGCATAGAGAAAGGAACTTTATAATCTCGGGGAAGGGAATTGACGATGCGGTGCATTTCTTTCAAATCATAAGCACCCTCAGTACTTGCAAATCCCGAATCTTGGGGCATACTAAGGTGATATAGGTTGTCGGTTTGATCTACGAATGTTTGTTCGCGAACTATTTTCCGATAGTTATTAATGAAGATATTACGCATAATAGTGTACATCCAACCCCTGAAATTGGTCTCAGGTTCAAACTTGTCTTCGTTGTCCAAAGCCTTAAGAGATGTCTCTTGCAACAAATCATTCGCTTCTTCCCGGTCGGCTGTCAACTTGTATGCAAAGCGAAGCAGTTCTTCTTGCACTGCAAGTAAATCTTTTCTGAAACTGTAAGTATTCATACTTTGCTCAATTTTTAAAATGGTTAATATTGGTTTAGGTTTTACGGTTGCAAGTATAAGGAAGATTTGAAAGTGCCGGGGACGGAATACGATTTTTATTAGGGGCAAAAACTATCAATTGACAGTTTTCACCCCTGTTTTTGACAGTTTTTGGGCGGTGCTATCACCTAAAAACTATCTTTTTTCCGATGATTTCGTAGAAAGTATGTGATTTTTTTATAGCTTTGTATACATATAGGAAAACACTTTATTTACAAAAAACACTTTATTTTTATGAAAGCATTTCAAATTAAGTCACTTCTTTTGCTGGCTGCTTTCTTTATCTCCTTGCCTTCCTTTGGCCAAGGGTTGAAAGCATTCAAGCTAAAGAACGGCCTTTCCATATATATATGGGAAGACGATTCTAAATCCGATGTATTCGGATTGGTAGGTGTACGGGCCGGATCTATCAACGATCCTGAGGAATACACGGGGCTGGCTCACTATCTGGAACACGTCATGTTTAAAGGCACTGATAAGATTGGTGCACTGAACTGGGCAGATGAAGAGCCCATCTACAAAGAAATCATCGCTAAGTACGACCAAATGGCTCAAGAAGCCGATCCGGTAAAAAAAGAAGCTATCAGCAAAGAAATCAATGAGCTGACCGTTAAAGCCGGCAATCTCGGTCTTCCTAATGAATATTCCAACCTGATGGAAAGCATCGGTGCCAAAAGGGTGAATGCAGGAACGTATTACGACTGGACTTTCTACCACTGTTCCTTCCCTGCCTACCAAGTCAATAAATGGCTGGAGATATCTTCTCAACGTTTTCTGCATCCGGTATTCCGTTCTTTCCAATCGGAATTGGAAAACGTATATGAGGAATATAACCGCGCACAAGACGACCAGGGACGGGTACAGAACCAGTTCGTTATGGAGAAGGCCTTTGCAGGACATCCCTACTCCCGTGCCATCATAGGCTTGCCCGAACATCTGAAGAACCCGCAGCTAAGCAAACTGATTGAATTCTACGAACAATGGTATGTACCCGAAAACATGGTATTGGTACTGGTAGGAAACATCAAAGCACAGCAAATCAGCGGACGCATCAATGCTGCCTTCGGACGCTTGGCCAAGAAACCGATGCCCGAACGCAAAGTATACCCCGACTTCGAAATCAAAGGCCGCACACAATACTCGGCTAAAGTTGGTTTCTATCCGCGTGTTTCATTAGTATTCAAAGGCGTACCTGCCGGACACCCCGATGAAGACGCCTTGGATATCGCCTTATCTCTGCTGAACAACAACAGCCAGACAGGAACTATGGATAAACTGGTGCTGGACGGCGAACTGACGAGTGCCGGTGCCTATGCACGAACCTTCCGCGAACAAGGCCGTGCCATCGTAAGTGCCATCCCTCTTTACGATGAAAACCAACGCCGTTTCGAATCTAATAAAAGCGCTGAGAAGAAAGCTCTGAAAGCCATCCAGCAGGTTGCTAACGGAGAGTTTGAAGACTGGAAGATCGATGCCATCAAAGCTGAATTGTGCAGGCAGTTCGACCTCCAGATGGAATCGAACGAAGAAAAGGCCATGATATTGATGAATGCATTCTACAATGAACAAGATCTGGGCGAGGTATTAAACTACAAGGATAAAATCATGGCCATCACCACCGAAGACATCAAACGTGTAGCCAAAGAATACTTGTCGGACAATTATCTGGCACTCTATATTGAAAAAGGCAAGCCAAGCAAGAACGGTAAGATAGAAAAACCGGGTTACAAACCCATAGAGCCACCGGTAGGCCAAGAATCCCTCTACGCTACACAATTCAAGAACATGCCCTTCGGACAGGTAGACGAAAACTTTGTGGACTATGGCGAAGTACAAATCAAGCAACTGAACGACCGTTCCAAAATGTATTATACACCGAACAAAGAGAACAACATCTTCCAATTGGTAGTACAATACGGAGCCGGTGAACGTGAATTCCCCAAACTGGGTTTCGCCGCAAGTCTGATGAACAATGCTGGTATCATGGGAGCCTATGAACCACAGCAACTGAAGGAAGAGCTTAGCAAACTAAATGCAACCTGCCACGTATCGGCTGATGCAGACAACCTATATATTATAATGGAGGGATACGAAGAAACATTGCCGCAGGCCTGCCAACTTCTCTCCCGTCAAATCTTGATGCCTAAACTGGACGACAGACAACTGGCACGCCTGAAAGGCTCGGAGATGGGTATGCGCCAACAGCGCAAGGAAAACGTCAGCATCCTTAGCGAAGCTTTGCGCCAGTACATACTCTACGGAGAAAAGTCCGACTACATTGATGAACTGACCGACAAGCAAATCTATGAATTGCAGATATCCGAATTGACAGGTGACATCAACCGCGCTTCCAACTATGAAGCCAAGATATTCTACACCGGAACGCTTCCTTTCGAGCAGACTTATGACATTCTAAGCAAGAATCTTCCGCTGGTGGCAAACGAGCGCCCATCCACCTCCCCACAAGTGAAAGACATGGCGCCGGTTAATGAAAATACAATTTACTTCCTGCCGAACAGCGATGCAGAGCAGGCACAGATACATCTTTATATCCCGATGCAGAAAGCTGATAAAAAGGATGATGTGTTGCGCAGTGCATTCAACCAATATTTCGGTTTAGACTTCACCGGTCTTGTTTTGGACGAAATCCGCGAAAAGCGTTCTATGGCTTATTCAGCCTACGCATACGTCGGAACACAGAATATAGCAGGAAAGGCAAGTTACCTGCGCGGATATATCGGCACCCAGAACGACAAAGCAAACGATGCTTTGGAGGTACTGATGGGACTTATCAACGATATGCCCAAGAACCCGAAACGTATTGATAACATCAAGAGCTATCTCCGTCAGTCCATGCTGACCAGCCACCCGAGCTTCCGCTACAAAGCGATGGAACTGGTAGAACTGGGATATAGAGGCTATACAGACGATCCAGCCAAGGAAAATCTGCCTAAAGTAGATGTACTGACCTTCGACGACATTGTGAAATTCTACGAAGAGAATATAAAAGGTAAACCCTATTGCATCGGCATCATGGGTGATCCGAAGAGCATCGACCTGAAGAAACTGGAGAAGTTTGGCAAAGTAGTAAAACTGAGCGAACGCAAGTTGTTCAACTCAAAAGATGCCATGTTCTAAAACGGAATACCAACTCCGAATAACTTAAAACAACAAACAAGAGAAATCCCCGGCATTTCAGTTGCAAATGCCGGGGATTCTTATTTCAACAAGCAAACAGTTATTCTTCTTTCTCTTCTTCATTGCCCGAAAGGATGGGCAGGCAAATGTTGTACTTCACCGCCAGGATACGTGTAACAAATACCGATGCACCGCCGATAATCTGACTAAGGAACGACTCCATCCCCGCAAGATCGCAAAGCCAATAGATGGCCCCGCCCACTACGCACGCCATCGCATAGATCTCCTTTCGGAATATCAGCGGGATTTCGTTGATGAAGACATCGCGAATCACACCTCCCGCAGCTCCGGTTATGCTACCCATGATGATAGCTACCCAAAAAGGATAGCCCAGTGAAAGGCTCTTTCCCACACCGACCACCGTAAACAGTGCCAAGCCGATACTGTCGAAAATGAAGAACGTATTGTGCAAATGGATAAGATGCTTTCCGAAAAGGATCACCCAAAGCAAGGCAAGGCCGGTACAAATCAAGTAGATGGGGTCCGTCATCCAACCGGGAGTGACGTCCAGCAACAAATCACGTATCGTACCGCCCCCGATGGCAGTTACAAAACCTACTACATACGCCCCAAACCAGTCGAAGCGCTTGGCCGAAGCCAGACGTATGCCGCTGATAGCGAAGGCAAACGTACCGATAAAATCGAGTATTTGAACAAATGTTGGCATATCACAGTTAATTTATCGGCAAAGTAACAAATAATTTCCCTAAGAAAACGTATTTTTGTTCCATCAATTTTCACCACTACGACAATGAAAATAACGATTGTATCGGGCGCACGTCCCAACTTCATGAAAATAGCTCCCATCTGCCGTGCCATCGACGCAGCAAGAGAGGCAGGCAAGAATATCTCTTACCGCTTAGTTTACACCGGAACCGAAGATGACACCAGCCTGGACGCTTCCCTCTTCTCGGACCTTGCCATGAAGAAGCCCGATACCTATCTGGGCATCAGCGGACACGACCACTCGCAGGTAGCTGCCGACATCATGCTCGCTTTCGAAAAGGAACTGGACACCAACCCCGCACAGGTAGTACTGGTGGTGGACGACATGACAGCCACCATGAGCTGCTCCATCGTTGCCAAGAAGCGTGGACTGAAGGTGGCGCACGTCATAGCCGGCACCCGTTCTTTCGACATGAACATGCCCCGCGAAGTGAACCGTACCATCGTAGATGCCATTTCCGATTACCTCTTCACCGCGGGTATGGTGGCAAACCGGAACCTTAACCAAGAGGGCATGATACCGGAATACATCCATTACGTAGGTAACATTCTGATCGATACTATCCGATATAACCGCCACCGCCTGGTGCAGCCCATGTGGTTCACCAGCCTCGGCCTGCGCAAAGGCAACTATCTGTTACTCACCCTCAACCGCCACGACCTGCTGGAGAAAAAAGCCGTACTGCACTCCCTGATTCAGACCGTAATCGAAAAGGCGGACGGTATGCCCATCGTCGCCCCTCTGCACCCCTATGTGGAAAAGGCTGTAAAGTCACTGGGATTAAGCGCACCCAACCTGCACATCCTGCCCCCTCAGAGCTACCTGCACTTCGGCTTTCTCATCAACCAAGCCAAAGGCATTGTCACCGACTCGGGCAACATAGCCGAAGAAGCCACCTTCCTCGACGTTCCCTGTATCACCCTCAACACCTATGCCGAACATCCCGAAACCTGGCGCATCGGAACAAACGAACTGGTAGGCGAAAATTCTTTCGCCCTTTCCGCCTCGCTCGACAAGTTGCTGCACGGCGAATGGAAGCACACCACCCTGCCCGACCGATGGGACGGACGTACAGCAGAACGCATCGTACAGACGCTTCTCAACGGGGATACTCAA
The DNA here is from genome assembly GCA_030843315.1 of Bacteroidaceae bacterium. Taxonomy (GTDB): domain Bacteria; phylum Bacteroidota; class Bacteroidia; order Bacteroidales; family Bacteroidaceae; genus Bacteroides. The sequence goes on along the minus strand of JAUUPT010000007.1, from coordinate 21,677 downwards.
AGGTAACGGCTGTGAACGCCCCCGGAAATACATTTAGGAAGTTGTTCACAGCTTAAACATTCCTCTTATTTCTTTAGATTATATTTGCTTCTTGATTAACAGTAATTTGCTAACTTTGCAGCTTGATTATGAAACATATGAAGCAACGATATAACTCTTTTCTCCTATTTCTGCTATTTTTGCTCGCCTCTATCGGCGCATCTGCCCAGATAAAAGGTGTCATCACAGACTCCCTTACGCACGAACCATTGATGTATATCACCGTACAATACGAAGGAAAAGGCGTCGGGGGAATCTCCAATGCAAAAGGCGAATACCAGGTTGAAACCCGCAAGGGCTGGGACGAGTTGACGTTCTCTGCCGTGGGATACGTCACCAAGAAAGTGAAGTTTGCACCCGGCACCAAAGTTCTGAACGTCAAGATGCAATCTGATGACATCATACTTTCCGAAGTTGTGGTGAAACCCCAAAAAGAGAGATACTCCCGCAAAAACAACCCCGCCGTGGACTTTATGCGAAAGGTCATTGAGAACAAAAAGGCGCTGAAGCTCGAAGAGAACGACTACTACCAGTATCAGAAATACGAAAAGATGAAGATGTCCATCAACGACGTCACGCCGGAGAAGATGGAAAAAGGCATCTACAAGAAATTCTCATTCTTCAAGGATCAGGTTGAAGTGTCGCCCAGCACCAACAAGATGATTCTTCCCATCTCCATCAAGGAGACGGCGAGCAAGACCGTCTACCGCAAAAGTCCAAAGAGCGAAAAGACCATTATCGAAGGTATGAACTCCACGGGTATCGAAGAATTCTTCAGCACAGGCGATATGCTGGGAACTATTCTGACCGATGTTTTCTCCGACATCAATATCTACGATGACGACATCCGGTTACTGCAACGCCGCTTTGTCAGCCCCATCGGAAAGGGAGCCATCAGCTTCTACAAATACTACCTGATGGACACACTGATGGTAGACAAGCAGGAATGCGTACACCTTACTTTCGTACCACAGAACTCGCAGGACTTCGGCTTCACCGGACACCTTTACGTAGTGAAGGACTCTACCTATGCCGTAAAGAAATGCGTTATGAACCTGCCTAAAAAGACAGGCGTCAACTTCGTGGAAAACCTCGACATCGTGCAGCAGTTCGAACAACTGCCCGACAACAACTGGGTACTGACCGATGACGACATGACTGTGGAACTGCACTTTGTGAAAGGCATACAAGGCCTTGAGGTGCAGCGAACCACCAAGTACACCGATTATCAATTCGAAGAGATAGAACCCCGGCTCTTCCGGCTGAAAGGAAGTGTCATCAAGGAAGCCAATATGCTCTCCAAGAGCGATGAATACTGGGCGAGAGTGCGCCAAGTGCCGCTTACCAAGAAAGAGAGTACGATGGACGTATTCATGAACCGCATTGAGCAGATACCGGGCTTCAAATATGTCATCTTCGGTGCCAAAGCGCTGATTGAGAACTTCGTGGAGACGGGCGGTAGAAAACATCCCAGCAAATTCGACTTCGGGCCTATCAATACTACCATCACCAGCAATTACGTGAATGGAACACGTTTCCGCCTCAGTGGTATGACCACCGGTAACCTCGATCCGCATTGGAGTTTCAGCGGATATGGCGCCTACGGTACGAAGGACAAGAAATGGTTCTACTCCGGACAGGCGGCCTACTCCTTCAATAAACGTGACTATGTGCTTTGGGAGTTTCCCAAGCACTACCTCGCCTTCCAATACACCTACGACGTCATGTCTCCGATGGACAAGTACCTGGCAACGGATAAGGATAACTTGTTCGTGGGCTGGAAGTGGACAACGGTAGACCAAATGTCCTATATGCGCGATGCTACCCTGACATACGAGCTTGAAACCAATACCGGCTTCTCCGTCAAAGCCATGGCGCGCCACCGCAACGACCAGCCTGCGGGACAACTGCAATACTGGAAGAATAACGGTGACATCCCCGGCGTATGGGACGAAAAGAATACACTGATACACGACATCACCACCACCGAACTGGGCGTCACGCTACGTTATGCTCCCGGTGAAACTTTTGTCAACACCAAGCAGCGCCGCGTGCCCGTATCGCTGGATGCTCCTATGTTCACCCTCTCCCACACCACCGGTTTCAAAGGTGTGCTGGGTGGAGAATACAGCTTCAACCTGACGGAGGCGAGCATCCGCAAGCGCTTCTGGCTCGGCTCATGGGGTAAACTTGACGTAACGGCACGTGCCGGCGCACAATGGAACACGGTTCCCTTCCCCTTGCTGAACCTGCCGATGGCAAACCTTTCATACATTACTCAGAACAACGAATCGTTCAACCTCATCAACAACATGGAGTTCCTGAACGACCGTTACGCTTCCCTCAACCTGAGCTACGACATGAACGGCAAACTGTTCAACCGCATTCCCCTCCTCAAGAAGCTGAAGTGGAGAGAAATGTTCCGTGTCCGTAGCCTTTGGGGAACGCTGACAGATAAAAACAACCCGTACAAGAGCAACAATTCCGAATTGTTCTTGTTTCCTATGCGCGACGGTATGCCTACCAGCCACGTCATGGGCAATACCCCTTACGTTGAAGCCAGTGTAGGAATCTACAACATCTTCAAGCTGCTGCATATCGAGTATGTTCGTCGCCTCACTTACACCGACCTTCCGGGCGTGAAAAAGGGCGGCATACGATTCATGATATTAATGATATTCTAAAATACTATGCCTCCATTAGCAGAGCGGCTTCGGCCCAAGACATTGGATGATTACATCGGTCAGAAACACTTGGTGGGACCGGGTGCAGTACTGCGCAAGATGATTGACGCAGGGCGTATCTCTTCGTTTATTCTGTGGGGACCACCGGGAGTGGGAAAGACAACGCTGGCACAGATCATTGCCAACAAACTGGAGACTCCTTTCTATACACTCAGCGCCGTGACCAGCGGCGTGAAAGATGTGCGCGACGTGATAGAGCGCGCCAAGAGCAACCGTTTCTTTTCCCAATCAAGCCCCATACTGTTTATTGACGAAATCCATCGCTTCAGCAAGTCTCAGCAAGACTCGTTGCTGGGAGCGGTAGAACATGGTACCGTGACGCTGATAGGCGCTACAACGGAGAACCCTTCGTTCGAAGTTATCCGCCCGTTGCTGTCCCGTTGCCAACTCTACGTACTGAAGTCACTGGAAAAAGACGACCTGCTGGAACTGCTGCAACGCGCCATCGCCACAGACGTCATACTGAAGGAGAGAAAGATAGAGCTGAAAGAGACTACCGCCATGCTCCGCTTCAGCGGTGGAGATGCGCGGAAGCTGCTTAATATCCTCGAACTCGTGGTAGAGTCCGAAGTAGAAGATCCCGTCGTCATCTCCGACGAGATAGTGACCGAACGCCTGCAACAAAATCCGCTTGCCTACGACAAGGACGGCGAGATGCACTACGATATTATTTCCGCCTTCATCAAGTCCATCCGCGGCAGCGACCCGGACGGCGCCATCTACTGGCTGGCACGCATGGTAGAAGGCGGTGAAGACCCTGCCTTCATCGCCCGCCGCCTCGTCATTTCCGCTTCGGAAGACGTCGGGCTGGCGAATCCCAATGCCTTGCTGCTGGCCAATGCCTGCTTCGATACGATTATGAAAGTAGGCTGGCCCGAAGGACGCATTCCGTTGGCAGAGGCAACCATCTATCTCGCTACCAGTCCCAAGAGCAATTCGGCTTATATGGCCATCAACAATGCCCTGGAACTTGTACGCGAAACGGGTAATCTGCCCGTCCCACTCCATCTGCGCAATGCTCCCACCAAACTGATGAAGCAGTTGGGATATGGAGAGAAATATAAGTATGCCCACGACTATCCCGGAAACTTCGTCAAGCAGCAATTCCTGCCGGACGAACTGAAAGACCGGCACATCTGGGAACCGCAACTGAACGCCGCCGAGCAGAAGCATAAGGAATGGATGCAGAAGTTATGGGGAAAAGAAAGATTTTAATCACTAAACAATTATAATCATGAGAATAGTAGTATTAGACGGCTATCCCGCCAATCCCGGCGACCTTTGTTGGGACGAACTGCAAGCACTGGGCGAATGCAGCATCTACGACCGCACCGCCCCTGCCGAAGTATTGGAACACTCTGCCGGCGCAGAAATCTTACTGACCAACAAGACAGTACTTACAGCCGAACACATGGCTGCCCTGCCCGAATTGAAATACATCGGCGTACTTGCCACCGGATACAATGTTGTAGATATTGACGCCGCCAAAGAACGCGGCATCGTCGTCACCAACATTCCGGCCTACAGCACTGATTCCGTAGCACAGATGGTCTTTGCCCATATCCTGAACATCGCCCAGCAGGTGCAGCACCACTCCGAAGAGGTGCGCAAAGGACGTTGGTCTGCCAGCAAGGACTTCTGCTTCTGGGACACTCCCCTCATCGAATTGCGCGGAAAGAAGCTCGGCATCATCGGATTGGGACATACCGGTTTCACCACTGCCCGCATTGCCATCGGCTTCGGCATGCAGATATGCGCCTATACCTCCAAGACCAACTTCCAGCTTCCTCCCGAAGTCCGCAAGATGGAACTGGACGAACTGTTCCGCGAATGCGACATCATCAGTCTGCACTGCCCCCTCACCGACTCTACCCGCGAACTGGTGAATGCCGAGCGACTCAAAATGATGAAGCCCACCGCCTTCCTCATCAATACCGGCCGCGGCCCGCTCATCGACGAGCAAGCCCTTGCCGATGCCCTGAACAACGGCACCATCTATGCCGCCGGCCTGGATGTTCTCTCCCAGGAGCCTCCCCGCGCCGACAACCCGCTGCTCACTGCCCGCAACTGCTACATCACCCCGCACATTGCCTGGGCAAGTACCGCTGCACGCGAACGGCTGATGCAAATCATGCTTGCCAACATCAAGGCATACCTTGATGGGAAAGTAATTAATAACGTTGCCAAATAAGTATTCAGTGAAATGGGAAAATCCGCAGTTAAAGGGCTTTTCTATATCTGCCTGATAGTAGCCACCTTCATCCTGGCTGCTATCACCATCGTAGCTGCCTTTTCAGGCAATGCAGCTCCTGTCGATTCCGTCATCATGCCGTTGCTGGGGCTGGCTGTGCCCGTCCTGCTCATCTGCAACCTCTTAGTGGCCCTCTGCTGGGGACTGGCACGCAAACGCTGGGCACTGGTTCCGCTGATAGCTTTTCTTTGCAACTGGAATTACCTGACATCTGTCTTCCAAGTCCATCTTTCCAAAGAAAAGACGCCTACGGGCAAGTACTTGAAGATAGCTACGTACAACATACATAGCTTCGGCGGCGAAATCACCGGCTACTCCTGTAAAGAACTGGCTAAGTATATGCAACAGGAGCAAGTAGACGTGCTTTGCTTCCAGGAGTTCGGCGACAACCGTTACTTCCCGATGGACAGCATCCGGAAGGCACTCTCGCATTGGCAGTATTCCCTCATCCCTTCCGAAGATTCCATCCGCGGAGTGCTTCCCATTGCCGTATTCAGCCGTTATCCGGTGGCGAATGAGCGCTTCATCACCTATCAGAACAGTTCCAACTGTAGCATGATGTGCGACATAGTGCTGGGCACGGATACCGTCCGCCTGCTCAACAACCACTTGCAGACTACCAGTGTCAGCCAGAAGCGCAGGAAGTGGGAACGCGAACTTGCCACCACCGACGATGCCCGCCGCGAAGTACAAGTAGCCAAAGATGCCGCAGGCACTCTGCACGAAAACTTTGTGAAGCGCGCCACGCAGACATACGTCATCAGCCACTACGTCAAGACCAGCCCCCACCCCGTGCTGGTATGCGGTGACTTCAACTCGATACCTTCTTCTTATACCTATCACCATTTGAGGAAGAACCTCAAAGACGGTTTTCGGACTGCCGGAAACGGATATATGTACACCTACCGCTATGCCAAGCACATGCTGCGCATCGACTACATATTCCACTCCCCCAGCCTGAAAGGTATCAGTTACTATTCTCCCAATCTGGATTTGTGCAGCGACCATAACCCGGTGGTTATGGAGGTGGAACTTACGAAACCCTGACATCCCCCCACCATCCCCGCATCCTGACATCGGAAAGCACGTACCTCGCAGCAGCCGCTTACCTTTTGCAGTGTCACTGCACATATGATGCAGCATCGCTGCAAAGCTTATGCAGTGACGCTGCGAAGCATTTGCAGTAACACTGCAGCCGTTTTGCAGCAGCACTGCAAAGTACATGCAACAACTTTGCAGTACTTATGCTCTAAGAATAAGCGCCTTAAAAGTCGTCAACCGACGAGGCATAACACGGCTATTAAGCACAGCAAGGGCTGCCCCGAAGGTTTCGGAACAGCCCTTGCTTATTATACTTCCACCAAGCGGTGGAGATTATTCAGATCATTAGTTGAAGATGTAACGGATACCCACCTGCATTCTCCAGCATTCGCTATAATTCTGGTAAGTGTCATAGGTCTTGGTAGGATATTCACCATTAACCTTGTACATAGAGAAAGTAGGAGTATTGTTATTCTGCTCGGTAGCCTTATCGTTGTAAGTCAGGATTCGGTTGTTATTGGAAACATTGTTAGTCTTGGAGATACCCCATTTGGAGTTAATCAAGTTACCAACATTCATGATGTCGAAGCTAACCTGGAAGCAATGTTTTGTTTTACCAACCTTAAACTCAAAGTCTTCGAGCAGACGCAAGTCGAAACGGTGTACCCACGGTGCCCGTGCGGCATAGGCTTCGGCATATTCGCCCTTGTGATTCTTCAAGTAAGAGTCTTGCTCTACAAATTTCCAGAATGCTACACGGTCTTCTTCAGATACAAACTTGATTTCGCTGTCATCCTTCGGAATATACATCAAGTCGTTGTTGATACCGTCGCCATTCATATCATTGGTGTAGCAATAGCTGTAACCACCGGTTGAATAGCCTGAGTAGAACAGATTGACGTGCGTGCCACGAAGCAATCCTTTGTATTTGAAAGGTATGTAGTATCCTACAGAAGCAATCACCTTATCAGGAATTACATACTGTGAACGTTGCACTGTTCCGAAGTTAGGACCGTCTATTGTATTCAGTCCCTGCCAAGTAGATACAGGGTCGCTACCCGGCAAACCGGAAATTTCCTTTGATTCGGTATGCGTATAAGCCAGCATCAACATCAGGTTATCAACAGGTTGTGCGTTCACTGTAATATTAGCTGTATAGCCATAGCCCTTAGAAGTATTATCGAGCATAACAGCGTTAGTACCCTGCTGATACTGATAATCATTAATAGTTTGTGTCTTCGGCGTTCCGTCAGGGTTAGTTCCGGTTACAATTGTATGAGTAGGATATTTTATACGGTCATCAGCACCATTGAAGCGTTGTGCACCTTTTGCCGAAGCCACCCACTCGCCTGCCCCGTTCTGAGTATAATACTGCCACTCGGAAGGATCCTTGATATTGATATTATTGACAGTTACCGCATTGATGTTCTTAGTAAACATAAACTCACCCGTAACAGTCAGCGGGAAAGTAACCGGCACCTGATAGTCCACTGCGATAGAAGACTTCCACACCTGCGGCATCTTGAAGTCTTTGACTACGCCGGAGATTTTATTGCTGGCTGTATGCTTTTCGAGTGTAGTAGGCAAGCCAAACTTCTCGATGATTTTATCCATATCGGTAATCATGCCACCTGCCAACTGATCCAAACGAGCATCGTGACCTGTAGCTACACCGTCGGTATAGTTAGTTCTGAACAGTACCGAGTTCTGCACCATATTAGAGTTGGTAGGCATATTGGTGAAGAACACCAACGGCAAACGACCGGTAAATACACCCGTACCACCACGTACTTTCAGTGATTTGTCACCCAATACATCCCATGAGAAGCCCAAACGCGGAGAAATCTGCATTCTTGAATCCGGCCACTTACCTGTATCGATGTGCTTGCCACCGAAATCCAGTTCGTAGATAGCATCATTTGTCTGAATGTCTTTGTTATCGAACATCAGGTTATCGAAACGGATACCGTAAGTCAACTTCAACTTATTGTTCAAATCCCACTCGTCTTGTGCATAGAAGCCAAGCTGATTGAATGTAACCTGGGCATTCGGAGTCTTATTGCCGTTCCAGCCGTATGTCAAAGCAAAAGATTCGGGAGCGGCACCGCTCAGGAAGTCTTCCAGGCTGTTATAGCGATAATATCCTGTACCGTTACGCATATAAGCGTTGTTGGCAAACTGGTGCTCGTAGCTGATACCGGCAGTAATCTTGTGGTTACCGGTGAAGAACGTAAAGTTATCAACGATACTTGTAATCTTGTTCTTCACACCGTTGTTGTATGTAAACAACTCATAACCGGCACTCATATAAGGTTCCATAAGTTGCTTGCCGTCTGCATCCTTACCGGCCATGATATCGATGAACGGGAAAGGAGAAGAGTTGGTGCCGCGGATATCTTCAATATCGGTGTAAGTGAACAGCAACTGATTGGAGATCTTGTCGGTAAAGCGGCTGTTCAAATCAGCAGCCCAGGACTGTACTTTATTATCCATAGAGTACATACTGTTGGCAAACGACATAGATTGCGGACCTACACGATATGTATTGTTCAAACGATAACCTGTATCGGAGGAGTTACCGTTAGGTTCGTTCCAAGCTGTATTCTTTGTATTGTTATAGCGTAAGCTCAAACGATGACGGTCCGTGATGTTCCAGTCGATACGAGCCAGCAACTTAGTATTCTCTTCATCGGCAGGGAAGCTGGTATAAGAACCTGCATCATAACCGTATTTATCTTTCAGATGGTTATAAACCTTCTCCATATCCGACTTCAAAGTACGTGATACCATACCTTTGGCATCTTCGCCTTCTTCGCGTGCACGGTACTTGATAACCTCTCCGGGGACTGTTTCCTTCTCGTAGTTTACAAAGAAGAACAATTTGTTCTTGATGATCGGGCCACCAAAAGTGAAACCGTAAGTAGTCTTTGATTCATCGGCACGTGCTCCCAAATCGTTGCCATTGATGCGGTTACCACGCATATCCTGGTTACGGTAATAAGTATAAGCCGTACCTCTGAAAGTGTTTGTACCCGACTTGGTGATGGCATTGATACCACCGCCGATGAAGTTCGTCTGGCGAACATCGAACGGAGCAACCACTACCTGCACCTCTTCGATAGCATCCATTGAGATAGGACTACCACCACCGGGCAGTGCTGATGACAGACCGAAGTTGTTGTTGAAGTTGGCACCGTCAATCGTGAAGTTCGTAGAACGTCCGTCACCACCGGCAAAGCTCATTCCGTTGGCATACGGAGAAAGGCGGGCAATGTCGCTGATGCTACGGTTAACGGTAGGCAACTGAGTGATTTGTGTAGAAGATATATTCGTAGTAGCTCCTGTCTTCTCAGCAGAGAATTTAGTTTTGTTACCCGTCACTACTACTTCGCTCAGCAATTCCGCAGACTCGCTCATCTCTACATTCAAGTTATAGACTTCACCGAGTTGAAGGGTGATATCTTTATAAACTACTGTCTGATAGCCAATATAGGAAACTGTTACTCTATAAGGGCCACCGGTACGCATACCTTGAATGGAATAGCGTCCATCAACGTTCGTCACGGTACCGTAACGAGAACCTGAGGGTTCGTGCACCACTTGAATAGTAGCACCGATAATAGGCTCATTACTTGCGTCCGTAACCTTACCAGCCATAGAAGCGGTAGTAACCTGCGCATTTACACCAACAGCAGCTAATAATAGCATTACTGTCAGTATGATTCTGACTTTCTTTAACATAAGACCTTTTAAATTAGTTCGTTAAAATGTTATATTTCTCAAAACGTTGGCAAAGGTAAGCAAATTAATATATAAATAGATTACATAGCGATGACAAATTTTACAGAATATAAACGCTTATTCAACAGATGGCAATACGATTGTAAAGCAGCTTCCCTCTCCTTTTTCAGATTGCAGTTCGATGCGTCCCCCCATCTTCTCTACGATAAGAGTACAGATAGACAAGCCCAGACCCACGCCTTGGGAGAACTCGTTGCGCTTATAAAAGCGCTCAAACACCATCTTCTGCTCACTTTGCGGAATGCCTACACCGGTATCTTCCACATAGAGGTGTACCTCTTTGCCGTTTTCGGACGAACAGTAGTAGCCCAACTTAATGTAACCGCTCTCGGTAAACTTGTTGGCATTATTCAAAAAGTTAGTAAGTACTTGCATCAGGCGCATGGAGTCTACGTTTATAAAAGTATCCTCTTCCCCGATGGGGAAACTTTTGATAAACGCCAACGGTGGGTGAATCAATACGCTGTGAGTCTGATATACATCATTGAGTAGCTTGCGTACGCTTTCCCTTTGGATTTTAAAAGACAGATGCCCCGACTCTATGCGCGAAAGTTCCAGTACATCGTCTATCAAGTTCAGCAGCAGCTGGGTATTGGTATTGATAATGTCCACATATTCCTGCTTCTCCTCATCCGAGAGGTCGGGAGCGCAGACCAGCATATTCGAGAATCCGGCGATGGCATTGAGCGGAGTCCGTATCTCGTGGCTCATATTATTGAGGAAAGATTGTTTCAGTTCGGCTTGCTCGGCCAGTTTGCGGGCTTGTATCAGTTCCGCTTCGCGGTCTTTCAGGTGCTGGATGTTGTGCAACAGTCCGGCGATGACGGGCACGTGGACCGAAGAGTAGAGCGTGTTATAGCTGAACTCCCACCACTCATATTCGCCATTGAACCGACAGCGATACTGCCCTTTATGGCGGGAACGTTCCGATATCTTCGACGCATTCAGCATAAAAGTCTCATAGTCGTCAGGATGGACATATGCCGCCACCTCTTCTATACGGAGCAGTGTGTGGGGATGATTCAGCAAATCATAAAACTGTGAGTCGCAGAAGATGGCATCGCCCTCGAGCCGCCAGGTATAGGTAGAATTACCCTCAGTGGCAAGGCTGAAAGTTTCGTGTTCATATCGCAGGTTGCGCAAGGCTTCACGCTTACGGCGCCGTTCGCGCCTGAAACTATACGCCAAGAAGATAAGGAGAAACAAGATGACAGCACCTCCCAATATAGAGCCATAGAGAATTAAATAATGATAGCGCTCGACAAAGGGCACATACATAATGGTATACTCCGGGGGAATCTGTTCGAGCGGGATATGATAGCGCTGCAACACGCGCCAATTCAGCACGTACTGCTTCTTGCAATAGGTGGTTTGCTGCTGCGGCATCCGTCCTGAAAGACGTTCCTTGATGCCTGCCGCCATGTACTTCATCTGCGATTCGAGCGGAGTGAAGTATCCGCCCAAGAAGAAGTCTTCCACACCAAATCCGGCATTGATAACTCCAAAGGTAGGATTGACGAACAGTGTGGCAATATGAGTCGTAGTATAGTCCCGCTTGGTATAGAGGAACACGGAATGTGCCCCGCACCCCAGAAAGATGACGTGATGTATGGCAACCGAATCGCCCATCATCCTCACAATGGATGTACTGTCTATGTCCGCCACCGTTCTCTTCCCTTTCAGAATAGAATGGCTGCTCCTATCCCAATAGGTTTGGCGATATTCAGCCGTATAATCATCATGGTAGGCAAAGGCAAAGCCGAACCCTTCTCCCTGGCACTGTCTGCTCAAAGTATCCCATATTTTATTGTCGAGGAAGGTATAGCCATTCATCAGGCAGACGCGCGACTTACCCCTGATGCGCTCTATCATGCGTATCGTATGAAGATAGTCGGGAACATCGGCATAACCGGTAACGTTGGGGTATTGTTGCAACAGGCGTTCATTAGGATAATTCACTCCACTGAACACGACGGGATATTCACGGGCGAGCGGATGTTTGCATGCCATCAAGGCATAGGTGGCTTGGTCATCGAGCACTGCTATCAAATCGGCTCCCCAAGCGGCCAGGTCATCCAAGATGTCGCCCATACGCACATTTTCTTTAGCCTCATCATAGCGTTCACAATCCAGGAAGTATTCGCGGATATCGCTGCGCAAGCCATTGGCACGCAACTCTTTCTTCAGAAGTTCATGGGATATTTCTCCGGTGTTATATTCTTGTTCAAAAGAATGGATTAATGCAATACGGTAGGTTTTCGCATGAGCCACAGGAGCATAGCATACGAAATAAAGCAGAAAAATAAATGCACAACTCACTATGGACAAAACTCTCTTCATACTAAAAGGAACACTCCCTTAATAAAAATATGTACAAAGATAAGAATGTTTTATTTCTTTGTCAAATTTGATGTAGATAAAATGATAAAGGGGTGACATCGTCATTGCGATGCCACCCCTTCTATAATTAAAGGAACTCAGAATTCTATTCTACTTTCTTCAAAGATCCTTCTATGTATTCAAACTTTCCAGGTGCAGTTACCTTATACTGAATAGTCCAGGTAGGCGTAACATTTCCGTCATATACACCAAAGTTAATAGTGTAAATAACATCTACACCGGCTACCGGAGCAGCCTCAGCATTCAGTTTCTCTAATGCATGAATGAAGGATTCCGGCAAACGCTCCCACATCAACTTTATCAGTTCTTCATCACTCATACTGCCATAAGCATCAGGATTGTTGCTCTTCCAGGCAGAAGGGCGGAAGTCGAAGTTGCACTGATAAGCAGAACCGCCATAGTAATAGTCATTGTTAAGGTATGTAGTAACATATTCGCTGTGATTCTCTTTTACCCAGTCGGTAATAGTCTGGTAATAAAGGACAGAAGTCGGATCGTTCTTCACAACCGGCAAAGTAATTACTGTGCTCGGGTCGAAGTTCCACTTACCGCCAGAACGAACGAACTGGCTTGTAACTGTTTCGATAGCTGTATTCTTAACCCATGCACCCGCAGTGTAAATGTATTCATCTGCCCGGACACTAGTTACGGAAGAAGCGAAATACTTATAAGCAACAGCCTTAACATCACCTTCTTGAGCAAACGGATACTTCAAAGCCAGGAACTTCGGCAGATAGTCATCTGCATTCATAGAAGAGCTGAAGTTATCGTAATTACTACCCATCAACTTGAAGTCTGCCTTTGCCAATGAGATAGCATCGGTATAAGCGCTCCATGCAGTGCCGTTGAAACTGAACAAACTGTTCGTAGCCTCGTAAACGTCTTCGCCACCGCCGGTAGCTTCGGACTTGACAACAATATTGTCGAGCTGAACAGTAGTTGTAGCACCCGTATCATTGTCACCGTTATAACGGAAAGCAATATACACCTTTTTGCCTTTATACGCTGACATATCATAGTCACATACATTTTCCAACTCTCCATAAGTACCGGTAGGAATAGGGATATTGACAGCAGATGTAATATCATCCCATTTCGCAGCAGCGATATCTTCTTTGGTAAATCCTGCCAGATTCTCAGAAACCAATACAGAAACTCGTCCGCCTTGCTGTCTGTAATTTCCATAGCAAGCATCGAAAGATAAATGCATGCCATCAAGGATTGACAACTTAGGAGTAATCATGTAAACTTCTGATTCACCAGCCTTGTGATTAAATGCACTTGCATTAAGATAACCATTTCCGTTACGGATATAGCCACCCCAAGCGTAAGTACCAATAGTAATTACGTTATGCCAACCTTCAATTTCTGCTGTGTAGGTATTTGCCGTCCAATAACTATCAAAATTCTCGTTGATAGCAACCACAGAACCAGCAGGTTCATTCTCAGACTGATTATAGTCTACCAAAACAATATCACCCTCCTGTGCATCAGGCAAAGCCATTGCTAAAATACCAGGAACATGTTTCTGGGCTGTTTCAGCCGGAGAGAAGAATGGGAAAGAAGCTCCCCAAACGCTTTCATATTCTTCATTGGTTATTTTATAAATGGTAGCGGCATTCAGCGGAGTCAGATATGCAGGTAATCCTGCATTTTCCTGGTAAGTCACCTTAATAGATGAACCGTCATCAGCCGTATACCATTGTGCTGCCAGGAATGCCGGCAAATACTTGTCAGCAGTAATGGCACCAGAGAAATACATATTGGTCTTCAATGCTGCTAATGCAGCTTTATTCTCCTCGCCAGCCAAAGATTCATTGGTCTTATTGGTAGAAATAGCCGCATAATCATCAGCAGTCAAGGTGTAGTCCAGCTTCTTCACATCCAAAGGCACATCACCATCTTGAAGCCCGTCGAAGTACTTGTCATTGTAGTCGCATCCCGACAGCAATGCTGTTGCCATCAGCATAGATACTATTATATTCTTTTTCATAATTGTCATCTTCTCCTGAATTTAGAAATTAACTTTAAGTCTCAAAGACATCTGACGACCAAAGCCGTAGAACACGCGATAAGCGCTCTCCCAGTCGTGTCCACCGCCATCATAAGCAGAGTTGATGTATTCCTGGTCGAAAAGGTTCTCTACATTTCCTGAAAGCACTGTCTTCAAGCCGGCAATATCGAAGGTATAGCTTGCGCCAAGATCGAATGTGGAATAAGAAGGAATACGCCACGGAGTTTCGTAAACCTTTTCACCACCGATAGAAATATCACTGCCTGTTACAGCATAGTCGGCATAGTTACGTCCAAAGAAGTTCCAATCCAGACTCAGACGTAAGCCTTTCATCGGGAATACATTGACGCCCAAAGCGGCTGTGGTCTGTGCCGAGCCACCTTCCATTACATCCTTCTGCTTGATGATCATGCTTGCATGGTCTTCAGCACCGATTCCCGAAGCAATAGTTCCTTTAGCATCAGCCATAGGTTGCCCCCCCGAGTTATAGAAGTAACCCATCGGATTATTTGTCCAACGCCAGTTACCGATAGAGAACATACCTGTAAAATTCACCCAGTTTGCCGGTTTGTAGACCATATCCAGTTCAATACCTTCATGGATAGAGTTCACACCTTGCATATTGACCATGGCACGATCAGGATTACCATCTTTGTCTGTATAGTCGTAAGAACGAGCCATTGTCTTGTCCTTCCATTCTGTATGATAAACATTCAGATTGGCAGTGAAGACGCGTGAACGGTAACCGTAACCTACTTCAAAACTGAAAATCTTTTCGTTGACAGCATCCTTATTTACAGCATTACTTACTGTAGAAGAAAGGAATGCACCACCCGAGAAGAAAGGAGCACGGCTGATATAACCGATGTTAGCAAATACATTGTGGTTCTCGTTCAGATTGTAGTTTGCACCACCCTTAACAGTGAAACCAAGCTTGTTCACCTTATCAGATTCGGCATGTTCCTTGTCATAATAGAAGCGGTCGTAACGCCATTGGCTCGTCTCACTGATAGAACCGGAAACGAATGCCGTCAGCTTATCATTGTCATACTCTGCCTGACCGAATACACCGCCTTGCAATACATGACCGTCGTAATCACGATAAACCACATCACCTACGGAGAGTTTCTGATTATTAAATACATCTGTTCCAGCAGCAGCATTGTTCTTCACACTTACGTTTTTACGATAGCGGTCGATGTAGTAATCACCATTGTAGAGGTCGATAATCTCGTTGGTATGTGTACCAATGTAATAGCGTGCATCAATACCTGCATAGAAATTAATTTGGTCATTAAGTTCCTTAGTATAAGTGGACAGCAAGCCGTACCACTTGTGCAGATTCTTCGATACAGACATCACCATCTGCGAACCGGTAGCGCTCTGTTCGTTCATTTCCTGAATCTGGTCGTAACCAAACGTACCGTCGGCATTACGGAAAGTTGTATTGAGTATACCGTCAGAACATCCGTACCACATACTGGAGTAAGCCGATGTTCCCTGACCACTATACCCATAACCATCACCGATAGACATATAAATCATACTGTTTAAAGAAGAAGTATTATTAATTTGCCAGGAGTGGTTCAACTGCAACTGAGGCTTATGATACTTGTTGCGGGCAGAAGTCTTGCGCTCGCCGTTCTTGCCGAAACCGTAAGTAGGATTATAGCGGTATTGTTCACCCGGTTCCATGTATTTTTGCACTTCCTGCCAGCCTTTGATAGTCAAACCATCGTAGCTACTACGCTGATTGTGCCATTGCGGAGCACCGAAAGCAGTGAATGAGATTTGGTGATTATCGCCCAAACGCTTGGCGATGCTGGCAAAGTAGTTGTAACCTTCAAACTCAGTTCCTTGTATATAGCCATCTCCCCAAGTCTTTCCTCCCATCAAGGTGAAAGCCCAACCATCTTTAGTCAGACCGGAAGAAACGCTAAACAATACCTTATTATATCCGTCTTGACCGATACCATAGCTTGCAAAACCGCCTCTCTTGGCATCCGTAGTCTTCGTTACGATATTAATAGAACCACCGACTGAAGGAGTAGATACTTTAGAAGCACCCAAACCACGTTGGGACTGTACACTGCTGGCAACATCCGTCAATCCGGCCCAGTTGCTCCAGTAAACGCCACCCCACTCCATATCATTCATAGGAGCACCGTTCACCAGTACAGCCACATTCTCTGACTTAAAGCCGCGGATATTAACCTTAGAATCACCATATCCACCTCCATCACGGCTAACGTATACACCCGGAGTTGATTTCAATATCTGAGGGAAATCGCCGGTACCGATACGCTCTTCAATATACGCAGGAGCGATAGTAGACAATGCAACCGGAGTTTTGCGGGCAATAGCTTGCGAGGTTATCACCACATCACCCAAAGCAACTGCATCGGGCTGCATCATGATAACACCCAAATCCACTGAAGCGCCTTTGTGTGTAATCTTTTTCTTTTGATCTTTGTACCCTACATACTTAAACAACAATGTGCCGTTTGAAGCAACATCTTGTTTGAAATAACCATCAATATCGGTCACCGATCCTTGTGAAGTACCTTCTACCATTACAGCAGCACCCACTAACGGTTCGCCTGTCTCTGAATCAACAAGCTGACCTCTCACTGTAGTCTGAGCAAATGTAGCAGCACTGAATACCGACAACACAGCAGCCAACAGGAAATGAATTAGATGTTTTCTCATAAATCTGTTTTTTGTTAATAGATAGTGTTAATTAAATATTAATTTGTGCATTAAGTTGCAAATATAAGCAATATAAATCATATAAATGTTACACTAATGCTACAATTTTTCAAAGTAATAAAGACTCTTTGATATGTTTTTAAACAAAAAAAGCTCCGTACTTTCTACGGAGCTTACACTTTATCAGAATGTAAAAGGATAGACTTTCTATTTATCGCCTAAATCAATCATTTATAAGCTTTCTATAACGCACTCGAGTAGGTTCTTCTTTACCTAAACGCTTCTGTTTATTTTCTTCATACTCCGAATAAGAGCCTTCAAAGAAAAACACATTGGAATCGCCTTCGAAAGCCAGAATATGGGTACAAATACGATCGAGGAACCAGCGGTCGTGACTGATAACGACAGCGCATCCGGCAAAATCTTCCAAACCTTCCTCGAGAGCACGGAGCGTATTTACGTCGATGTCGTTGGTAGGCTCATCGAGAAGCAATACGTTGCCTTCTTCCTTCAGGCAGAGAGCCAGGTGCAGACGGTTGCGCTCACCACCGGAAAGTACACCGCAGAGTTTTTCCTGGTCGCCACCCGAGAAGTTGAAACGTGACAGGTAAGCACGGGCATTGATGTCCCGTCCACCCATGCGGATAAGCTCGTTGCCACCGGAGATAACCTGATAGACACTCTTATTGGGGTCGATATCCTTATGCTGCTGGTCTACATAGGCCACTTTTACGGTTTCTCCTACTTCAAACTCACCTTTATCTACTGTTTCCAGGCCCATAATAAGGCGGAAAAGAGTCGTTTTACCGGCACCGTTGGGACCGATGATACCTACAATACCGTTAGGCGGAAGCATAAAGTTGAGATCGTCGAACAGCAATTTGTCTCCAAACGCCTTTGCCACGTGCTTGGCTTCAATAACCTTGTTGCCCAGGCGAGGACCGTTGGGGATGAAGATTTCCAACCTTTCTTCCTTCTCCTTCACGTCTTCGTTCAGCAACTTGTCATAGGAGTTCAGACGGGCTTTACCCTTTGCCTGACGAGCCTTAGGCGCCATACGCACCCAGTCCAACTCGCGTTCCAACGTCTTGCGGCGTTTGCTGGCAGTCTTTTCTTCCATCTCCATACGTTTGGTTTTCTGCTCCAGCCAACTGGAATAGTTGCCTTTCCAGGGGATACCTTCGCCACGGTCCAGTTCAAGAATCCAGCCGGCTACATGGTCGAGGAAGTAACGGTCGTGCGTCACGGCAATTACCGTACCTTCGTATTGCTGCAAGTGTTGCTCCAGCCAGTCGATGGACTCGGCATCGAGGTGGTTGGTAGGTTCATCGAGCAACAGCACATCGGGCTTCTGCAACAACAGTCGGCAGAGGGCTACACGACGGCGTTCACCACCGGAAAGATGTTCCACCGATTGGTCTTCGGGCGGACAGCGGAGGGCATCCATAGCACGTTCCAGTTTGCTATCGAGGTTCCAGGCATCGGTAGCATCGATAATATCCTGTAACTCGGCCTGGCGGGAGAAGAGTTTATCCATCTTGTCCTGGTCTTCGTAGTACTCGGGCAAGCCGAACTTCTGATTGATTTCTTCGTATTCCGTCAGTGCATCCACAATAGGCTGCACGCCTTCCATCACGATTTCTTTTACTGTCTTTGTGGGGTCAAGGTACGGTTCCTGAGCCAGATATCCCACTGAATATCCCGGTGAGAACACCACTTCGCCCTGATAGGATTTATCCAACCCGGCGATAATCTTCAGCAAGGTTGACTTACCCGAACCATTCAAACCGATGATACCGATTTTCGCCCCGTAGAAGAACGAGAGGTAGATATTCTTCAATATCTGCTTGTTATTCTGCTGGATGGTCTTGTTCAACCCCACCATAGAAAAGATAATTTTCTTATCGTCTACTGTTGCCATAAAATTTAAACTGTATATATTAATAATGTAAGTCCAAAGACATATTTGTCTGCAAAGATAGTGCAATTTGGGCGCAATGCAATTAAAGTACCCCGAAATTATGCGCTCCCGGCATGAGCTGCTATTTGTTCGAAATGCAGTTTTATCCGTCAATATTAGTAAAATAATAAAAAATCAAATGCAAATAATTCATATTTACTGTTTCAAATTTCCCATTATCACTTTTTATCCATACTTTTGTGAAAATATATTCTCCGGCAAAGCCTAAGCAGAAAACAACAAAGCATTATATGCCCCTATAAATGAGCAAACGATGAGACCAACAAAAGCAACGCCTCAACCGGATACAGAGATATCCAGCGAGCAAGAGATAGCCAAACTTATCCAAGAGCACACCCTGTTCACAGAAAGTATATACGCTCGCCTTCCTATAGGGATTGAGATTTATGACGCCAAAGGAGTATTGCGAAGTATAAACAACTATGCAATGAAAATATATGGCGTAGAAGACCGCAACACAGTAATAGGTACAGTCAACCTTTTCAACAGCCCTTATGTAGACGATGAACTCAGAGTCAAAATTCAATCGGGAGAAGATATCAATCTGGAATTTGAATATGACTTTGACCGGATAAAGGACAACGCATACTTTACTACTCAACACAAAGACACTATTATATATAAAGTCCACATAGTTCCTGTCAATGACAAAGCAGGAGCTATCATCGGACATATCCTGATGACGAACGACGTTACGGACGAAAAAGAAGCCGAATACCATACCGAAGAAGACAAGAAAAATCTGGAAATGGCTATGCAGGCTGCCAATATGGCTTCATGGGTATACGATATACGAAAGAAGGAATTCAATCCGCTCTATGGAGACGCGATTGTAAAAGACACCATGTCGTTGGAAGAAGTGCAAAAGATATTGCATCCACAAGATGAGACTCAGTTAATGAACTTGTTCTCGCAACTGATAAACAAGGAAGTACAACAAGGACAGATTACACTTCGCTTCTACAACAAAGAAGAGGAGCAATACCACTACTATGAAAGCAGAATGCGGCTTTCATCCGAACATTTCGGGAAGTTGCTGATTATCGGGACTCAAATGGATGTGACGGAGAAGTACCAAATGGCAAAGAAGACACAGGCTCTGCTCGCCCAACGTGAACTGGCCATGCAAGTGAGCAACATCATTCATTGGGACTTTGATGTGCGCACCCAGAAGTTCAGGTCATACCACGACCCCATCAATGATTATGCCAGCGATCAGGCGTTGCCGTTCGAGAAGTATATAGACGTCATACATCCCGAAGACCGCTCCTACTCCTACGACGCCGTACAAGCCATGCTGATGGGAGAAGACCGGACGATTGACTTCACCTGCCGTATGCAAACCAAATACGACGAAACGTGGCAATATTGCAACATCATAGGTGTCCCCTTCGAACGGGATGAGAACGGCAGCATCATACGTTTCACCGGCTTCAGACAGAACATTTCCAAACTCCACCAGTTAAATACGGAACTCAAGGAGAGGAACTACAAAATGGAGCTGACTTTTAAAACTGCCGGAATATCCTATTGGGACTTCGATGCCAAGAGCAGCCTGTTCAGATCGTTCAATGACCCGATAAATGACTTCAATGCCGAAAAGCCTGTTACTCCCGAGGAGTATCTGAAGATAACACGTCCCGGCGACGTCCCAATCTTGCGCGAAAAGCTGGATCATATGCTTCGCGGAGTAGATGAAGAACTTAATTTTCAATACCACTCCAAAACCAAATGGCACGATGATTGGCAAAGTATGATAGTGACCGGCATTCCTGTAGAAAGGAACAAACAAGGACGCGTGATACGCTATACAGGCATCAAATTCAATAACACCAAATGGGAGAAGATGGCTCAGGAGCTGAAGGAGCTAAAAGAAAAGGCAGAGCTTTCCGATCGCCTCAAGTCGGCTTTCCTTGCCAACATGAGCCACGAGATACGTACTCCGTTGAATGCCATTGTCGGCTTCTCGGAACTGATGGTGAATTGTGATGACCAAAGCGAGAAAGAAGAATATATGGATATTATCCAGGCGAACAACGAAATGTTGCTGAACCTGATAAACGATATCCTCGACTTATCCAAGATAGAATCGGGCATCCTTGAACGGAAGAGGGAAATATTCAATCTCTCCAAAGTATGCAACGAACTCTATGCAATGATCCAGCCGAAAATCACCAGCCCGGACATTGAATTCATCATAGACAACCCCAGCCAGAACTGCTGGATCTACCTGGACAGGAACCGCCTTAAACAAGTATGGACCAACTTCCTCACCAATGCAGTGAAGCATACACGGTCCGGACATATCAAGATGGGATATTCCATCGGACAGAAGTCCATCCGGTTCTATGTGAAAGATACCGGCACCGGCATCCCTATGGAATTGCAGGGCAGGGTATTCGGCCGTTTCCAAAAGCTCAACGAGTTTGCACAAGGCACAGGACTCGGACTCGCCATTTCGCGGGCCATCATCGAAGCTGCCGGTGGAGAGGTAGGCTTTACGTCCACTCCCGACGTCGGTTCCACCTTCTGGGCAACGGTACCATGTGAAATCAGTGCGCAAGATAATAACGAATCACCCGCCTCCCCCACTCCCGGACAGAACCCTATTCTGGCCGCAACCCAGGGAAAGGTTCTGAATATCCTGGTTGCCGAGGACAATGCAAGCAACTATTCATTGGTGCAGCATATCCTCAA
>JAUUPT010000094.1 GCA_030843315.1 Bacteroidaceae bacterium | reverse complement strand
ACCTGTAACCGGCTGATCCGTAGTCAGCTACTCTATTCAGTTGAGCTACGCGGCCTCTTTGTTTAACGGGTGCAAAGATACGCACTTTTTCTGAATTAGCAAGCGATACACAAACTTTTTTTGAATAAATTCTATTCCACAAAGCGGTAGTTAAACAGTTGCCAACCGATACTTAACCCCACATTCCACTCCCTTTTCGGTGAGCTATAATGATTTACATAAGCTGATATGGCACCAAAAGGTAATTGGCAAATTACAGAAACTTCTCCCATATATTCAAAGTGAGAAAAGGCTTTTCCGTAATATGCTTTATTCAATTCGTTCCTTTCTATCGGAAAAATCGGCATGAAACCATAAAATTCAGTACGGAACTGGAACATATCATTAAAGACATAAATAGGCTTAATACCGGCCGCCATATACTGATTGGCACGAAAAGCTTCATTATACATCAGTTTACTATGTGGGGTCGGCGAGAATTCTCCTGCCTGCATCATTGTGGCCGTATAGTTTTCGGAGAAATTCTTCGATGAATACAGAGTTTCTGCCATCCATCCCAATGTAAAATGAGGACTCATGGTATGGTAAGCTTCTTTCATATAAGAAATCTGCAACCATGACTGGCGCTCTTTTGTAGAACTCTTTTCCTGCGGATTTCCCGGGTTGAATCTTTCTTTTCCCGAGAATATCTGGGCAATCAGTTTCTCTAAATAACCCTTGGTAGCATATTGGCGTGCGTTTAAGGTACTTCCATAGAAGCCGATAGAACCTCCAAACAATCGGTAAGAGCTTTTATCGGAGCGGTCTTTATCAAAATCTATAATGTTGGACTGAAAGTAGTTGTCTTCCAATGTACCATATCCCATACTAAACTCAGCCCGTTTGTTAGCCAGGAAAGGCAGGGCAACCATAAACTTCACGAAACGTTCGTCTTTTGAATTGAACGACGGTTTGTCGTTTCTGGAAAACAGTTTGTCTTTCTTATAGTAATCAAATGTACTGATAGAAGCTATAAAGCGATAAGATGTCGGGATATGGGTAGGCAAATCGAACCTTGCCATTAACTGGGCATTATTATAGATTTTGCCCAATTGACCGTCAAAAGTAAACTCCTTGGAGTAGTAATTCAAGTTTTGATATCCCAGTCCCAGGTATATCTGATTGGAACTGGTAGTAGAAACACTTCCTCCTAAGCGCACCGAAAGGTTATCCTCCATCTTGACCTTCAGATGCAACTCGTATAGGTCGGATTCAGAGTCATAAACGGCATGAGGAACTATTTCCGATATCATGTTATCTGCCAGCAAGCGGAAGTAGCCACGTTTCAAGTCCTCATAAGTAAAGACTTCATAATCTTCATCATGAAATTCTTTCTTTATGTAGGCCTGCTGCTGGGCATTGGCTCCGTCTATGTGGATATCCCGAAAACGGAATTGAGGCAGGTTACTCCGAAAAACCAAACGCCTTAAACGCACATTATCAGCATTTACCCTCCGATGAATACGGCTTTTTATGGAATCCATCATACTGATAGTACGGTAATAACCAATGTCGTGCAACTCTTGCAGGCGGTCAAAGTCCAGCAAGTTAACGTCATCATATTTAAAGTTCATCACGATGCCCAATGAATCCGGGATGGAGTAATCAGTCTTTTGCATAATCATATTCTCCAACTGGCTCATCAAGTCATTCTCCTTGGGCTTGCTGGGGTTGGCGGCAACTACGCTACCAATAATGACCTCCGGATGAAAGTCCTCCCGCATCACATCTGTGGGAAAGTTATTGTAAATACCTCCGTCATAGGCAAGTACACTGTCTATCTCAATCGGTTTGAACACAAACGGGAAACTCATGGAAGCACGTACAGCATCGCCCAAATCGCCCTCCTTTAAGATCAGCGGCCTTTTATTGTACACATCGGAAGCAACACAGCGGAAAGGAACGAACAATTTATCGAAATCGCCGTCGCACGTAGCTGTAGCCCGTGCAAACAACTCCACAAATACCAAATTCATCTGTATCGGGTTGACCATGCTGGTAGGAAGTATCTGTGGCTTTATATGCAGCGAATCCTTAAAAGCAAAACGGATGTTGAAAAACTCCGGTGAAGGGCGGTTTTTCTTGAAATAGTACTCATATTCAGGCTCCACTTTGCCGGAATACCAGCGTTTGAAGTCGGGCGAACGCAATAACGCCTCCATATCATCCGGAGAGTAGCCCATGGCATAGAGAGAACCGATGATGGCTCCCATAGATGTGCCGGTAATATAGTCAATCGGGATATTATTTTCCTCCAATGCCCGGATAATACCAATGTGCGTCATACCTTTTGCACCACCGCCACTTAGCACAAGTCCCACTTTCTGAGCTTGCAGAAATGGTAAGAAGCATAGAAGAAACGATAAAAGCAGCAAAAACCTTTTCATGGCTACGATATTCCGAGTAAAGTATGTGTTAAACGTTCAATGCCCAAATATAGGCAATAGTTTCCAATAACTTCGTATTCAACGGAAAAAAACGCAACTGCGGAAACAAAAAAAGGGTACTGCAACTCATACGAGTCACAATACCCTTGCATCTGTTATGTGCAAATTTAAAGGGGCTTACTTGATCAGATCAATGCTTCTCTTGACAAAGTTGTTCAACGCTTCACCTTTCAGCATTCCATTTTGCAGCAATGCCAAGTCTATCAACTGACGAACGACCTTATTTTTCGCTGCATAATCAGCGAAGATACCTTCTTTCTGCGATTTCAGTTCATCCCACTTCTTATCGAGCTCACTTAGTTCATCCTTTTCGGCTGTAGGAATCTCCTCATCCTTTTTACCTTCCTGCGCCTTCTTCAAGTCGTTGCGGCGCTTGTCAACGTCTTCCATTTCCTTTTGAACCGGAGCAACAGTGGCTGCACATTCTTTATCTTCATCAGCCAGAACTTCTTTCACCAGTTTGTGGTCTGAGTTCAAAACCAGGTTAAACATATCAGGCATTTCACCGTAGAAACTCATTCCCGCCTGGATATTGGCCATCTCCTTCATACGGCGCATGTATTCGCTTTGGGTAATCATGACCGGAGAAGCAGTCTCGCCCAAGGCTTGTGCCATAATGTTGAACTCTGTCTTATTCAGTTTTGGCAGTTGGCTTCTGAATACGGCAGACAACACTTCTTGCTTGTCGGACTCCAATGATTCGCCTTTCTTATCTTCCTTAACAATCAGATTGTCAATCACATCGCTATCAACACGAGTGAAGCGGACTTTCTCGAACTTCTGCTCCAGCATGCTCACTACTGCAATATCCAGCTGACCATCCATCAGCAATACATTGTAGCCTTTATTCTTGGCAGCTTCGATGTAGCTGAATTGCTCATCTTTATTATTAGCATACAGATATATCAGACTTCCGTCCTTATCTGTCTGATTATCTTTAATCAACGTCTTGTACTCTTCGAAGGTATAGTACTTGCTGTCTGTATCGGTGAAAAGGGCAAAATCTTTAGCTCTATCATAGAAATCTTCTTGAGTAAGCATTCCGTAATTGATAAATATTTTCAGGTCATTCCACTTTTCTTCGAACTGCTTGCGATCATTCTTGAAGATAGATTGCAGACGGTCAGACACTTTCTTCGTGATATACGTAGAAATCTTCTTCACATTGGCATCGCTCTGCAAGTAAGAACGGGATACGTTCAACGGAATATCCGGTGAATCGAGCACGCCATGCAGCAGAGTCAAGAAGTCGGGAACGATACCCTCCACTGAATCCGTCACATATACCTGATTGCAATAAAGTTGTATCTTGTTCTTGTTCAGTTCGATATTACTCTTCACCTTCGGGAAGTACAGGATACCGGTGAGGTGGAACGGATAATCTACGTTCAGATGAATCCAGAACAACGGTTCGTCGGACATCGGGTAAAGGTCGCGATAGAATTTCTTATAATCTTCGTCCTTCAACTCGCTGGGTTTCAATGTCCACAGCGGATTGGAGTCGTTGATTATGTTGTCTTCGGCAGTTTCTACCTGCTTCCCGTCTTTCCATTCTTTCTTCTTGCCGAATGCTACGGGGATAGGAAGGAAGCTGCAATACTTCTTCAATAGGGAGGAGATGCGTGCTTCTTCGAGGAATTCTTTGCAATCGTCGTCTATATAAAGAACGATGTCTGTACCACGGTCCGCCTTTTCTACATTTTCGATGGTAAACTCAGGGCTTCCATCGCAAGTCCATTTCACTGCTTGGGCACCTTCCTGATAGGATTTAGTGATGATCTCTACCTTCTTGGCCACCATAAAGGCGGAATAGAAACCAAGTCCGAAGTGTCCGATGATGGCATTGGCATCATTCTTATACTTTTCCAGGAAGTCATTGGCACCGGAGAATGCAATCTGATTGATGTATTTGTCGATTTCCTCCGCAGTCAGACCAATACCATGGTCAGATACGGTAATCGTATCTTTTCCCAACGAAACATGTACAGTCAAATCGCCCGTTTCACCTTTGAATTCGCCGATAGACGATAGTGTCTTCAACTTCTGTGTGGCGTCAACGGCATTAGATACCAACTCGCGAAGAAAAATCTCATGATCACTGTACAAAAACTTTTTGATAACGGGGAAGATGTTCTCGGTAGTTACCCCAATATTTCCTTTTTGCATACTACATTTATATTATTAGGTTTATATTTTTAATGTTACGGCAAAGGGAAAACAAAAAAAATGCCAGCCCCGAAGGACTGACATTTTGACGGTTTCTATAAGAGGGAGAGTTAGGCTTTCTGAATGCTTAACTCATCTTTTTCCTTATTCACGGAGATGTTTACAGTATCACCCGATTGCAATCCGGAAGAGATAATCAGCTCGGAAAGTCCGTCTTCTACATAGTTCTGAATAGCACGCTTCAACGGACGTGCACCAAACTGCACATCATATCCTTTCGCTGCAAGGAATTTCTTTGCATCTTCGTCCACAGCCAGCTTATAACCAAGTGCTTCAACCCGGTCATAGAGGCCTTTCAACTCAATGTCCACAATCTTTGTGATTGCATCCAAAGAGAGCTGATCGAAGGTTATAATCTCATCGAGACGATTCAGGAATTCGGGAGCAAACGTCTTGTTCAAAGCCTTCTGAATCACGTTACGGGAATGCTCATTATCGTCCGTACGGTTCTGAGCCGCAAAGCCCACGCCACGTCCGAACTCCTTCAACTGCCGGGTACCGATATTTGAAGTCATGATGATGACCGTATTCTTGAAATCAATGGTTCTGCCATAATTGTCAGTCAAACGGCCTTCGTCCAGCACTTGCAACAAGATATTGAATACATCCGGATGGGCTTTTTCAATCTCGTCCAGCAGGACAATGGAGTATGGTTTGCGACGTACCTTTTCTGTCAACTGTCCGCCTTCTTCATAACCCACATATCCTGGAGCGGCACCAATCATACGAGATACGGTGTACTTCTCCATATATTCGCTCATGTCGATGCGTATCAATGCATCGGCAGAACCGAACATATACTTTGCCAACTGCTTTGCCAAGTGCGTTTTACCCACACCGGTAGGACCAAGAAACATGAATGTTCCGATAGGACGGTTAGGATCTTTCAAACCTACACGACTGCGCAAGATGGCTTTTGTTAGTTTCTCGATAGCAGCATCCTGAGCAATGACCTTTGCCTGCAACTCTTCTTTCATGCCTGCCAATTTAACGCCTTCAGCTTGCGCCATGCGCTGCACGGGCACACCGGACATCATTGAAACTACATTGGCTATTTCTTCTTCACCTACCGTCTGACGATCATCCTTCAAGCGAGCTTCCCATTCGGCCTTCATCTCGTCCAAGCGGGCAGAATATTCTTTTTCGCGGTCGCGATAGCTCGCTGCCAACTCGAAATTCTGCGATTTCACCGCTTCGGCCTTCAATGTACGGGCTTCTTCTATCAGCTTTTCTTGCTCTTCAATCTCTTTCGGAACATTAATATTTGTAAGATGCACACGTGAACCGGCTTCATCCAAAGCATCAATGGCCTTATCGGGGAAGTTGCGGTCGGTGATATAACGGTCTGACAACTTGACACATGCCTCCAAAGCTTCGTCCGTATAGGTCACATTGTGGTGATCTTCATACTTTTCCTTGATATTCTTCAATATCTGAAGCGTTTCTTCGGCAGTGGTAGGTTCTACTATTACCTTTTGGAAACGGCGCTCCAAGGCACCATCTTTCTCAATGTTCTTTCTATATTCATCCAGGGTCGTGGCTCCGATACATTGTATCTCTCCACGTGCCAGGGCAGGTTTCAGCATATTGGCGGCATCCATAGAGCCGGCTGCGGCTCCTGCACCCACAATGGTGTGGATTTCATCGATGAAAAGGATGACATTCGGGTTTTTCTGCAACTCGTTGATTATAGAACGGATACGTTCCTCAAACTGTCCGCGGTACTTCGTTCCAGCCACAACAGAGGCCATATCAAGCATCACGACACGCTTATCAAAGAGGATACGCGAAACTTTCTTTTGCACAATGCGCAATGCCAATCCTTCTACAATAGCCGATTTTCCGACCCCCGGCTCACCAATCAGCACGGGATTGTTCTTTTTACGACGGCTCAAAATCTGCGCCAAACGCTCTATTTCACGCTCACGCCCTACAACAGGGTCCAGTTTACCTTCTTCAGCGGCACGCGTCATGTCCGTGCCAAAGTTGTCCAGCACGGGAGTATCGTTAGAAGGCTTCTTGGATGCAGTCTGTGCAGATGATGATGGGCCATTACTGCTACGTGATGAACGGGACATATTCATTTCTTCTTCGTCCTCTTCATCATCTTCCGTAAATCCCATTCCTGCGTTCGGATTGGTCGATTTCATCGAAAGTTGTTCAAATACAGACTGGTAGTCTACTTGATTTTCTTCCAAAACAGTAGCAGCCAGGTTATCTCCATCCTTTAGGATAGCCAATAACACGTGCTCTGTGTCGGCCGTTGCGTTCTTTAAAAGACGCGCTTCCAGCATACACATTTTCAGTATTTTAGCTGCCATAGGGGACAGGGGGATTTCTGCATCTGGCAAAAGGGTATCGTCCTCAGCATCCTTCAAGAAGCTTTCCAGACGGCTCTTCACCCGCTTTAAATCTATATCGAGTTTCATTAATATCTCAATAGCTTTTCCTCCGCCGTCACGCAACATGCCGAGTAGGAGATGCTCTGGACCGATATATCTATTTCTCAGTCGATTAGCTTCTTCCTTGCTATAAGTAATGATGTCAGAAACTCTTTGTGAAAATTGATTATTCATACTCTTTTATTCTCCTCAATTAAAAAGGTTATTCACGACAAAGATACGCATTTATTAATTCAGCGTATCAAATTTAACTGTTTTAAGTAATGTACAAATCTCGTGCCATAAATCACTAAGCATTCTTATAACAGATACCATTCTGCCATTTTGTGTTTTTTATCCGACTGAGAGACAAAAAACATTGCCGCTTTTGATGCAAAACATTGCCGCTTTTACCCCAAAACATTGCCGCTTTTGGGTGAAAACAATTAGCATATTATCATTCTCTCTTTATTCACAGCAACTGCCTGCTTGTCGAACCTATACCTTATATAATGTCAGTTGATGAATTATAGTACTTTGATGATATTGGCAACGACTAATTTGCCACACTCACAACAAAGTTTATGAAGGAAAACTTTTGTATATCGTAAAAAAGCAGTACTTTAGCGTGGTTTTTTATGAACCCGCAAATGTATAATTAATAATCTTTTTAAATGCTTGAACAAGACAGAATTATAAAGATTAACATCGAGGAGGAAATGAAGTCATCGTACATTGACTACTCTATGTCGGTCATTGTTTCACGTGCCCTTCCGGATGTTAGAGATGGTTTTAAACCCGTTCACCGAAGAATTCTTTTCGGAATGATGGGATTGGGAAATACATCAGACAAACCTTATAAAAAATCAGCCAGAGTCGTAGGTGAAGTATTAGGTAAATACCATCCTCATGGAGACTCTTCAGTTTATGGTGCCCTTGTCCGTATGGCTCAACCTTGGGCTATGCGTTATATGCTGGTAGACGGACAAGGAAACTACGGTTCCGTGGACGGCGATAGCGCAGCCGCCATGCGATACACCGAGTGCCGCTTACGAAAGATTGGCGAAGACACTATGACAGACCTCGACAAAGAGACCGTCGACATGCAAAAGAACTTCGACGACTCTTTGGATGAGCCTACCGTTATGCCAACTCGCATTCCAAATCTCTTGGTAAATGGTGCATCCGGTATCGCAGTAGGTATGGCAACCAATATGCCGACGCACAATCTATCGGAAGTTATCGACGCCTGCGCTGCCTATCTTGACAACAACGACATTGATATAGAAGAGTTGATGACATACGTCAAAGCTCCCGACTTCCCGACAGGAGGCTATATATATGGTATGAGTGGCGTACGCGAGGCCTATCTCACAGGGCGTGGACGCGTAATCATGCGTGCCAGAGCCGAAATAGAAACTGGCTCAACACATGATAAGATTGTCGTTACGGAAATTCCTTATGGCGTCAACAAGGCAGAATTGATCAAGAACATTGCCGACTTGGCCAATGAAAAAAGAATAGAAGGTATTGCCAATGCTAATGATGAGTCCGACCGCGAAGGTATGCGCATCGTCATCGACATAAAGCGCGATGCCAATGCCAGTGTCGTGCTGAACAAGCTCTATAAGATGACAATGTTGCAGACATCTTTTGGTGTAAACAACGTGGCATTGGTTCATGGCCGTCCCCGTCTGTTGAACTTAAGAGACTTGATTAAATACTTCGTTGAGCACCGCCACGATGTGGTAATTCGCCGCACGCAGTATGATTTGCGCAAAGCTAAAGAGCGTGCACATATCCTGGAAGGCTTGATTATCGCATCCGACAATATCGATGAAGTAATCAAAATTATTCGTGCTGCCAAAACGCCGAATGATGCAATCAGCGGCTTGATGGAACGTTTCCAACTGAGTGAAATTCAGGCACGTGCCATCGTTGAAATGCGTCTGCGCCAACTCACCGGCCTGATGCAGGATCAACTTCACGCTGAATATGAAGAAATCCAAAAGCAAATAGCCTATTTGGAAGAAATCCTTGTCAACGACGAACTTTGCCGCAAGGTTATCAAGGATGAATTAATTGAAGTTAAAGACAAATACGGAGACGAACGTCGTTCGGAAATCGTTTATTCATCAGAAGAATTCAATCCTGAGGACTTCTACGCCGATGATGAAATGATTATCACCATCTCACACATGGGATATATCAAACGCACCCCGTTGAGCGAATTCCGTGCGCAGAACCGTGGTGGGGTAGGCTCCAAGGGAACTGAAACCCGCGATGAAGACTTTGTAGAGCATATCTATCCTGCAACCATGCACAATACCATGATGTTCTTTACGCAAAAAGGTAAGTGCTACTGGTTGAAAGTATACGAGATTCCCGAAGGAACGAAGAATTCCAAGGGACGTGCCATCCAGAACTTGCTGAACATTGACTCCGACGATGCAGTAAATGCCTATTTGCGCGTAAAGAGCCTGAGTGATCAGGACTTCATTAATAACCATTATGTGCTATTCTGTACCAAGAACGGTGTCATCAAGAAAACACTGCTCGAACAGTATTCACGTCCTCGCCAAAATGGTGTCAATGCCATTACAATTCGCGAAGACGATCGCGTTATCGAAGTACGCATGACGGATGGAGATAACGAAATCATCATCGCCAACCGCAATGGTCGTGCTATCCGTTTCCACGAAAGTGTTGTACGCGTTATGGGGCGTACCGCTACCGGTGTACGTGGCATGACATTGGATGAAGATGGTCAAGACGAAGTTGTTGGCATGATTTGCATCAAAGACCTTGAAACAGAAACAATTATGGTTGTATCTGAGCAAGGATATGGCAAGCGCTCCGATATTGAAGATTATCGTAAGACCAACCGTGGTGGTAAGGGTGTAAAAACAATGAATATCACCGATAAAACAGGTAAACTGGTAACAATCAAATCTGTTACAGATGAAAACGACTTGATGATTATCAATAAATCCGGTATCACCATCCGTCTGAAAGTAGCTGATGTTCGTATAATGGGCCGTGCTACGCAGGGTGTCCGTCTGATTAATCTTGAAAAACGAAACGATGAAATCGGTTCTGTATGTAAGGTGACCTCTGAAATCGAAGAAGAACTTCCGGAAGAAGGAGATGAGAACATTTTGGAAAATCCTCAAAATGAAGTAAATAATGAAGAATAGACAAAATAATATTAATTTAAAATTTTCTACAATCATGAAAAGAGTACTATTTTCAGTGGTTTTATTGCTCGCCGCCGGCTTTACTTTTGCCCAAGAAAAGAATATAAAAGAGGCCAAAAGCATTGCCAATGAGACAAAACCCGACTTTGCCAAAGCAGAGCAGCTGATCAATCAAGCTTTGACTAATCCCGAGACGAAGGATAAACCGGAAGCATGGGACGTAGCAGGTCTTATTCAAAAGAAAAGAAGTGAGAAAGAAATGGAAAATGCCTACTTGAGAAAACCTTATGACACTCTTCAAGTATATAATAGCGCATTGAACATGTGTAAGTACTACTTCAAATGCGATGAACTGGCACAAATTCCCGATGAAAAGGGAAAAATCAAAAACAAATTCAGAAAAGCTAATGCTGCTGCCATCCTTGCAGAACGTGGCAATCTGATTAATGGTGGTATCCAGCTCTTCAATAATGCGTCACAAAAAGATGGCGACGCTGCAAAAGAAGATAATAAGAAAGCATTAGAATTCTTTGCAACTTATATTGATATAGCTACAAATCCAATGTTTGAGAAAGAAAACTTATTGCAAACAGATACTGTATTACCGCAGGTTGCTTACTATGCTAGCTTAGCTGCTGCTAAAATGGAAGATTATCCTAGTGTATTGAAGTATGCTCCATACGCAAAGGACGATAAAGAAGTAGGGAAATATGCCATGGAATTCGTATCTACAGCATTAAAAGAAGAAGGCGACACAGCAAAATGGATTGCTTCTTTAAAAGAGGGTATTCAAAAGTATCCTGATCATCCATTCTTCTTCGGCCACTTGATTGATTATTACAGCAACAACAACAAGTACGATGAAGCAATGCAGTTTGCTGATGATATGTTAGCTAAAGACCCCAATAACACATTCTATCTGTACGTAAAGGGATATCTCTATCATAACATGAAGGACTACGATAAAGCTATTGAATTCTACAAGAAAACAACAGAAGTAGATCCTAACTATGCTGAAGCTTATTCTAACCTTGGGTTGATTTACTGTCTGCAAGCACAAGATTTCTCTGAAAAAGCTACCGCTGACGTAAATGATCCTAAATACAAAGAAGATCAAAATACTCTAAAAGCTTTTTATGAAAAGGCAAAACCTAACTACGAAAAAGCAAGAGAATTGAAACCTGATCAGAAGGATTTGTGGTTGAATGGTTTGTATAGAGTATACTACAACTTGGATATGGGTCCGGAATTTGAGGAAATTGAAAAGATGATGCAATAAGAGAATGTAATTCTCCATAAAACAAGAAAAGCCTCTAACCAAGTTACTTGGTTAGAGGCTTTCTTGTTTTTATAAATTTAGTTAGATTATCATTGAAAGATAGGAGTTATTTTCAATAGTCCATTCATATATTAAACATAACGTTGATATCTCTACAAAAATACGAGAAATTTTCTACTAGCTTGGACGTCCGTAAATAACTAACAACGGCGTATCAGAATGAAAGATCATTTTTCTGGCGATACCCGGATTAAATAAGCGAGAAAATATATTTCGTTTATACGAAGTTAATGTGATAATATCAATTTGATTACTTTTAATATAACTGTCCAAACTATTGAGTAAATCATCATTCTTAACGACATCATAATGGATTTCTAACTGTGGATATTGCTTTTGAAAATACTCTTTGATACCAGCTAATTTAATTTCATTCCAAGTATCTTGTACATCAGCGAGATGAATCAAAGACACGGAAAATGTAAAAGACTTCAAATTATTAATCAGAGAATCAAAGGCAAGCAAATCGCGTTGATCAAAGTTTGTAATAAACGCAATACGTTTAGCTTCAGAGAATTGTTTGAATGGAGTATTCTCCGGTATAGCCAATATTGGCACACGACTACGTTCAATGACTTCAGCTGTAACACTACCAATCAAATCAATATCTTTTTGATTTTTGCCACGTGTCCCCATTACAATAATACGTGGACGGTATTCTTTAGCATAGCGCAATACCTCTTCTTCAGGAATGCCTTCACGTAAGACACAAGTATATTTCACATCTGGGAATTCTCCGGAAGCGACTTTCTCTTTAACTTTATCAGATAAGTTGTTTAAATCCGCATGCACTCTTTGCAAGATGTTTTTCACATTTTCTTCATCACTTAATTGATAATTGAAAACATCACCATACGGCAAAGAAGTTGCATATATAGGAGTAAAATAGACATGCAGCAATACTACTTCAGCTCCTATGTTTTGAGCAAAATTGAAGCCAAATTCACATGCTCTCAAAGAATAATTAGAAAAATCTACCGGAATTAGTACTTTATTACTCCCCTCTTCTATTTTAGGCGACTTACCCCCTGCTACTTCTTC
>JAUUPT010000006.1 GCA_030843315.1 Bacteroidaceae bacterium | reverse complement strand
CAAGCTACAAGCTACCAGTGACGAGTACCTTGCGGCGTGATTATTTTTTAGACGCGGATTAAGCGGATTGAGCGGATTTCTTTTATTTCCATGCGGCATAAGGCTAATGCAGCGCAGCCTTTAAAATCCACTCAATCCGCTTAATCCGCGTCTAAAAAATAAAAAACACGCTGGTAAATTCCCCAGAACTCTGTGAGACTCTGTGTCCTCTGTGGTGAACTAAATTCCCATTTATCAGTCTTTCGCCTGATGCACCGTCAACTGCGGGAACGGGAAGCCGATGCCTTCCTTATTGAATACGGAGTAGATATTCTTGTTCATATCGAAATAAACACCCCAGTAGTCTCCACTCTTCACCCATACGCGGATTACTACATTCACGCTGCTCGCATCCAGGGCATGGAGGGCAACGAAAGGTTCGGGAGTATTCAGGATGCGGCTGTCGTCGGCAATGATGCGGCGCACGGTACTTTCCACTTTATCATAGTTCTCACCATATTCCACGCCGATTACCCAATCTACGCGGCGGGTATCTTCGCGGCTGTAATTGGTCACTGTACCACTGCTCAGGGCACCGTTGGGAATATAGATTACTTTGTTGTCGGCGGTGGTGAGGATGGTGTGGAAGATTTGAATCTCGCGCACGGTTCCCGATACACCCTGGCTTTCAATCCAGTCGCCCACTTTGAAGGGACGGAAAAGTAATACAATCAGTCCGCCGGCAAAGTTCTGCAAGTTTCCGGATAGCGCCATACCGATGGCAACACCGGCAGATGCCAGCAGGGCGGCGAAGGAGGTGGTTTCTACTCCCAGTTTGCCGATGACGGCTACAATCAGCAGGATAGTCAGCAGGATGTTGACCAGGCTCTTGACGAACGTCTGCACACCGGCGTCAATGTCCCGCTTGGCCAGGACACCGGAAAGAATCTTCCTGAGAAAAGAGATAAGGAACCGTCCTACTACAAAGATGATAATAGCTCCGATGATACGTCCACCGGCACTTACGCCCCAGTCTATCAGTTGCTGGAGAAGGATTTGTAACTTGCTGAAACCATCTTCAACAACCTGCGCAGCAATGGCTGCCATTAATAAAGGTGATAACATAACTTGATTCGTTTTTAGATTAGTTGATTGCAAAATTAACAAATTTGTTTAGAATTTCGTTCACTTCGTTTGCCTCTTTCGGCAGAAAGGTCTACTTTTGCCCTCGATTTCAATGAAGGGGTGCCCTAATATGACGGGCTGAGATCATACCCATTGACCTGATCCGGGTAATGCCGGCGGAGGGAAAAGAAGAAAAGTCCCCCTTTTCTGTATTAATCTAAATGGAATTATTGCGAATGAAGAGACATGCAATGGCAGTCTGCCTGCTGACGGCAGCACTGGGCGTCTATGCGCAGACGCACGAGAAGGACAGCCTGCGGGTGGTGAACCTGCAAGAAGTAGAAGTGATATCCACACGCGCTACCGTGACTACACCGGTAGCATTTACCAACGTAAGTAAAGAACAACTGCGGAAGCAGAACTTCGGGCAAGACCTGCCCTATCTGCTAAGCATGACACCCAGCGCCATCACCACGAGCGATGCAGGCGCCGGAGTGGGCTACACCACCCTGCGAGTGCGCGGAACGGACGGCACACGCATCAACGTCACCGCCAACGGCGTCCCCATCAACGATGCCGAGAGCCACACGGTGTTCTGGGTGAACCTGCCGGACTTCGCCTCGTCCGTAAAAGATATGCAGATACAGCGCGGCGCGGGCACATCGACCAACGGGGCAGGTGCTTTCGGCGCCAGCATCAATATGCAGACGGGAGACTTCTCGCTGAAACCGTATGCCGAGTTCAACGGCTCCTACGGCTCCTTCAACACGCACAAAGAGACGGTAAAGGTGGGCACGGGACTGATAGACGGACACTGGTCGTTCGACGCACGGCTCTCCAACATCAGTACGGACGGGTACATCGACCGGGCATCCGTCGGTCTGAACTCCTATTACCTGCAAGGCGGATACTACGCTGACAACACTTCCATCAAGCTGATAACCTTTGCCGGCAAGGAGCGCACGTATCACGCCTGGAACTATGCCAGCAAGGAGGAGATGGAGCGGTACGGCCGCCGCTACAATTCCTGCGGATTCATGTACGCCACCGACAAGGAAGGAAATATTTACGGAAAAGAATATTATAAAGAAGAGGACGGAACGAAACATTACCTCGTCGACGAAGGCGGACGGCTGCACTTCTACGACGACCAGACCGACAACTATACGCAGAAGAACTACCAGCTGTTGCTGAACCATACCTTCACCCCGCAGTGGAACCTGAACCTCGGCCTGCACTACACCAAGGGCGACGGCTACTATCAAGAGTACAAAGGCAGTCGCTCACTGGCAGAATACGGACTGACGCCCTTCGAGCACAACGGTGCGCTGGTGGAGAGCACCGACCTTATCCGCAAGAAGGCGATGGACAACTGGTTTGGCGGCGGCATCTTCTCCGTCGGCTACAAAGGCGACCGCCTGAATGCCTCGCTGGGCGGCGGAATGAACCGCTACGACGGCGACCACTTCGGCAAAGTGCTGTGGGTGCAGAACTACCTCGGCGCGCTGGACCCCGACCGCGACTACTACCGCAACCGCGCCACCAAGAACGACGGGAACATCTACCTGAAGGCCAATTACGAACTCGCCAGCGGCCTCAGCGCCTACCTCGACCTGCAATACCGCCACATCAGCTACAAGATAAACGGACGGAACGACAAGTACGACTGGACCTCTGCCACCCCTGGAATGCAAAAACTCGCCATCGACGAAGACTTCGGCTTCTTTAACCCGAAAGCGGGACTCTCCTGGCAGATAGACCGCAACAACCGCCTGTACGGCTCGTTCAGCGTGGCGCACAAGGAGCCGACGCGCAACAACTATACCGACGGCTACTTCACCGAGCACCCCCGAGCCGAGCGCCTCTTCGACTACGAGCTGGGCTACACCTACGCCAACTCCTGGCTGAGCGCCGGCATGAACCTCTACTACATGGACTACAAAGACCAGCTGGTGCTGACGGGCGAGCTGAACGAGATAGGCGAGCCGATGGCCAACAACGTGCCGGACAGCTACCGCATGGGCATCGAACTGATGGCAGGCATCAAGCTGCCCTGCGGCCTGCAATGGGACATCAACGCCACGCTGAGCCGGAACCGGGTGGAGAACTTCACCGAAACGCTGTTCGAGGACGAAGAAGCGGGCACCGAACCCTGGATTATCCACCACGGCGACACACCTATCGCCTTCTCGCCGGACTTTATCCTGAACAATCGCCTGGGCTACACGTTCCGAGGCTTCGAGGCTTCGTTGCAGTCGCAGTACATCAGCAAGCAGTACATGAGCAACGCCCGGCAGGAGGACTGCACGCTGGATGCTTACTTCGTCAGCAACCTGAACATGTCGTACACCTTCCGGCTGCCTCGGGTGAAGTCGGTGACCGTGGGTTGCACCGTCTACAACCTGTTCAACGAAACGTATGAGAATAACGGATTCGCCGCCAGTGGGTATTCATACGATGACAACGGCGCGAAGGCGCGCTACAACTATGCCGGCTATGCCGCACAAGCAGGAACCAACGTACTGGGACATATATCCCTGAGTTTCTAAACATTAGGGCTTCCGACCCGGAACACTGCCGCTTCTCAGATGAAACACTATTAGTTATCATGCACAAGATGCCATCTTGTGTAGCATAAGATGCCATCTTGAGCAGCATAAGATGCCATCTTGTGCAAGGAAGGAATAAGTGTTTAAGGTCTTAGCATCCTTTGTTCCGGATCTGATGCTATAATGTTTCAGATGTCAGGCAATAATAAATGAGAATTAGCACAATAATATAGTATGGAAAATGTTCTCGAAATCATCGGCACACTCGTCGGCCTTCTCTACCTTTGGCTGGAGTATCGCGCCAGCATCTATCTGTGGATAGCGGGCATTATCATGCCTGCCGTCTACATCTTCGTCTATTACGATGCAGGGTTGTATGCCGACTTTGGCATTAACATCTACTATTTGGGCGCCGCCATCTATGGCTGGATGATGTGGAAGTACGGTAATTTCCTCCGGCGGAAGCTGTTGAGAAAGGGAGTGTCGGGGCAGGAAGAGAAGGTGGAAGAACTCCCTATCACCCGCATGCCGGGACGTTATCTGCTGCCGCTTGCCGGTGTGTTCGTCATCGCCCTGGTAGGCATCGCCTGGATACTGATAAACTTCACGGACAGCAATGTGCCCTGGCTGGACTCTTTCACCACCGCCCTGAGCATCATCGGCATGTGGATGCTGGCACGCAAGTACGTGGAACAGTGGTGGGCATGGATTGCTGTGGATGCCGTCAGCGCCGGGCTGTACATCTACAAAGGGCTCGAATATACCGCCGGACTGTATGCTCTTTACACAATAATCGCTATCTTTGGCTACTTCAAATGGAAAAGAATAATGGAAAAATAGAAGCGGTAGTCCTCACCAACGGGGAATATCCGACGGCTGCCCTGCCCTTGCAGATATTGGCAGAAGCACCCTATGTGGTTTGTTGCGACGGCGGTGCCGACGAGTACATCCGCCGTGGCCACGTGCCCGACGCGATTATCGGCGACGGAGACTCGTTGAGCCGGGAGAACCGTGAGCAATACCCGCACCTGCTGCACCGCATCAGCGACCAGGAGACGAACGACCAGACGAAAGCCGTCCGCTACCTGCTGGCACAAGGCAAGCGCCGCATTGCCATCGTCGGCGCCACGGGCAAGCGCGAGGACCACACGCTGGGCAACCTCAGTCTGCTCATCGACTACATGCGTGCCGGTGCCGATGCACGGACCTATACCGACTACGGCGTCTTCATCCCCTGCCGCGGCACCTGCACCTTCGCTTGCCGCCCCGGACAGCAAGTCTCTATCATCAACTTCACCGCCCACGGCCTGCGCGGGCAGGGCCTGGTCTATCCTCTGAGCGACTTCACCAACTGGTGGCAAGGCACGCTCAACGAATGCACGGGCACGGAGTTTACGGTGGAGGCAGAAGGGGAATATCTGATAATGATTAATCACTAACCACTACTTCTTCCCCTCCGCCACCTCTACGAAGTACACGCTTATGCAAATCAAGGCGATGGCAAGCGTCTGCGTCCAGCTGAAGCGGTCTTGTCCCAAGGCAAGGGAGACAATGGTAGTAACCACCAGTATCAGATAGCTGTACATGGCAACGACCGTTGTCTTGAGATACTTCAACCCGATGGGCACCAGGAAATAACTCAGGTAAGTAGGAAAGATAAGAACGAACGCCAACACCGCCCACGGCATCCAATGCCACTCCCCCTGCAAGGCATCCACGAACATAGGTGCATCCCAGCCGGAGACGAACGATACCACCAATCCGGAGACGGCGGCGCCGCTGAAGACATACTTCATCATCGTCACCACTCCCACCTCTTCCAGCAGTCGCTTGCTCACAAGCAGATAGATGGCAAAAACCAGTGAGCTGACCAGGCACAGTATATTCCCCGTAAACGCGTCGTGCGCCAGGTCGTCGCTGCCCTGCGTAAGGATGCACAGCAACGCACCGCCAAAGCCCAAAGCGATGCCGATGATTTTCATCAATGTTGCCTTTTCGTACAGGAAGAACACAGAGAAAAGAAACACCCAGATGGGTTGCATGGAATTGAATATGGCACTGGAAACGGGCGTCGTCTTGCTGATGCCCAGCAGGTAGCAGAGCATGAACCCGTAGAGTCCGAAGGCTCCCAGGCAGAACAACCCGAGCCGTTGCCGCCGGGTGACGGGTGCTTCCTTTACAAACCAGCCTGTTATCCAAAATGCCACGGCGGCAAAGACGCACCTCACCGTGGCACCCGTCAACGCCCCCATCCACAAAGGCAACAGAAACTTCAGTCCATTCATGTTCAGTCCCGCCATGATGCGCGACGCCACCATGCTGAGATTGGCTTCTACTTTCTTATCTTTCATTGGCTTACCCTTTTCTTGTTTTGAGGTATTGAGAACGCAGAGACAAAGAAATTGTTCGGAAAAGGAAGACCGGACGCCTAAACAATTCGTAACTTTGAGATGTTTTAAGAATAAAGGAGGCAGACAATATGGCAAAAACAAAAGAAGAACAAGCATCGCAGCAAGAAAAACAGATTCTCGTCTTCTCCACCCGCCTGCACCAGGATATCCGGACAGCTTGCCGGCAACTGGACGAAGGGCAGGGACAAGAATACTTAACCATCAGCAAGGAGGTAGAAGCATGGCTAAAAAGATAACCTGGTCGCCACTGGCCAAAGCAACTTTAAGGAAGATTCTGCTGTCCTCCGTAGAAAAGCAGGGGAACAAGCAGGAAGCCAAGAGAGTATTCTCATTGCTCGAAGGCACGTTGCACCGCATCTGTCAGAATCCCTTCATCGGCTCGCCTACCGAAATGGAGAACATACGTTACACTTCTCCCCTTCCCGACTATACCGTCTTCTATCGGCACAGCCTGCAACAGATAGAGGTACTTGTGCTATGGAATAACCGCTACAAGCTGGGGAGAATAGAAACTGCTACTAAAGAAAATGGATAAAAAAAGAGCTGCGCCGGGAGTCGGCAGCAGCTCTTATCATATCATTCTCAGCGTTTTCCTCTTACACCTTCATCAGATAACTCTTGAAGTCTGCAAAGTCCTTCGACATCGGCAGGCTCTTCTTCTCGCCACGCATAAAGGCTTGCAACTTCTCCGGTATCTCAACGGCTTCACCAAGAATCTTCTCCACCGTATCTTTGAACTTAGCCGGATGCGCCGTCTCCAGAAACACACCCGTTTCACCGGGTTTCAGTCCTTCGGCAAGGGCGCGGAAACCACAGGCGCCATGAGGATCGAGCAGGTAGTGTCCTTTCTTCCAGACTTCCTTCATGGTTTCGGCTATCTGCTCATCGGTATAAGTGGCACCGCTGATTTCGGCAGAGATGGCGGCATGGCTGCCTCCATAAAGGTCGAGCACACGGGCAAAGTTGCTGGGATCGCCCACATCCATAGCATTGGCAATGGTGGCGATGCTGGGACGCGGTGTATAAACACCCGTCTGCAAGTATTGGTAGAAGATATCATTGCGATTGTTGGAAGCGATGAAACGACGTACGGGTAACCCCATGCGCTTGCCGAAGAGTCCGGCAGTGATGTTGCCGAAGTTGCCGCTGGGCACACAGATAACGGCGTTATCCGCCTTGCCGGCACGTTTCAGTTGCGCGTATGCATAGAAATAATAGAAGGCTTGCGGCAGGAAACGGGCCACATTGATGGAGTTGGCGCTGGTGAGTTGCAAGTGTTCGTTCAGCTCCTTGTCCATGAAAGCGGATTTCACTAATGCCTGGCAGTCGTCGAACGTGCCGTCCACTTCGAGGGCGGTGATGTTCTGCCCCAGGGTAGTGAACTGCTTCTCCTGGATTTCGCTGACTTTGCCTTTCGGATAGAGCACATAGACATGGATGCCTTCTACACCGAGGAAACCATTGGCAACGGCACTGCCCGTATCGCCGGAAGTAGCTACCAGTACATTCACCTGGTTTTTGCCTTCTTTCTTGATGAAGTAACCCAGCAGGCGTGCCATGAACCGGCCGCCCACATCCTTGAAGGCAAGCGTCGGGCCGTGGAACAATTCGAGGGAGTAGATATTCTCTGCTACCTGCACCAGAGGTACATCGAAACTCAGTGTGTCGTATACAATCTGCTTCAACGTATCGGCAGGGACGTCCTCACCAAAGAAGGCATCTGCCACGCGGTAGGCTATCTCCTGGAACGAGAGCGTGTCGATACTGTCGTAGAATTCCTGCGGCAGCGGTTTGATAGAAAAGGGCATGAAGAGTCCCTTGTCTGCGGCAAGTCCGCGCACTACGGCTTCTTCGAGGGTAGCTTCGGGGGCTTGTTTGTTGGTACTGTAATATTTCATAATCGTTACTTCATAAATTCATTAATAAACTCGTCTTCTTTCATCAGTCCGTA
This sequence comes from Bacteroidaceae bacterium, assembly GCA_030843315.1. GTDB lineage: Bacteria > Bacteroidota > Bacteroidia > Bacteroidales > Bacteroidaceae > Bacteroides. The sequence goes on along the minus strand of JAUUPT010000006.1, from coordinate 82,084 downwards.
ACTGCCGTTGCAGGCAGATACTTCGTCATATACCTGCACCTCGTCCGGTTCGATGCCCGGATACCAGATGAGGAAAGGGATTGGTTCGTTGGTATGTGTGCGAAGTTCGCAGGGGGTGGGATGGTCGGGCAGTACGGCAATGGCAACGGATTCGTCCCAGTTCTTCACTGCTTCGTAGATGGGGCCGACGGCACGCTTGTCCAGGTTCTCGATGGTCATGGTCTTTAAAGGGATATTTCCTTCGTGCCCCGCCTCATCGCTGGCTTCGATATGGAGATAGACGAAATCGTCCGTCCGCAGTGCTTCGAGGGCGGCGGCAACTTTGTTCTCGTAGTTGGTATCGTAAAGCCCGGTGGCACCTTCCACAGTGATGCGGCGCAGTCCGGCGTAGTAGCCGATGCCGTTAATCAGGTCTACGGCAGAAATCACGGCACCGCGTTTCACTTGCGGAAACTTATCGGAGAGGCGTTCCATCTGCGGACGGTAGCCGGGGCTCCAGGGCCAGATGCTATTGGCAGGGTCTTTGCCTTCGGCAATACGCTTTTGGTTGATGGGATGATTCTGCAAGAGTTCTTGCGAACGGAGAATCAGGTCATTAATCAAGTCCGCCGTCTGGCTGGGGGTAAGGTCTGCCCCACCCTCGGGAACGGTAATGTTTTCCGTACCCGCCATCGGTTTCACCATCAACGGGCGGAAAGGTTTCAAGGGAACATCGTGGGGAGGCGTACAGTCAATGCGTTTGTCGCCGCCTTTTATTACCAGCAGGTGGCGGTACTGCACGCCCGTATAGAAGTGCACCCGTTCGTCACCCAACTGTTCTTGCAGGTATTGCACCAATACATCTGCTTCTTCGGTGGTGATGTGCCCGGCAGAATGGTTCTTTATATAATCGCCTTCAATGCAGATAATGTTGCAGCGCATGGCTATCTCACCCGGCTTCAGGTCTACCCCGATGCTTGCCGCTTCGAGCGGGCCACGGCCTTCGTACACTTTCGGCAGATTATAGCCCAGGACAGACATATTTGCCACTTCACTCCCCGGATGGAATCCTTCGGCAACGGTCAGCAACCGCCCTACACGTCCCATACGCGCCAGTTTGTCCATATAAGGTGTGGCGGCAGACTGCAACAACGTTTGGTTGTTCAGTACTTTCACGGGCCAGTCGGCCATGCCGTCACCTAATATTATGATGTGTTTCATTTCTTTCTTATTAAACGTTCGCAATACTCATAATATCCGCAAATACGCCCGCAGCCGTTACACCTGCACCGGCTCCGTAGCCTTGTATCATCATTGGATATTCCTTATAGCGTTCCGTAGTCAGCAAGATGATGTTGTTGCTGCCTTCCAGACCGTAGAACGGATGGTTGGCGCCTACCTCTTGTAAGCCTACGGATGCTTTGCCGTTCTCCAACTTGGCAACGAAACGCCAATGCTTGTTTTCCGCTTCCAGCACCTTGCGGCGGGCTTCAAAGTCGGCATCGAGGCTCGGCACTTTCTTCCAGAAGTCGTCCAGCGAACCTTCAAAGAAGTCATCGGGCACAAAGAGGTTCTTCTCAACGTCGCTCTGTTCCAGTCGGTAACCGGCTTCGCGTGCCAGGATCACCAGCTTGCGGATAACGTCTTTGCCACTAAGGTCGATGCGCGGATCGGGCTCGGAGTAGCGTTCTTCCTGCGCCATCTTGATGGTCTTGCTGAAAGGAATATCTGCGCTGATTTTGTTGAAAATGTAGTTCAGCGTACCGCTCAGCACGGCTTCAATCTTCAGTATCTTGTCACCGCTATGAATGAGGTCGTTTATCGTATTGATGATAGGAAGTCCTGCGCCCACGTTTGTCTCGAACAGATACTTCACACCACGCTGGCGAGCTATCTGCTTCAGTTCACGATAGTTTTCGTATTCCGAAGAAGCGGCAATCTTGTTGGCCGCCACCACGGAAACATTATGCTGCAACAGGTCTTTATAGAGCGAAGCCACGCCTGCGCTTGCCGTACAATCCACAAACACAGAGTTGAAGATGTTCATGCTGATAATTTCGTTGCGCAGCGTTTCCAGCGTACTTTCCTTACCTTTCTCTTTCAGTTCTTCACGGAAGCGTCCCAAGTCGAAACCTTCGCGACTGAACATCGCCCGGTCTGCATCTGCAATACCTACCACGTTCAACTGCAAACCGTTTTCCAGCATCAACTTCTGACGCTGACTGTGTATCTGCTCCACCAAGCTGCCGCCCACCGTACCGACGCCACAGATAAAGAGGTTCAGTACCTGGTACTCTGACAGGAAGAAGGAATCGTGGATAACGTTCAGCGATTTGCGTAGCGACTGGCTGTCTACTACAAACGAGATATTCGTCTCCGAAGCACCCTGTGCACAGGCTATCACATTGATACCGTTGCGTCCCAGCGTACCGAACAGCTTACCGGCGATACCCGGCGTATGCTTCATGTTCTCTCCCACAATCGCCACCGTCGCCAGGTTCTTTTCTGCCTGGATAGGTGAGATCTCTCCCATCTCAATCTCTTTGGCAAACTCTTCGTTCAGCACTCCGCATGCCAAGTCGGCATCAGCATTGCGCACACCGATAGACGTAGAGTTCTCTGAAGATGCCTGCGATACCAGGAACACGCTAATGCCATTCTTTGCCAGCACCTTGAAGATGCGGTAGTTTACACCGATCACGCCTACCATACCAAGACCCTGAACTGTAATCAGGCTCGTGTCGTTGATGGACGAAATACCCTTGATGGCCTTGCTGCGCGGGTCGGAGACTTCTTGCCTGATAACCGTTCCTGCTCCCTCGGGATTGAATGTATTCTTTATTAATATAGGTATGTTCTTGTGGCAAACCGGGTAAATCGTCGGCGGATAAACCACCTTCGCACCGAAGTTACAAAGCTCCGTAGCTTCCACATAGCTCAGTTCGCTGATAGTATATGCCCTGGAAATAACGCGCGGATCGGCTGTCATAAAACCATCCACATCCGTCCATATCTCCAGGCTGTCGGCATCCAGTGCTGCGGCAATGATGGCGGCTGTATAGTCGGAACCGCCTCTGCCCAAATTTGTCACCTCGCCCGTCACCTTATCCGTGGAGATAAAGCCCGGTACCAGCACCCGCTTGGGCAGGTTTTGGAATGCTTCACGCACCAGCGTGTTGGTCAGGTCTGTGTCCAGCACATGCTTGGAGTGCTTCTTTTCTGTCTTGATAAATTTGCGCGAATCGAGCCATTCCGCTCCCGTCAGCTGCGCAGCTATAATGGAGGAAAGACGTTCACCGTAACTTACAATCGTGTCGGAAGTCTTTTGCGAAAGGTCCTTAATCAGATAAATGCCTTGGAAAATGTCTTTCAGTTCATTCAGTAATTCGCCCACCTGACGCTGCAACGCAACTTGCGCCTCACCGGCAGGAATCACTTCCTTAATCATTTCCACATGGCGGTAAACAATCTCACGAAACTCATTCTCATAGGAAGCATCGCCGGCGGCTGCCATCTTGGAGGTGTTAATCAGCTTGTCTGTGATGCCCCCCAATGCGGATACTACCACAATTACCGGTTCGTTTACTGCTTCTACAATTCTCTTGACGCTCAAAATACTGTTCGCGGTTCCTACGGATGAACCGCCGAATTTCATTACTTTCATTTCTCTTTATGTTGTTGAGATGGTTGATACAATGTGTCGGCAACAAGCTGTATAGCCTGCATTGACCTTAATTAAATGGAAAAAGTTGCTTGAAAATGGTGTAACACGTAGAAACACAAAATACTATCCCTAACCCCTAAGGGTCATGGTACACATGGATGTGACTGTATGTTGATAGTACTTGTTCATAGTCTCTTGTTTCTATCGTTTCTGATAAGTGTTGCAAAAGTAAGAATAAAAACATTCAATCTATCACTTTTTGCGACTTTTTTGTAATAAAAATATAGAAAGGGTACGAAAAGGCAAGATATGTGCACTGTCCACAACTTACATTTTCGCGCTTCAGCCCCCTTATTCCTATGAGTCTATGCATACTTTTATAGCATTTTGTTATTATTTTCAAGATATATCACTATATTTGCATTGAAAATATGAAAGAAAGGCGCGTATGAACTCTGAAAATACTTCCGTTTTGCTAATATACACTGGTGGAACTATCGGAATGATAGAAAATGCTGAAACCGGTGCCTTAGAAAACTTCAACTTCGAGCAGCTACAAAAGCATGTACCCGAACTCCAAAGATATACATTCCAGATAGATACTTATCAGTTTGATCCTCCGATGGATTCTTCGGACATGGACCCCGAGGCCTGGCGCAAGCTCGTACGTATCATCAACGACAACTACAACCAATATAGCGGGTTTGTCATTCTGCATGGCACGGACACCATGGCTTACACAGCCTCTGCCCTCAGCTTCATGCTCGAAGGGCTGACGAAACCCGTCATCCTCACCGGTTCCCAATTGCCTATCGGTGTATTGCGCACAGACGGTAAGGAAAACCTGCTGACCAGCATCGAGATAGCCACCGCCTGCCACCCCAATGGGGAGCCGCTTGTACCCGAGGTTTGCATCTTCTTCGAGAATCACTTGATGCGCGGCAACCGCACCACCAAGATGAATGCAGAGAACTTCAATGCATTCCGTTCGTTCAATTATCCGGTGCTTGCTTCGGCAGGTATACATATTAAATATAATAATGTGCAAATCCAGCTACATGGCAACCGGCATGAGTTGAAGCCTCACTATCTGCTGGATACGAATATTGCCGTGCTGAAACTCTTCCCAGGCATCCAGGAGAATGTAGTAGATGCAATATTTTCTACAAAGGGATTAAAAGCAGTAGTTCTTGAAACATACGGATCAGGAAATGCGCCCCGCAAAGAATGGTTCCTCCGCCGTCTGCACGATGCTTGCGAAGAGGGCATAGTCATCGTGAACGTAACCCAATGCAGCGCCGGCACCGTCGAGATGGAACGTTACGAAACCGGTTACCAGTTAATGCAGGCAGGTGTTGTCAGCGGGTATGACAGTACTACGGAATCTGCGGTAACCAAACTTATGTTTCTCCTGGGGCACGATTATCCTCCGGCCAAAGTACGGGAACTGATGAGCTGTCCACTGGCAGGTGAAATCACAGTATAATACGATGGGATGTTTTTTATCGCGCTAACTTGATGCCGATATCATTGACACCGTGCAATATCTCGTCCGGCAATGTATAGGCTATTTTGAAGAGATAGATACCCGGCTTACCGATTCGGACGCTTCCTGCCGGAAATGAGGATTGGTACAGGCCGCCCCAGCCATCACCTTTCCATATACCTTCTTTATCAGCTAAGGTAAACTGCAAGGTATCTGCCAGCAAAGATTGGGCATCGGGAGCATCACAACTGACGGACAGACTGATATTCTGATAAGGGTAATTGTTGCGGTTACGAATTTCGACGGACAGTTTATAATAGGTCAGTGAATCGGAAATCTCCGCACTAAAGCAGAGTGTATCTTTCCGTTGCCAACCTTCAGTGGGGAGGGATTGGAAAGCATGATATACTGTCTGCTTGTCGCAAGCGCCCAATGCACTTGCGACAAACAGCAGAATGATACCTTTCAGACAGAAATTCCTATTCTTGAGCAGGCTTCTCATTTTGGGCAGGTCTTTCTCCTTGAGGTTTGGGTTTATCATTGTTGCGGGGAGGGCGGCGGTTGTTGTTCCGCTGCGGGCGGTCACCACCTTGTTGGCGCGGTTCCCGTCTTTGTTCTCCTTGCTTCGGCTCTCTCGATTCCCTTGGTTCTCTCGGCTCTCTTGGCTCCCTCGGTTCCCGTCTGGGTTGTTGCTCCCCTTGTCTGGGCGATTGCTGTCCCTGTCTGGACTGTTCGCCCTGATTGTTTTGAGCGGCAGATTGTTCGCCTCCTTGCGGACGGGTGCTATTACTTCTCTTCTTTTTCTTATTGCGGTTATTATTGCTGTTACTGCTTCCTCCGTCGCCACTATTTCGATTGTTCTCACCGCCACTTCTGCCTCTGCGACTACGGTCGAAGCGGGTAAGGCTTTCCTGTTCCAGCAAGTCTACCGGTTTCTTTGGTTCGGGACGATGGGTTTCTTCGGCAAGGCTGTCGGGCTTGATGCCGCGTTTGTTCTGACCAATAATCTCGAAGGCACGCCGGCCACTGATAGTAACCAGATTGGCAGGGATATTCTTGTCACTTGAATAAGTGATTTGATTGCTCAGGATATCGGCTTTGAAGAAGTAGAAGATACCGTCTTTCGTTTCCAGTTCTATCTCTCTGGAAGGCAGGCGTTTTTGCGCTTCCACGTAGCAGTCCACTTCGTAGTTGAGACAGCACTTCAACTTGGCACACTGTCCGGCAAGTTTCTGCGGATTCAAGGAAATATCCTGGAAGCGGGCAGCACTGGTAGATACCGATACAAACGAAGTCATCCAGGTGGCACAGCAAAGTTCGCGACCACAAGGGCCGATACCGCCGATGCGTCCGGCTTCCTGGCGGGCACCGATTTGTTTCATCTCAATGCGCACATGGAAAGCATCTGCCAATACCTTTATCAGTTGGCGGAAGTCCACACGTTCGTCGGCAATGTAGTAAAAGATGGCCTTGTTACCGTCTCCCTGATATTCCACGTCGCCAATCTTCATGTTGAGGCTGAGGTTCAATGCTATCTGGCGGGCACGTATCATGGTGGAGTGCTCGCGGGCTTTGGCCTCATTATACTTGTCCATATCCACCGGTTTGGCTTTGCGGTAAATACGCTTGATATCTGTTTCCGACTTGATATTGGCTTTGCGCATTTGCAACGGCACAAGGCGTCCGGTCAGCGTAACCACACCGATGTCATGTCCCGGAGTCGCTTCTACGGCTACGATGTCGCCCTTCTCCAAAGGTATCTTATTGCTATTGCGGAAATATCCTTTACGGGTATTCTTGAACTGAACTTCTACCAGCTCGCTCTCTTCGGCATTACCCGGTATGTCGGCCAGCCAGTCGTAGGTGTTCAGTTGCTTGTCCTGTCTGCCGCAACTCTTGCAGCAGAGGCCTCCGCTTCCGTTATGTAGTTTAAATTCCATTTCTCTATATCTATTGTTTTAATAATACAATCATTTTCAGTGAGAAGTCAAAGAACACCATGCGGGCATTTACATTCTGCTCGATGTGTCGCTGTGCTTCACTCAGTTCGTCCATAATGCCCATTACGTTCCGCTCGTTGACAAACGGTGCAAAGCGGGTGGCAAAATTCTGTTCGGGCAGCGTCATGTAGCTCATCTCCTTGCGGTGAAGGTTGTAGATGAAGTTCTCGCGTATCATGCGCTGGCAATATTCCAAGAAGTTCTTTTGCCGTTCGCGCCCTATGCCCGCCAGTTGCTCGCTCCACTGCTTCATCTCCCGTATCTTGCGTTGATAGGAAAGGCGCATCAGGCTGACAAACAATTCGAAGAACAATTCGTTCTCTTCGTTCAGATGGATGGTTTCCAACGCTTTGATGAAGTCACCGTTTGCCAGATGGGCAATAGTTTCGCTATCCCGGGGTTGTACACCATACTTCTGCTGCAAGGCTTCCGCCACATCCGCTTCTTCTATCTTGGGGATATTGAACCGCTGCGTGCGGCTGAGGATGGTGGGCAATATCATTTCAGGAGCTTCGGAGACAAGGAGAAATACGGTTTTCTCCGGTGGTTCTTCCAAGAGTTTAAGCAGTTTGTTGGCACAAACTTCATGCATCTTCTCCGGCAGCCACACAATGGTTATCTTATAACCGCCTTCACTGGATTTCAGACTGAGTTTGCGGGTGATTTCATCACTCTCTTTCGCGTAGATAATGGCTTGGCCGTTCTCTGCATCCATCTCATTCAGCCAATGGTTGAGTCCGAAGTAAGGAGTATTCAGCAAAAGATGCCGCCAGTTGGTGATATAATCATCACATACTTCCTTCTTCCCTTTGGCACTCTTCACGATCGGGAATACGAAATGTACATCCGGATGTACCAGTTTGTTCCACTTCACACAAGAAGGGCACGTGCCGCAAGCATCTGTCTCCGTACGGTTGGGACAACAAATATAACGGGCATAAGCCAGCGCCAGCGGAAGTTTACCAACTCCTGCCGGACCGCAGAATAGCTGTGCATGAGGGATGCGCCCTTCCTGCACTTCCTGTATCAGCCTTTGTTTGGCTGCTTCCTGCCCTATTACATCCTTAAATCCTATCACGAAGAAATCTATTTAATAAATTAGCCGGGCAACTTCCCTGATGCTGTCCGTGGCTCCTACCGAGTAGAAGTGCAGGCTGGGAACGCCGTGAGCTATGAGTTCTTTACATTGTTGCACGCACCATTCGATGCCTACCTGTTGTGCTTCCGCATCAGTCTTGCACTTCAGAGCTTCTATCGTCAGTTCTTCAGGCAAGTCTACTTTGAAGGTTTTAGGTATCATGGTGAGTTGAGACAACTTCTTGAAAGGCTTGATACCCGGAATAATGGGAATAGTGACACCGGCTTGGCGGGCACGTTCCACAAAATCAAAGTACTTCCGGTTATCATAGAAAAGCTGGGTAACGGCATATTCCGCACCCATCTCCATCTTCTGCTTCAACCAGTGAATATCCGTATCGATGTTGGGGGCCTCTTCGTGCTTCTCGGGATAGCAGGCCACACCATAAGAAAACGGGGTGTTGGTAACCTTCATCTCGGAGCCGTCAACGAAGATGCCTTTATTGAAGTTGTTGATTTGTTCTTGCAGTTCGATGGCGTGGTAATAACCGTCGCCTTCGGGAGTAAACACGGATTCGTGTTTGGCTTTGTCGCCACGCAGTACCAGCAAATCAGTGATGCCAAGAAATTGCAGGTCGAGCAATACGTATTCAGTCTCTTCACGACTGAAACCGCTGCAAAGGATATGAGGCACAACTGTAATATCATACTTATTTTGGATTGCAGCAGCTACGGCAACCGTACCCGGACGGCGGCGTAATCTGCTCCGTTGGAACAGTCCGTTTCCTAAATCTTTGTACACATATTCGCTGCGGTGTGTGGTGATATTGATGTATTTGGGATCAAATTCCCGTAATGTATCTATGGTTTGATACAGCTTTTCGATGCCTGTTCCTTTCAGCGGTGGCAATATTTCAAAGGAAAAAGCTGTCTTTTCGTTGCTGTTTATCAGGTCGATTACTCTCATTTCTTTTTCGTTATCTTTGTCTGATTGGCAAAATCTTGCACATTGGGAACAAAAATACGAAAAAGAAATGAGAAATGCTGAAATTGACGGTTATTCTTTTACACAACGGATGCAAAGGCCCTTATAATACGTCTTGTCTGTAACGCGGGAAGGACTTGAGACAAACCCATTTTCTTCTCCATTAAAGAATAGTGCCTGATCGGAAAGTGTATCATTTTTCTTATCCCAACGCCAATAGGCAACAAACCTGTATTCATTCGCCTGCATTTTATTGAACCACATTCCTACCGGGATAACACTCATATGCGTTAAGTTATTAACCGGTTGCTGAGAAGCATTGCCTTTCAAGTCTTTCCACTCTCCTACTTTCAACAGTGAGGCGTCGTCGTGCAGATATGATCTCAATTCATCCCAGTCTTCTTCCGTCGATATTCTCCATCCATCGGGAGCCATTTCTCCTGCTATCACAGCCTCCCCATTGTAAAAATAAACTTCTTTCTTATCAGGTTTAAAATAACCGGGACCTGTGCCTAAATCTATCAGTTTGGTCAGAGTCTTTCCATTACGATAACTCGTCGCCCGCAAATCCTCTCCCATCCAATACTGCCGACCGACTTTCACAATAGGATATTCATTGCTTATTCCGTTTCTAACATCCTGCAAGGCATAGCAAAGAACATTCAGCGTAAGAGCCTTCTCCGGTTTCACAAGAGAGAGGTTATAAGATTCGTCTACATAAAATTTGTCCACTGCCTGACTCTTCCCTTCGGTATAAGTAAATTCGTAATCGTCCGCATTCCACCTTAGAGTCCCTCCGCAAAGAACATCTTCACGATCCATAAATTGCAGAACAATTCCATGTTCAAGGTCGGTCTTCTCGCCTTCTCCCACCGGATAGGCAACGATAGCCCTGGAAGTAAGTGCTTCCGATTTAAGATATTCTTTACAGACTTCTGCAACAGGCGTTCCTTCATGGTAAATCCGATAAACGTTCGACTTGGAAAAAGAGAGTGCGGAAACATGCACCGTGGCATAATCATCCATATTATCAGTCTCCAACGATTCTACACTGTTCCATTCTTTTATCTTACCCACAATGCCGGTCAGCGTATTACTATTAGTCTGCATGGTAGATATTTTGACTTCACATTGCGTACTGCTACTCATTTCCGTTTTAGGTATTACACAATTATAGATACGGTCATTCCATTCCATGACGAAAGACTGCTCGCTGTCATTGATGGTTTGTGGTATAATGAGAATCTCTTTTCCTGTCAAGTTACCATCCTCGACACGCCACTCACCGGAAGCAACAATATCTCTGTCACCTTTCAGATTAGTGAACGTACCGTCTTCCAGATTATAGACAGCAGATGTTTTGAGTCCGGTTGCCGTAATCCGTGGATTGGCTTTCTTCAAATCTTCTGCAGAACTGTCAGTATCGGGAACCAAAGCTATTGTCAACTTGGACAGTTTATGTTCAAACTCCAATGCCACAGTTCCGGTCTTGCTTGTTATGCCCGTTGCCTTGGCTACCAGAAAATCACTTTGCGAACGGTTCGCAGCATCACTTTGATCTGCTCTCACAGATACGGGGAGAGTGGATGTCCCTGCCAGTATCCCATCCGATTGATAAGGATAATAGCAAACAAAGTCCAGTGCAACATCTCCCTCCGGATAGAATACTGCTTTCTTTGGGACAAGCGTTGAGTTCCCTGTATATTCCAACTGCAAGTTATCGATATAGCGTTTCTTTTGGATAGAGTTGGAGGCAACAGTCGCAAGTAGTCCCACTTTATCCCCCTTTTCAAAAGCAGTACTGCTTACCCGGGTCATTGTTTTCTCTATCTTGACAGAGAAAGTGATAGGGGTGGTCCCTACCTCAATCTCCTCAGAATCATCTTCAATTTGATTTACACAAGCTGTATTTCCAAAAGCCACACAGCAAAATAGAGCCGTAACAAACAGCTCTTTCAGTTGAATTAGGTTTTTCATATTATTATGTTTATGGGTGAGCAGCAAAGCTACCTCTCCCGATTTCTGCTCAACAATAGGTGTGTCAAAAAAGAGGATCGAGCAGAGTTATAACCGGTATAGAAAAGTTATTCATACTTTTGGATGCTAATTACGCTGTATCACGCCTGATACTACAATGCTGTTTTAATCTTATTTTTTCTCACATTTGTTAAATAAAGCTGCAAATGTAATAAAATACCCTAAACAACAAAGAACAAAACTATAAAAACTTTCCCTAAACATTTATCTCCCTCTGATTTTTTGGCTAACTTTACCCACTAAAATCGTAGACAGTAATAAGTTAAACCATAGATATAAACTCATGCCTTTAAATTTACCCGATAAACTTCCTGCCATAGAGTTGCTGAAAGAAGAGAATATATTTGTCATCGACAACTCTCGTGCAACGCAACAGGACATTCGTCCGCTACGTATAGTCATCTTGAACCTGATGCCGTTGAAGATTACAACGGAGACGGATTTAATCCGCCTGCTTTCCAATACTCCGCTTCAGGTGGAAATCTCGTTTATGAAGATAAAGAGCCACACCTCCAAGAATACTCCGATAGAGCACATGAAAACGTTCTATACGGACTTTGAAAAGATGCGCGGAGAGAAGTACGACGGCATGATTATCACCGGGGCGCCGGTAGAGCAAATGGATTTTGAAGAAGTGTCCTACTGGGACGAGATTACGGAAATCTTCGACTGGGCGCGGACGCACGTCACTTCTACCTTATATATATGCTGGGCTGCGCAAGCCGGGCTTTACCATCACTATGGCGTGCCCAAGTACGCTTTGGACAAGAAGATGTTCGGCATCTTCGAGCATCGCACCTTGCAGCCTTTGCATTCCATCTTCCGCGGGTTCGACGATGTGTTCTATGTACCCCATAGCCGCCATACGGAAGTGCGAAGGGAAGATATACTGAAAGTGCCCGAACTGACGTTGCTTTCCGAATCGAAAGATGCGGGAGTGTACATGGTAGTGGCGCGTGGCGGACGCGAATTCTTTGTGACCGGTCATTCGGAATATTCTCCACTGACGCTGGATGCGGAGTACCGCCGCGACGTGGACAAAGGGCTGCCTATCGAAGTACCGCGCAATTATTATGTGGACGATGACCCGGAGAAGGGGGTATTGGTGCGCTGGCGTGCCCACGCCAATTTGTTGTTCTCCAACTGGCTGAACTACTTTGTATATCAGGAAACTCCGTTTAATATTAACGACATAGAATGATAAAGCAGCGGAAAATAGAGCTATTAGCTCCCGCCAAGAACCTGGAATGCGGAATCGAAGCCGTCAATCACGGGGCGGATGCAGTGTACATCGGTGCACCGAAGTTTGGTGCACGGGCGGCGGCGGTCAACTCATTGGAAGATATTGCCGCATTGGTAGCGTATGCCCATCTGTATAATGTCCGTATCTACGTCACCGTCAATACCATTCTGAGAGAAGAAGAACTGGCAGAGACGGAGAAGATGATTTGGGAATTGTACCGGGCAGGCGTAGATGCGCTGATTGTGCAGGATATGGGAATCACCCGTCTGAACCTTCCGCCTATCCCCCTTCATGCCAGTACGCAGATGGACAACCGCACGCCGGAGAAAGTCCGCTTCCTGGCAGATGCAGGTTTCCGTCAGGTGGTGTTGGCGCGCGAACTTTCGTTGCAAGAGATACGGCGCATCCATGACGCTTGTCCCGAAGTGCCGCTCGAAGTATTTGTGCACGGAGCGCTTTGCGTAAGTTACAGCGGACAGTGCTACGTCAGCCAAGCTTGTTTCGGACGAAGTGCCAATCGCGGAGAGTGCGCGCAGTTCTGCCGCCTGCCTTTCAGTTTAGAGGATGCCGATGGAAAGACGATCATCCGCAACAAACACCTGCTTTCCCTGAAAGACCTCAACCAGAGCGAAGTACTGGAAGCACTGCTGGATGCCGGTGCCACTTCCCTGAAGATAGAAGGCCGGCTGAAAGACGTATCCTATGTAAAGAACGTCACCGCCGCCTACCGCCAAAAGCTGGATGCCATCTTTGCCCGCCGCAAGGAGTATGCCCGCGCTTCCTCCGGTACTTGTACTTTCGACTTCAAGCCCCAACTGAACAAGAGTTTCAGCCGCGGTTTCACCCATTACTTCCTGCAAGGTCGCGAGCAGGAGATAACCTCGTTCGATACCCCCAAGTCACTGGGCGAAGAGATGGGAACGATGAAAGAACAGCGCGGAAACTACCTCACCGTGGCAGGCGTAAAGCCTTTCCACAACGGAGACGGCGTCTGCTTCCTGGACGAACAGGGACGCCTGCAGGGTTTCCGCATCAACCGCGTAGACGGCAACAAGCTCTACCCCGCAGGAGAAGTGCCGCGCATCAAGCCCCGCACTCCCCTTTACCGCAACTTCGACCAGGACTTTGAGCGCACGCTCACCCGCAAGTCCTCCGAACGCAAGATCGGAGTCAGCTGGGAACTGGCGGATACACCGCTCGGCTTCAGCCTGACGATTGCGGATGAAGACGAGAACCGCGTAACGCTCTCTTTTCCCCATCCCAAAGAATTGGCACGTACCCCGCAAGCCGACAATCTACGCAACCAGTTGGCAAAGCTGGGCAATACCCCTTTCGAGGTAGCGGGAAGTTTGTCGGAGGATGCCACCGGCATCACGTTGCATCTTTCTCAGAACTGGTTTCTGCCTGCATCCGTTGTAGCCGACTGGCGTCGCCAAGCCATCGACAAGCTGGTAACCGCGCGCCGCATCACTTATCGTCGCGAACTGGCACCCTGGAAACAAACCGGACACGCCTTCCCCGCAACAACCCTGACCTATCTGGGTAATGTAGCGAACACCGCCGCCCGCAGCTTTTATCAGCAGCACGGTCTGCAATCCATCGCTCCCGCCTACGAAGAACAAGCCGTGCCCGATGCAGTACTCATGTTCTGCAAACACTGCCTGCGGTTCAGCATGGGTTGGTGTCCCACGCATCAGAAAGGACGCTCGCCCTATCGCGAGCCTTACTACCTGATAGGAACAGACGGCCGACGCTTCCGCCTGTCCTTCGACTGCAAGAATTGCCAGATGAAAGTGCATGGGAACGAAGAATAAAGAACCGGAAACATGAAGCATAAAGAGCAAAAAACGGGATGGGCCGATAACGGCACAAGAAGCGGAACAAACGCGCTCCGCTCCTTGCGTGCGCTCCTGTTCTTCGTGCTTTGCTCGTCCTTCTTCCTGCTCATCACTTCCTGCCACTACCCGCGCCCCGACCTGGACGTAGAGGAAATGAGCCAGGATACACGCGACTCCCTGACCTATCTCTATGAGCGGCATTACACCTGGAATACCAACCTGGTGGTACACGTCGATTCCATCAATCTGGCTTGCCTGCCCGTGAAAGATTGTTACAACATGCTCCATCGGGGCGACCGTGTGGTTGTGGCAGAGTTTGCCATCCATCCGGCGGATAGCGTAGACAGTGTTTGGGTAAAGCTCGCCCATTCGCAAGAGGTACAGGGCTGGCTCCGGGAGTCCGAGATGATGCAAGCGTTTGCTCCCACGGACAGTATTTCGCAAGCCATCTACCTGTTCAGTGATACGCATGCTTCTTATTTTATTATCATCTTTGCCTTGTTTGTTGCCGTCTGGCTGTTCCGCGCTTTCCGCCGCAAGCAGTTGAAGATGGTTTACTTCAATGATATCGACAGTGTCTATCCGCTATTGCTGTGCCTGCTCATGGCTTTCAGCGCCACGGTCTATGAATCGATGCAAGTATTTGTGCCCGATACCTGGGAACATTTTTACTTCAACCCCACGCTGTCGCCCTTTAAAGTTCCGTTCGTGCTCTCTGTTTTCCTGCTCAGCATCTGGCTGTTCATCATCGTTCTGCTCGCCGTTCTCGACGACCTTTTCCGCCAACTTTCTCCCGCAGCAGCCATGTTCTACCTGCTCGGATTAGCTTCCTGCTGCATCTTCTGCTACTTCTTCTTTATCCTCACTACCTATATCTATATCGGCTATGCTTTTCTCGCTGTCTTCATCTGGGTATTCTGCAAAAGGCTGCACACTTCATTAACCACCTCCCGCTACCGTTGTGGCAACTGCGGCCAGAAGATAAAGGCAAAAGGGGTTTGTCCGCATTGCGGGGCTATCAACGAATAGCGTCTTTGTGCAATATATTGCACTTTCTCTTGTTTTCTACTATTAATTCTTTATCTTTGCCATTAAATATGCAACATATTGCACCATGAACATCGGAGAAAAGATAAAAGAAAGGCGTGCTGTTCTTAACATTACCCAGCAAGAACTATCAGAGATATCCGGCATCGGGCTGCGGACTATCATCAGCATAGAAAGAGGAAACGGAAACCCCTCCTTAGCAACTCTATCTCAAATAGCCGACATCCTGGGGCTTGAAATCGTATTACAGATTAAAGGAGAGAATAAATGAGACAAGCATCGGTATTCAATAAAGGAGTATTGGCAGGCACATTGACACAGACCGATAACAGCGAATTTATTTTCCGCTATGATGATGCGTACTATGCAGACATGAGTATGCGCGCCATTTCATTGACCCTTCCGAAAACGCAACAAGAATATCGCAGCAGAACTTTGTTTCCTTTCTTCTTCAATATGCTCTCCGAAGGTGCCAACAAACGAATCCAGTGCCATGTATATAAGATAGACGAACAAGATGCTTTCGGATTGCTTCTTGCTACTGCAAGTAAAGATACGATTGGGGCTGTCACTGTCAAAAGAATAATTTGAGATGAAGAAATTAACTTGCTGTCCAGGCACATTGGCTCCTGGTTTTGAGACATATAGTCCGGCTGCTCGTAAACGTTTGTTTGGCGGAAAGACGATCAGCCACGTCGTGGACTTTACCTACGACGATGAGCAGTATGCAGTTATCGCAGAGAATGCAAAGCATATATCGGTATCAGGCGTACAAGAAAAACTGTCCGGGCTGATTGACAATGGGAAAATCAGACTGGCAGAGAAAGGCGAACAAGGCAGCTATATCCTCAAGCCGGCTCCCGAGAACAAATCATTGAGAGACAGGAAGCAGATTCCCGCCAACGAACATCTGACAATGCAAATAGCGGAGCAGGTGTACAAACTGCCCACAGCGGCAAACGGAATGATTTTCTTTTCCGATGATGTACCGGTATATATCACCAGGCGATTCGATGTGCAAGCAGACGGCATAAAGATTCCTCAGGAAGATTTTGCTTCCCTGATGCAGAAAACATCAGAAACTCATGGAGAGAACTTCAAATATACAGGTAGCTACGAAGACATTGCAGGAAAGATTAAAGAACTCATTCCTGCCTGGCAAATCGAAATGGGAAAGTTCTTTGCATTGGTGCTATTCAATTACTTATTCTCAAACGGTGATGCACACCTGAAGAACTTTTCTGTTCAACAAACAAAAGACGGCGACTATGTCTTAGCCCCTGCCTACGACCTGATAAACACTTCCCTACATACCAACGATGAAGATTTTGCATTAGAGAAAGGATTGTCGGCAACAATGCCAAAGTCCTCCATATACGAAAGCAAAGAACATCCCTGTCAAGACGACTTCATATCGTTTGGAAAATTAATCGGCTTGGCAGAGAATCGGATAAGCAAGATTATGTACCCTTTCTTGACGGAACAACCTAAAATGCTGGAATTAATAGAACGCTCCTTCTTAGAGACCAAACAAAAGCGCATGTATCTGGCAAGTTATAGAGAACGGCTTAGCAGGTTGCAAAGACAATCAAATTGACACTTTGTATTTTCCAATACCTCTCCCTGCCACCTTTCCCTACCGATGACAAGAGAAACAGGAATACGCCAATCTCACGCGTTATGCCAAGAACAGGATGAACTATATTTCTCGGAGAATCAATCGTTCCGATGTATTTTATCACTATTCAGTATCTCTACGTGCATGTTCGCATCAGTCTTCCTACAATTCGCTATTTCTTTCTCTACTATAAATCCTCTCAAAGTAGCGCCGGCATTCCCGCCTTTTTCCCTCTTTCTTCTTCGGAATCGCTGCATCTATACTTCCCCGGTGCTGAATCTATAGTTCCCTATTGGAAAATATATAGTCTCCAAGTGCAAAACATATAGTCTGTTCACCCAAAACACACTATCTATTCACCCAAAACATACCATCTATTTCCGCAAAACACACTTTTCGTTCCTTCGTTTCGTATATTCTTTGCATAATATACAGCATTCTTGCATATCCATTCTACCATTTATGCAACGATTCTCTACTTTGCATCTCTCTCCGAAATACACGTGATAGAAAAACAGCACATTCCCTTTCTTTTTGATACAAAGACAAGAGTAAAGAAAGCATTTGATATAACTCACGCGAAGCATGCAATGAGTTATATCAATCAGACATTTAGAACCTGCACCGCAACTCTATCCCTGCCTGCACCGGGCGTCCTTTCTGCATGAATCCGTTGCTCATGCTTTCGAAGTAGAAGGCGGCGTAGTCTTTGTTGAGGGCGTTGCGCACCCAGAAGTCAATCTGACCGTTTCCCTTCTGAAAGCTGACGCGGCCGTTCAGGGTACCGTAGAAGGCTTGGCTGACGGTGTTCTCTTCGGTCCAGTAGATGCGGCCGGCGGCGGTGTAGTTGGCATTCAGTTGGATACGGTCGAACAGGTGTCCCGGGTTGATGCGGAAGATGTACTGGCCGCCGAGGTTCATGGTGTGCTTGGGGACGAAAGGCACGTATTTACCTTTGTAGCTGACTTCCTGAAGCGTGCCGTCCACTTTGGCGTTGGTGACGTAATCTTTAAAGACAGCGTATGTATAGCCGTAAGAAGCATTCAAGGTCAGGGCATCGGTCAGACTGGCACGCAGACTGGCTTCGGCACCGTAGCTGTGGCTCTTACCGGCGTTGACGGTGATACGTCCCAGGCCGCTGTCGGCGAATTTGGAGATTTGCTGGTCGCGGGTGTCCATATAGAAAGCGGAGAAGTCGGCAAGCAGGCGTCCTTCCCACAGGGTGAGGTGGGTGCCGGCTTCGTAGTTCCAGGTATATTCGGGTTTGTAGCGGGTGGCATCACTTACTTCGGGCAAATCTTTCTTCATCGGCTTGATAGTAGACTCCATCATGCTGAAACTGGGGTCTGCGGCCACGGCATCCATCATGGAGTTGCTCAGCACGCCGGTGATAAGGTCGGAGAACATCTGAATGTTGTAACCGCCGGAGCGATAGCCGCGGGCTGCCGTCAGGTAGACGTTATTGCCTTTCTTCCATTCGTATTGCAAGGCGAACTTGGGCAGCAGTTGCACATAGTCCGTAGACTCCTTGCCCACGTAGGCGGCATTGCCTTGCAGGGGTTCCTTGTTCTTAATGACCACAGGCACGGGCATTCCCGGGCGCTGCATAGTCACGGTGAAGTCGAAGTCGGCGGGGGTGGAAACGGAGTTGTAGTCCATCTTTATCTTCTCGTAGTCCAGGCGCAGACCGACGGTGGCGGAAAGCCCCTCTATCAGCAGGTCGTTGAACGTGGACTGGTGGAAGAGAGCGCCGCTCAGGGTGGGCGTGTCGAAACTACCGCTCACGCGCAGGCTCTCGTTGTTGATGCTCATGCCCATGGCAGGCATACTGGGATTTGCAGCAGCAAGGCGGTCGAAGACAGCGTTCGCATTGCCTTCTATCACACTATTGATACCGTCTTTGTGGAACACTACCGGCCCGTCGGTGTGCAGCCATTGGTAAAAGCCGAAGGCGCCCGTTGTCCATTGCCAGCGGCGGTTGGGCTTAGATTTGAGGACTATTTCCTCGGAAAGGGTATTCATCTTCTGCTTCTGTTCGATGTTGAAGATGTTCTCGGGGGTGAAGTCCTGATCCATGAACATACGGTCTTTCAGGTATTGATAGCCCGTAACGGCACTGAAGATGAAGTTCCGCGCCTGGTATTCCAGGTTCAGTCCGGCATTCAGCAGGTTGCGGTAGTAGCTGCTTTCTTCGTTATTGGAAATCTTGCCGATGTAGGGTTTCAGGTCTTCTTTCTGCTGGGCGGGGTTCAGGTTGCCCATATAGAAGTACGGGTATCCGCCCTGGTCGCTGTACTCATAGCTGACGTTCAAGTCCGCTTTCCAGTTCTCCGAAGGCAGGTAGATGGCGCGTATGCGTCCGCCGGCGGACTGGCCGCTGTCTTCTTTCTTATAGTCGCGCGCGGCATTGCGGAAGAATCCGCCCTGATAGTCGTAGAACCCTCCGGCGGAGAAGGCAAAGCGATCGGATATCTGGTGGTAATGGGTAAGTGAGGCATTGTAAGCATTGTGCGTACCGGCGCCCATGCGGAAGTCCGTGCCCTGATAGGTGAAGGGCGATTTGGTATGCACTTTGATAAGGCCGCCCATGGCATTGCGTCCGTAGAGCGTACCTTGCGGGCCGCGCAGAACGTCGATACGCTCAACGTCGGCATAGCTGAAGTCGAAGGCGGACTTGTCGATGTAAGGGATATTGTCTACATACAGTCCCACGGACGGGGTGTTGATGCGCGAGCCGATACCGCGGATATAAACGGCGGAAGTAAGCCGTGAGCCGTAGTCGGGGATGAACATATTGGGAACGAGAGCCGTAAGGTTCTTGATAGAATTTACCTGCGTGGCTTGCATATCCTGCTGGGAGAGCAGGGTGACGGCGGCGGGTTGCTCACGCAATTTCCGGTTCTCTTTGGGGGTTGAGATGATGAGGATTTCTTCTACATCCACTACTTTCAGTGTATCTACTTCTTCTGCCAGTAGGTTTCCGGCGGCAAGGAAGGTCAATGCTAAGGCGAAAATTCTATATCTGTTCATATCTGTTTTTATTTCGTCTGCAAAGTAAGGGGAAATCGGCGGGATGGGCAATCCTCATTTATTAGGATATTGCAATCAGATGCGGTCCGCTTCCACGTAGCCGTGCATCACGGCATAGATGGTCAGCCCGGACACGGACTTGATGCCCAGCTTCTCCGTGATGTTCTTGCGGTGGGAGATGACGGTCGTCAGGCTGATGCTCAGTTTGTCCGCTATTTCTTTGTTGATGAGTCCTTTGGTAATCAGTACCAGTACTTCTATTTCGCGGGCGGAAAGTTCGTGTTCGCTGGGAGAGAGATGCCCATGCGGGTGACCATGCTGGTGCCCGTGCTGATGGAGTTGCAGGATGTTTCTTATCAGGCTCTTCTCATCCTGGAAGATGTTCAGAGTGGACATACCCGAGAGTTGGGGCAGAGTTTCCCCACCCGCCAGCACGATGGTTTTGGTCTTGCGCTCGAGGAAGAAGGCCGTATGTTCAAAGTAGATTTGCGAAGAGATAAAGTAGTGCGCATACATATCGGGGGTATCATCCACCAGTTCGGCAAACGAATGGAAAGAACGGATGGTAGCTATCGGTATGATTTCTTCCAAAAGGCTCTGCAATCCCAGGCACGACAAGGTATCGGGGTTGACGATGGCTATCTCGGGAGCGTTCGCGTGAGGCGTTTCGGTATGCAGCATCAGGGTTCTTCTTTTAAGTTGGCACAAAGGTACTATTTTATTCTGATATTCAACCTAAAAAGGCTTTTGCCGCTTCTGCACACCGCTCACCATCCACTCCGGCGGAGACGATGCCTCCGGCATAACCGGCTCCCTCGCCGCAAGGGAACAATCCCTTTACACGGACGTGCTGCAACGTTTCCTTGTCGCGGATGATGCGCACCGGCGCCGATGTACGGGTTTCCACGCCTATCATCACCGCTTCGTTCGTCAGGAAGCCGTGGCTGTATCTGCCGAACAACTGGAAGCCTTTGCTCAATCGGTCGGCGATGAAAGACGGCATCCAGAAATGCAGGGGGGAAGATACCAATCCGGGAGCGTATGAGCTTTCGGGCAGGTCGTAGCTTAGTTTCTTCTTTGTAAAGTCCGCCATGCGTTGGGCAGGTGCTGTCTGCTTCATGTTGCCTTGCTGCCAGCAGAGGCGTTCCAGGTATTCCTGGAAGTACATCATATCTAATGAAGAATGATTGTCCGGCAAACTCTGCGCAGCCAATTCCTCATCCTTTATCTTCAGTTCTTCATTCTCAGCAAGATCTTCGGGGCGCAGTTCCACCACCATCCCCGAATTGCTCCAACGGGAACCGCGGTTGCTGGGGCTCATGCCGTTGACTACAATCTGTTGCGGGCCACTGGCGGCGGGCACTACGAAGCCACCGGGACACATGCAGAAGCTATATACGCCTCGCCCGTCCACCTGGTTCACAAAGCTGTATTCGGCGGCAGGCAGATATTTCCCCCGTCCGTTCCGGTTATGGTATTGTATCTGGTCTATCAACTCGGCGGGATGCTCCAGGCGTACGCCGACGGCAATTCCTTTGGCTTCTATCTCCACCTGGTTGGCGGCGAGCCAGCGATACACGTCTCTGGCAGAATGACCGGTAGCAAGTATCACGGGCCCCAGAAGGGTCTTTCCCGTATTGGTTTCAATGCCTTTTACTTCGTCGTTCTCTATAATCAGGGCGTCCATGCGTGTTTCAAAGTGGACTTCCCCGCCACAGCTGATGATGGTATTCCGCATATTCTCGATGACACGCGGCAGTTTGTCCGTGCCGATATGGGGATGGGCGTCCACTAATATGGCGGCGGATGCTCCGTGCTGGCAGAATACATTCAGAATTTTGTCTACATTTCCCCGTTTCTTGCTGCGGGTATATAGCTTTCCGTCGGAGTAGGCGCCCGCTCCGCCCTCGCCGAAGCTGTAATTGGATTCCGGATTGACAGTCTGCTGACGGCCTATCTGTGCAAGGTCTCTCTTGCGTTCGCGCACGTCTTTGCCGCGCTCCACGACGACGGGGCGAAGGCCGAGTTCTATGAGTTTTAGTGCAGCAAACAGTCCGCCGGGACCGGCACCGACTACGACGACTTGGGGATGGCCTTCCACATTATTATATACGGTATGCTGGTATTCGTCATCTTCGGGCGTTTCATTCAGATACGCCCGCACGGTCAGGTTCATAAAGACGGTTCGTTGGCGGGCATCGATGCTACGCTTCAGGATGCGCGTGGCGGTGATGTCACGCAGGTTCAAGCCTTTCTCCTGCACTAAGTATTCTTTCAGGCGTTGCTCATTGGCGGCAACTTCGGGCAAAACTCTAAGGGTATATTCTTGTATCATAATTTTTTCACCACAGATTACACAGATTAACACAGATTTTAGATAATATATCTGCGGATTCCGTGTTGTAAGTTAGTAACATTAAAATTAATAAGTAGACCTAAATGTCGATTAGACAGTTTAAGATATGTCATTATTTGAGCCGTATGTACAGGCATAAGTGCCTCTACTGATTTTAGCTCAATTACAATTGTATTTTCTACCAAAATATCTATTCTATAACCATTGTTCAAATCAATTCCTTTATAGTTAATAACCAACTCTTTCTGCTTTTCAAATTTTATATTTTGCTTTTCAAACTCGTAGCATAGACATGCCTCATAAGTACTTTCTAACAATCCAGGGCCTAAAATTTTATGAACTTCATAAGCACATCCTATTATCTTATAAGACAATTCATTAATATCTTCCATTTAAAATCTGTGTTAATCTGTGTAATCTGTGGTGAGTCTATCCGAACAAGGTACGGAACGCCTCTTCCACCTTCCGCACCGGTATCAATTCTATCTTTATCTTCTTCGTATTCAGTCCCTGCATATTGTACTTTGGCAGAATGAACCGCTTGAAGCCCAGCTTCTCCGCCTCCCCGATACGTTGTTCTATGCGGTTCACCGGGCGGATTTCTCCCGACAAACCGATTTCTCCCGCCATGCACACTTCCGGTTCTATCGCCGTGTCCATGTTGCTGGACAGGATGGAACTGATGACGGACAAGTCGATGGCAGGGTCGTTCACCTTCAGCCCCCCGGCTATGTTGAGGAATACATCCTTCTGTGCGAGCTTGAAGCCGACGCGCTTTTCGAGCACGGCAAGCAACATATTCATCCGTCGGATGTCAAAGCCGGTGGCGGAGCGTTGAGGATTGCCATACACGGCACTGCTGACCAGCGCCTGCGTTTCGATGAGGAAAGGGCGGATGCCCTCGATGGCAGAGGCGATGGCTATGCCGCTCATACCTTCGTGGTCTTGGCTCAACAGCAGTTCCGAAGGATTATCCACCTGCCGCAAACCGTCCTGCCGCATTTCGTAGATGCCCAACTCTGCCGTACTGCCGAACCGGTTCTTGATGCTGCGGAGGATGCGGTACATATAATGCTGGTCGCCTTCGAACTGAAGTACCGTATCCACGATATGCTCCAGCACCTTGGGGCCGGCGATGCTCCCTTCCTTATTGATATGCCCGATAAGTATCACCGCCGTATGCGTCTCCTTGGCAAAGCGCAGGATGGAGGCGGAACATTCGCGCACCTGGGCGATGCTGCCGGGAGAGGATTCGAGGGTTTCGGTGGAGATGGTTTGTATGGAGTCGATGATGACTATGTCCGGGCGGGTATTCTTGATGTGTACATAAATCTGTTCCAGGGACGTTTCGCAGACGATGAGGCAGTCGCTGGAAGTAGTTGTCAGGCGGTCGGCACGCAGTTTCAGCTGGCGGGTGCTCTCTTCACCGGAGATATAGAGGATGCGCTTTTCGGGGATGCGGAGCACGGTTTGCAGGACTAAGGTAGATTTGCCGATACCCGGTTCGCCGCCTATCAGGACGAGGGAGCCTTGCACCAGTCCGCCGCCCAGCACACGGTTCAGCTCGGCGTCGTGGAGGTCGATGCGCGGTTCGTCATCGGCTATGATTTCGCCCAGGGTGATGGGCTTGGCTTTGGCAGTCTCGATACCCGATACCGGGCGCTTGTTCACGATTTCTTTCCGCACGATTTCTTCCACGTAGGTATTCCACTCTCCGCAGGCGGGGCACTTGCCTACCCATTTGGGGGAGTCTTGCCCGCAGTTGCTGCATACATAAACGGTCTTTTCTTTTGCCATAATCAGGGGAGATGCTATAATGATGGACAAAGGTACGATTTTTCACCACAGAGTTCACCACAGATTACACAGATTGACACAGATTATTTAATCTTTCTCTCCAATCTGTGTCAATCTGTGTAATCTGTGGTGAAACCTTGCATTGCCATAGCTTTTGCTGTTGCCCTGTCAGGTTTTCCGGTGCCGGTCAATGGCAGGCGCGACACGGAGAGGATGCGTTTGGGACGCCAGTAAGGGGGAAGGACTTGCTTGCAGATGGGTTCGATGTCCTCCGACGGCTCGCCTTCGACCAGCAGGACAACGACCTCGCCAAACTTCTCGTCGGGGGCGGAGGTGATGAGGAAAGGACGGGGCAGATGATCCGTCAAGAGGGCTTCGACCTGCTCTATCTGTATCTTCACGCCGCCGCTGTTGATGGTATTGTCCTTCCGGCCTAAGATACGGAATTGCCCGTGGGCGTTTATTTCAGCAATGTCGTTGGTGGTTAGTTCTTCCTCGCACACTTTGGGAGCGTGGATGATGAGCGTACTTTCTTGGCTGAGGCGGATGCGCACGCCCTCAAAAGGGGTGTACCAGTCGGAGGCATCCGGGCCGTTGAGCCGGCGCAAGGCGATGTGCGACAGTGTTTCCGTCATGCCGTAAGTAGACCATACGGCATTCGGAAAGTCCTTCAGTTCCCGGGCAAGTTGGGTGTCGATAGCTCCCCCGCCGATAATCAGATGCTTTATCTGCCGGAGCACGACTTTCTCTTCGGGCACGAGCAGGGAGTTGTAGACCTGCATCGGAATCATGGCGGCAAATACCGGTGCTTCTGCCAGCCCCTTCAAGGGATGCCCCGAAGGAGTGACCGACAGCAGGCGGAGGCCGGCAACCAGGCTTCGCACTACCACCATCTTTCCGGCAATGTACTTCAACGGCATGCACAGCAAGGCTGAATCTCCCCGCTTCAGACGGAGGAACGAGCAGGTGAGGCGGGCGCTTTCCTTCATGCGCTCTTTCTCTACCCGCAGTTCTTTGGGCGTGCCGGTGGAGCCGGAGGTATGCACCAGGACCGTACTTGCAGAGTCCCCCCATTCGGCGAGGAAGGCTGCAAGTTCCGCGCGGGTTTGTTCGTCCATCAACTCGGGAGTCGTCATGCTTGCAGCCAGTTTAGGAGTTCGGGTTCGGGTTCTTCGGGATGGAAGCGGAGGCAATCGCCTTCGATGTACAGCGGGTAGTCGATGTTATCGGTAAAAAGCAGACCGGTGCCCAGGCCCTGAGGCAGCACAGGCGACAGCGTACCGCACCATTGCGCAATGGCATTCAGTCCGACATTCGACTCAAGCGCCGAAGTAACCCAAGAGCCGATACCCCGTTCCGCCGCCAGTTCCATCCACTCTTCCGAGCCGCTGATACCGCCGTGCAGGGAGGGTTTCAGGATAATATATTGGGGGCGGATGGTTTCCAGCAGTTCTATCTTCCGGGCGCGCTCGTTGATGCCTATCAGTTCTTCGTCCAGGGCGATGGGGAAAGGGGTGGAGGCGCAAAGTGCCGCCATTTCCTTCCACTGCCCGGCACGGATGGGTTGCTCGATGGAGTGAAGATGAAACTCGGAGAGGCGTTGCAACTTGGCAGACGCATCGGCAGGAGTGAAAGCACCGTTGGCATCTACACGCAGTTCTATCTGCCGGGGAGTGAAGTGCCGGCGGATATGTGCAAGCAGTTCCAGTTCGCGTTCAAAGTCGATGGCACCGATCTTGAGCTTGATGCAACGGAAACCGTTCTGCATCTTCTCTTCAATACGGCGATACATTTCGTCGAAGTTGCCCATCCAAATGAGGCCGTTGATGGGGATGCCCGCTTTTCCCTGACTGAAGGGCGTAGGCCAGAATTGCAGGCTGCCGGCTTGAAGATGGAGCAAAGCAGTTTCCAATCCGAAGAGGATGGAGGGATAAGGGAGCAGGGCGTGGCGGTCTATCTCACCAGTTTGCTCAAAACGGCAGCAGGCGGCGGCAAGTACCTCGTCATAATCGGGGAGGTCGTCGCAACTCAAAGCGGGAAGCGGGGCGCACTCGCCCACGCCGTAGCGGTGGCCATCCGATTCGGTAAGGAGGATGTACCACACGTTGCGGGTGGTGTATGTGCCTCGCGACGTGCCGGCAGGTTGCTTAAAGTGCAACTGCTTCTTTATGATGCGGGTTTGATACTTCATATGTTTAAGTAAAAGTTTAGTCCCTCAGTCCTTTATTACGGAAACTTGGGATAATCCTTGAACCGGGGCTTGCGCTTCTCCAGGAATGCCTTTCCGCCTTCCTGCGCCTCATCGGTCATGTAGTAGAGCATGGTGGCATCGCCTGCCAGTTCCTGGATACCGGCTTGTCCGTCGAGCTCGGCATTCAGCCCGGCTTTTATCATGCGCAGGGCAAGGGGACTGTGTTCCATCATCTTCTCCGCCCATGCCACGGTTTCATCTTCCAGACGTTCCAGGGGAACGACGGTATTGACCAATCCCATGTCCAACGCCTCTTGTGCGGAGTACTGGCGGCAGAGGAACCATATCTCACGAGCTTTCTTCTGACCCACGATACGGGCGAGGTACGATGAGCCGAAACCGGCGTCGAAGCTGCCCACTTTCGGCCCGGTCTGCCCGAAGATGGCGTTCTCGGAAGCTATCGTCAAGTCGCAAACTACGTGTAGCACGTGGCCGCCGCCGATGGCATAGCCGTTCACCATAGCGATGACGGGCTTCGGCAAGGAGCGGATTTGCTTCTGCACATCGAGCACGTTCAAACGGGGGACGCCGTCGGTACCGACGTAGCCGCCGTGACCTTTGACGTGCATATCGCCGCCGCTGCAAAACGCCTTGTCGCCGGCACCGGTCAGCACCACCACGTCGATGTCCCGGCACTCGCGGCAGTAGTAGAGGGCATCGCTTATCTCCGAAGTCGTGGTAGGAGTAAAGGCGTTGCGGTAGCGCGGGCGGTTGATGGTTATCCTGGCTATCCCGTTGTAGAAGTCGAACAGGATGTCTTCATACTCTTTGATTTTGGTCCATTCTCTTGTTTCCATCTGTTATTGTTCTTTAGTTTTAGTATTCTTCTCTTTCAGTCCGTGGAAGTACTCCCTCAGCAGGGTGGTGTCCTGCTCCTTGTCGGTGAACACTTCCAGCAGCATCGGCTGCGGCTGCGGCTGCGGGGCGGGGGCGGTGAACTCTGCCATTGCCTCTGCTGCCGAGGCCTCGTCCGTGGCTTGCAGATAGCGGAAGCCGCGCTCCTCCGCCCAACCGCGGGCGGTAGTGCGGTGTTCGGCAGTGATGAACCGGCGCGAGCGGCTCGACTTGTCCATGCCGGGCAGGGTGTGGAATATCTCGCCCCCTTCGTTGTTCAGCAACAAGATGCGGACATTGGCGCCGAGCGTCTGACTCCAAAGCGCATTCATATCATAGAAGAAGCTGAGGTCGCCTATCACGATGAAGTTCAGCCTCTCCGACGCCACGGCGTAGCCTATCGCCGTGGAGAGCGAGCCTTCGATACCGTTCACACCCCGGTTGCAGCACACCTCTACGTTGGGCGAGACGGCGAATAGCTGTGCATAGCGCACGGTAGAGCTGTTGGCAAGGTGTATCGCGCAATTCTCCGGCAGGCTCTGAATCAGCTTCCCGATAACGGAGATCTCCGAGTAAGAAAGTTCCGGCATCGGAATGGTGCGGCAATAGTTCTCCCACATCAGCGGGTAGTTGTTCGGCCGGTTGTCCAGCATCGAACTGATCTTCTCCAGGAACTCGAAGGGGTCCATCTCTATCACCGTGGTCAGGCAGCCGTAGAGGTCGGCTATCCGCCCGTCGGCCGCCACGTGCCAGTGCTCGCGGGGCGGATGGGTACGGAGATACTTCTTCAGTTGCTTGGACACGAGGTGGCCGCCGTAGGTTATCAGCAGCTCGGGCGCCATGTCGTCCTGCCGCTGGGCGGTCATGGAGTAGATGGCAGCGTCGAAGTTCTTGATGGGTAGCCCCGGGACGGTCTGGTTGCCCAGGTGCTCGGTCAGCCAGGCGAAGTGCTTGTAGAGCGACTTCACGTACTTCTTCTCGAAGAGATAAATCAGATTCATCTGCCCCACTACCATCATACGCTTGTTGTAGGCGTTCAGGCGGTCGATGAGGGCGGAGTAGTCGCGGTCGTACACGCTAAGTCCCTGGTAGCGGGTGATGGTGCGCACCTGGGGCAGTTCCTTGGCGGTGAAGCGGTAGATGGGTTCGGAGATGGGCACGTTGATGTGCACCGGGCCCCGTCCGTGATGGGTGGTTTCCAGGATAGCTTCGTTTATCAGGCGGTTGCAGTGCCATTCGTCTTCCTCGGTATGCACCTCGGGCAAGTTGACGGAGAGTTTCACCAACGAGCCGAACACGCCGGGTTGCGGCAGGGTCTGCCCATCCATCTGACCAATCCAGGCGGCGGGGCGGTCGGCGGAGATGACGATGAGGGGCACTTGCTGGTAGTAGGCTTCGGCCACGGCAGGGTGCAGGTTGAGCAGTGCCGAGCCGGAAGTGCAGCACACGGCGGCGGGGCTTCCGCCCTGCAGCGCCAGTCCGATGGCAAAGAATCCGGCACTGCGCTCGTCGGTCACCGGATAGCAGGTCAGGTCGTCCATATTGGCGAGGGTATGCACAATGGCGGCGTTGCGACTGCCGGGACACAGCACTATCTTGCGCACACCGTGCGCCCGGAGCAGTGCTGCCAACTGAAGGATGCTCTTTTTGTCTGAATACATAGTTCCTTTCGTTTATGGTTATGCCCGTTCGCTCGGGCTGATGATGCTTCTCATGGTTTTCATCTTCTCGGCGGTCTCGTCCCACTCCGAGGCGGCGTCGGACGAAGCCAGGATGCCGCCGCCGGCATAGAGCGTTGCCGTGCCTGCGCCGGCGTAGGGCGTTGCCGTGCCCAGCGCCGCGCAGCGCAGGTTGACGTAGAGATGGGTTTCGCCACCGGGGTTCAGCCAGCCCACAAAGCCGGAATAGTAGCTGCGTTCGTAGCCTTCGTTATCGGGGATAAACCGGAAGGCATCTTCCTTGGGCAGCCCGCAGACGGCAGGTGTGGGGTGAAGTTCGTGCAGCAAGTCGCCCAGGCAGTGGGTGGAAGGCAACCGGAAGCCGAAGTCGGTTTTCAGGTGCACCACTTGCCCGGCACGGGCAGTGTAAGGGCCGTTCTCGGTCAGCCCTTCGCCATAGCGTTGCAGAATCCGGCGAATGTAGTCTGCCACGTAGGCTTGTTCTTCCAGGTTCTTCCGGCTCCAGTCGGTGGGCATCACTTCGCCTTGCATGGGCATGGTGCCTGCCAAGGCTACGGTGTTCCAGGCCGTGCCTTGTCCGCTGAGCAGAATCTCCGGGGTGCTGCCTATCCAGGTGCCCGATGCCGGGGTGTGGCAGAGGTATATCATCATGCGCGGATAGCGGTTGCAGGCTTTCACAAAGGTGGTAAGCGGAGAGAAATCATCGTCTATGGGCAGCACAGCGGAGCGCGACAGGACAAGTTTTTGAAAGCGTCCATTCCGCAAGGGGGCGATGAAACGCTCGAAGGCTTCGGCATAACGGGCTCTTTCCGTTTCTTCGGAGACGAAGGGGGCAGAGGGCGCCTCGACATCATCGGGGATGGAGATATCGGCGGTATCGGGAATGAATGTATCGGGAATAGACGCCTCGTCTCCCAACTCCAGTGAATCCAGCGCTGCGCTTATCTCCTTCCATCCGTCCGCCGTCACATCCGGGCGGATAAGCACCAGTGGATGTGCTGCCGACAGCCGGAAAGGCGCTATGACAAACCCCGCTTTGCCGTTCAGTTCGCGTATGCTTGCCAACTGTTCCACCTCGCCCGATGCTTGCAGCACCAAGTGAAACCGGTCCGCCCACGGCAACCGGTATAGGGCAAAGCCGAACGGGCTGCGCGCCAGGCGGTTCAAAACAGCCTGCGTATGTGCGTCCGGTAAATCCATTTTTGCTTGAGTCCTCTGCATGATTCTCTATCTATAAGGTTGCAAAATTAAACAATCCTGCCAAAACTCTATGTTATTTCATGGGGAAAGATTACACGGAGCATTGATTTCAGAATACTGCACCATTCATAATAACAGATATACCCTTGATAAGTTTTCTATATTCTCCGGTTGCGCCCCGCGTCAATCCGCAGGAAGATAAAGAGCAGGATGGTGAATCCCCAAAGCGAAGAACCGCCGTAACTGAAGAAAGGCAACGGGATGCCGATGACCGGTGTCAATCCAAGCACCATGCCTATGTTAATGAAAAGATGGAAAAGGAAGATGCTTAGCACCGAGTAGCCATACACCCGCCCGAATGCCGATGGTTGCCGTTCCGCAACCGACACCAGCCGTAATATCAGAATAAGGAACAGCAGCAGCACCGCCGCCGAACCAATGAAACCTTCTTCCTCGCCCACGGTGCAGAAGATGAAATCCGTGTCCTGTTCGGGCACATACTTCAACTTAGTCTGCGTGCCGTTCAGGAATCCTTTGCCCGCCAGTCCGCCGGAGCCGATGGCTATCTTGGACTGATTGACGTTATACCCCGCGCCTGCCAAGTCCTCTTCCATACCCAGCACCACCTCGATGCGGATGCGCTGGTGCGGTTCCAGCACCTTGTTGAAGAAGTAGTCGCTGGAATAGAGGAATCCGATGGAGCCGAGCGCAAAGAGCCCTATCAGCAGATACGTCCAGCAGCGGCCCGCCAGAGACAGGAAGATGAGATAGCCCATAACTGCCACACACAGCCCCCACTCCACCCATACCAGGTTGAACGGAACAGCGTACTCCGAGACGAGATAGGCAACGAGCAACACTACGAGCGACCCGCCTACAATGTACAACGCAGGCCACCAGCGCCGCTTGTACACCCACACCATGCTTCCGGCAAAAAGCAGCACCATCAGCAGCACCGCAAACTCGCCGATAGGCGTCGGCGTATCGGCTATCATCACCGAGTCGAATCGGATGCCCACCACAAAGTAGACCACTGCCGCCACACCGGAAAACAGCACCACCCCCGGCATGCCCTCCCGATAGAGCATCAGGAAGAAAGCCAGGTAGACCAGCGCCGAACCGGTCTCCTTTTGCAAGATAATCAGCATCATGGGCAGCAGGATAAGTGCCACCAGCACTGCGAAGTTCTTCCAGTTCTTCATGGTGAAGGAGTAGGCGCTCATATACTTGGCAAGCGCCAGCGCCGTGGCAAACTTGGCAAACTCAGCCGGCTGCAAACTCACCGGCCCCAGGATGAGCCATGAGCGCGACCCCTTGGTATCGGGGGCTATGAAAATAGTGACAATAAGCAGCAGCATCAGCCCTATATATATAAGGTAGGCAAACATATCGTAGAGGGTATCGTCCAGCATCAGCAGCACGAAGCCAAGACCGAAGGAGCAGATAATCCATACGAACTGCTTGCCGGCACGGGTGGAGAAGTCGAGAAAGTCGCGGTCGCCATAGTCGTAGCTCGCCCCGCAAATGCTGAACCAGCCGAACACAATCAGCATCAGGTAGATGACAATCGTCACCCAGTCCAATGATTTCCATATACTATCTCTTCTCGTCATGCCGATGATTGTTATCTGTAAGTTATCGTTCTTCGTCTCCGTAGAGGATGACGCGGTTACTGAATTCTTCCGCCCGCAATTCGTTCTCGGGCGAGAGCTTGCCATGCAGGTACTGGTCCATCATCATGGCACCGATGGGTACGCCGTAAGTAGCCCCGAAGCCACCATTCTCCACATACACCGCAATGGCTATCTTGGGGTTGTCCATCGGGGCAAATCCCATAAAGACGGAGTGGTCCTTGCCGCGGTTCTGTGCCGTACCTGTCTTTCCGCAAGCCTCTACACCG
This sequence comes from Bacteroidaceae bacterium, assembly GCA_030843315.1. GTDB lineage: Bacteria > Bacteroidota > Bacteroidia > Bacteroidales > Bacteroidaceae > Bacteroides. The sequence continues at coordinate 50,063 of JAUUPT010000006.1, read as the reverse complement.
GGAAGGATAGTGCCTACCATGCGGCAGGTGGCGCTTCCGGTGCTTCCGGTGACGGCGGCACGCATACCCTTCACTACCAGTTCGTAGTTCTCGCGGTCGATGGTGGGATAGCGCGGGGTGCGGTAGATGCTGTCCAATTCGTTATCCTGTATCTCCTTCACGATGTGCGGGGTGATGAAGTGGCCGCGGTTGGCGATGGTGGCGCCCAAGTTGGCTATCTGCAACGGGGTGGCGAGGATTTCGCCCTGCCCGATGGCGATACTGATAACGGTGAGCCCGTTCCAGGAACCGCGATAGGCTTTGTCGTAATACTTGGCGTTGGGAATCAGGCCGCGCACTTCGCCGGGAAGGTCTACGCCGAGGCGGTAGCCGAATCCCTGCGACACCATGTGGTCTTTCCATACGGTGATAGCGTTCTGAGGAGAACCGTACTTCTTGTCGCCAAACATACGGAACAATCCCCAACAGAAATATGAGTTGCACGAAGTGGCAATAGCAGGTATCAGGGGCAAGGGAGAACCATGCCCGTGGCATCCTACGTGCAGGCTTCCGTAGTTGAAACCGTGTGCACAGGGATAAGCCGGATAATCTTCGTGGATGATTTCTTCTTGCAGGAAGGTGAGCGCCTGCGCCGTCTTGAAAGTGGATCCCGGAGGGTAGGCTCCCATAATGGCACGGTTCAACAGGGGCTTGCGCTTATCCATCTGGAGCAGGCGGTGATTCTTGCCACGCTGACGACCAATCATCAGGTGAGGGTCGAAGGACGGGGAAGACACCATACAGAGAATCTCGCCCGTGGAGGGTTCGATGGCAACGATGGCGCCAATCTTATGTTGTAGCAGGCGTTCGCCCAGCATTTGCAGGTCGATGTCGATGCCCAGTGTCAGGTTCTTGCCCGGCACGGAAGGGCGGTCGAGCTTGCCGTCCATATAATGGCCCTGGATGCGTCCGTGGGCATCGCGGAGAAGTATCTCCACACCCTTCTCGCCTCGCAGGTACTTCTCGTAGGATTTCTCGATGCCTTGTTTACCGATATAGTCGCCGCGGATGTAGTAATCGTCATTCTCAATGTCTTTCTTGGATACTTCGCCAATGTCGCCCAGCGTATGCCCGGCGGAATTGTAGGAGTATTGCCGGATGGTGCGCCGCTGGATATAGAAGCCGGGAAACTTGAACAGTTTCTCCTGGAACACGCCGCACTCTTCGGCAGAGAGTTGTGTCATAAACACCTGGTGCGTATATTTGGAATAGCCGGGATTCATCCAGCGGTTCTTCACATCCTTCATCCGCTTATCAAACTGTTCCTCGGTAATGTTCAAGGCGTTGCAGAGGTCGAGGGTGTCCAGTTGGGTCACCTCGCGCGGCACGAAGGTGATATCGTAGGCAGGCTGGTTGAATACGAGCAGCTTGCCGTTGCGGTCGTAGATGGCTCCACGCGAAGGGTATTGTATCTTGTTGAGAAAGGCATTGCTGTCCGCGTTCTTCTTGTAGTCGTCCGTCATAATCTGCAAGTCGAACAGGCGGAATACATAGATGAGGACGATGAGAATAGCCACCGCCCCTATCACATATTTACGCTTCTCCAGTATATAGTCTTTTGCCATTACTTAATCCCCATCCATCACTTTATCACCAATCACTTTATCACTTATCATTTCTTCCTCATTCCTTCCACTGCCATTATGCAGCCCACGGTGAGCAGTGTACTCGCCACAATTCGGAGCAACAGCATTCCTATATGGGCAAAGGAGAAGAATTCGATGGTAAGCAGCACCCCGTGGTGCACAAAAACACTCACAACCAGATATTTCAAAAAGGAGGAAACACCCATCGTACGGATAGCGGGCACTATACTGTCCAACGTATCGCGAGGCACAAACAAACGCAGGAAAGTGGGACGCAGGAAAGCCAGCAATACGGTGGCTGCCGCATTCATGCCCGAAGTATCGGAAAAGACATCGACCGTCAGCCCCAAGAAGAATGCCCACAGCATCAATACATTGCGGGGAGTATCCGACTCGAATTTCAATATCAGGTAAATGTATAGAAACGGGGTGGCGTATCCCGCTATATGCACATTGTTCAGGATTAGTACCTGCAACAGCACCAAACCGATAAACCACCCTATTTTATGCAGATAATTGATTACCAATTTCGTTTAGATTTACTGTTTTCAAATTGAAACTATCTATCACTTCAAATCTTTATCATTCTCCAGCGCTTTCTGTTCCTGTTGCCCGTTGCGCGATATGACGCGTACGTTGCTCACCTTTCCAAAGTCCGTACCCAGCTTTATCTTCAACAAGTACGAAAGTCCGTCGTGCGAGTCGGACATATCATCTACCGTACCCACCAGGACACCTTCGGGGAAAACCGTAGAATAACCGCTGGTCACCACCGTATCGCCCAGGTTGAACTCAGCATGACGAGGCAAGTCCTTGAGATAGGCATAACGTGAATCGCCCCCTTCCCACTTCAGGTAACCGAAGTAATCGCTGCCCACAATCTTACAACTGATGCTGGACTTACTGTTCAGCAACGGAATGACCAGCGAATAGTGGGGAGACGTTTTATACACAATGCCCACCACACCGTTGGCGTCTACCACTCCCATCTCAGGACGAATACCCGCTTCTGTACCGCGGTCCAGAGTGATGTAATTGTCCGCACGATTCAAGCTGTTCTTTATAACGTTCGCCTTGAAGATCCGGCTTTCGGCAGTAGCAAGCCGCTCCAGGCTGTACAGCCTGGCAGAGTCTTGTCCTTGCTCCTTCAACGCATTTTCCAGGGCAGTAACCCGTTGTTCCAGCCACACGTTGCGGTCCAGCAAATCTTCGTTGACCGACTTCAAATGGAAATAGGAACTGATACCTCCCGAAATCTCATAAACCTTCCCCGCCACTTCGTTGGCAGATGTGAAGTACACACTCTGCTGATAATGGTTGAAGCGGAACAATAAAACAAAACTGGCAACCTCTAACAGCAGAAAGAGGAACCAGTAATTGTATTTAATAAGGAAGTTCAGTAAATTTCGCATACGGCGGTATTATCTCATTAAGAATGAGAAGCGGTCGACGTTCTTCAATGCTACGCCGGTACCTTTGGCAACAGCATGCAAGGGGTCTTCCGCAATGTGGAACGGTATGTTGATTTTATCTGTCAAACGCTTGTCCAGTCCGCGAAGCAATGCACCGCCACCTGCCAGATAGATACCGTTGTGCACGATGTCGGCATACAGTTCGGGGGGAGTATTCTCCAAGGCATTCAGGATGGCCGTCTCAATCTTGGAAATGGATTTCTCCAGACAATGCGCCACTTCCTGATAGCATACCGGCACTTCCATAGGCAATGCCGTGATGCGGTTCGGACCGTGAACGATGTAATCTTCGGGAGCGTCCTCACCCAGTTCGGTCAAGGCGGCACCCACGTTGATTTTGATACGCTCTGCCATGCGCTCGCTGACTTTTACATTGTGCTGGCGGCTCATGTATTCCTGGATATCAGCAGTCAGGTCGTCACCGGCAATACGGATGGAGTTGTTTGCCACGATACCTCCCAGGGAGATAACGGCAATTTCCGTAGAACCACCACCTATATCTACAATCATGTTACCCTCCGGCGCCTCAACATCAATACCGATACCGATAGCAGCAGCCATCGGCTCGAAAATCAGATAAACGTCACGTCCACCGGCATGCTCGGCAGAGTCGCGCACGGCACGAAGCTCTACTTCGGTACTTCCCGAAGGAACACCGATCACCATACGGAGTGAAGGAGAGAACAGGCGGTTACGGTTGTTCACCATCTTAATTAGTCCGCGTATCATCTGCTCGCAAGCATAGAAGTCGGCAATTACACCGTCGCGCAACGGACGGATAGTACGTATGTTTTCGTGGGTCTTTTCGTGCATCATCTTTGCCTTATCACCCACGGCAATCATCTTGTCAGTACGACGGTCCAGCGCCACTACCGAAGGCTCATCCACCACAATTTTGCCATTCGTGGTGATGATGGTATTGGCTGTGCCAAGGTCCATCGCTATTTCTTGAGTAAAAGAGAATAATCCCATTCTATAATTGATAATTATTAGTGTTTAAAATGACGGAATCCGGTAATCACCATTGCCATGCCATGTTCGTTGCAATATTCAAACGAAAGTTCGTCTTTGATACTTCCGCCCGGTTGGATAACAGCTGTTACGCCTTCATTGCCCGCAATCTCCACACAGTCGGGGAAGGGGAAGAATGCATCGCTGGCCATAACGGCTCCATTCAGGTCGAAGCCGAAGTTATGGGCTTTCTCGATGGCTTGTTTCAAGGCATCTACGCGGCTGGTCTGACCTACGCCGCTCGCCAGGAGTTGCTTACCTTTTGCCAATATGATGGCATTGGACTTGCTGTTCTTTACAATCTTGTTGGCGAAGAGCATATCTTCCACTTCCTGCTCTGTAGGAGTTTTAGTGGTTACAGTCTTCAAGTCTTCAGGAGTCTCTACTTTGAGGTCACGGTCTTGTACCAGCACACCGTTCAGCAAAGAGCGGAACTGCTTCTTGGGCAGGGCAGCCTGCTTGCGAACCAGGATAATGCGGTTCTTCTTCTGACCGAGGATTTCCAACGCATCCACATCATAATCGGGAGCGATGATAACCTCAAAGAATATCTTATTGATTTCTTCGGCAGCCGCTTTGTCTATCACACCGTTGGTGATAAGCACACCACCGAAAGCCGAAACCGGGTCACCGGCCAATGCATCGTTCCAGGATTCCAGCACCGTAGCACGGGAAGCCAGACCGCAGGCATTGTTATGTTTCAATATAGCGAAAGTCGTTTCATCGAATTCATCAATCAAATCAACGGCTGCATTGATGTCGAGCAGGTTGTTGTAAGAGATCTCCTTGCCGTGAATCTGGTCGAACATTGCATCGATGTTACCGTAGAAGTAACCTTTCTGATGCGGGTTCTCACCATAGCGCAAAGTTTTCTGGTTGTTGGCAGAGCAACGGAAAGCGGAACCTTCTTCTCCATCAAAGTAGTTGAAGATGGCCGAGTCGTAGTGGGAAGAAACGGCGAAAGCCTCTTTGGCAAACCAGCGGCGTTCTTCGAGCGAAGTAACGGCGCCATGCTCCATCAGCATATCGCGAAGCGGCTGGTATTGGGCTTGCGAAGCAACGATAACTACATCGTTATAATTCTTGGCAGCGGCACGAATCAGAGAAATGCCGCCTATATCTATCTTCTCGATGATTGCAGGTTCTTCGGCACCGCTTGCAACGGTAGCTTCGAACGGATACAAATCAACAATCACGAGGTCTATTTCAGGAATTTCATACTTGGCAATCTGCTGCATGTCCTGTTCCAATCCGCGGCGGCAAAGAATACCTCCGAATATTTTCGGGTGCAAAGTTTTCACGCGTCCACCCAGGATGGAAGGGTATGTAGTGAGGTCTTCCACTGCCTTGCAAGGATAACCTAAAGATTCTATAAATTGACGGGTTCCGCCGGTCGACAGGAACTCTACACCTTCTTCATGCAGTTTGGTTATGATTTCGTCCAAACCTTCTTTATGGTAAACAGATACCAAAGCTGTTTTAATTCTTTTTGTTTCAGACATGGATTTGCGTATTATAATATGCGTATATAAGTATTTGAAGTGCAAAGTTACAAATTTTGTTTATTCGCACATACATTCATACACAATAAATTAGGTATAATTAAAAAAGGTAGGAGAAGATGATAAAATAAACGCAGATTAGCGCAGATTTCCGCAAAGAAATATCTGCGTTAATCTGCGCTAACCCGCGTTTCAGAAAAATTATGCCTTTTCCCTGCTTACCAGATAGAAACCCGTTTCTCTACCGGCAAGAACATCGGATCATTCTCTGTGATGTTGAATGCTTCGTACCAGGCACCGATTTGAGGCAGGGCGCCGTCTACGCGCCATTTACCCAGTGCGTGCACGTCACTCTTCGTACGGTTCAGCACCTCTTCGGGACGAATATTGTTGGCCCATACACCGGCATAAGCCAGGAAGAAGCGTTGTTCGGGAGTAAAGCCGTCGATTACCGGCAGCGGAGCACCAGCCGTAGCTTTCTTGAATGCATGGTAAGAAACCTGCAAACCGCCGTGGTCGGCTATGTTCTCGCCCAGCGTCATACGACCGTTGCCATATACGCCCGGAGCAACCTCAATGCTATCAAAGAAGTTCACCATCACCTGTGCACGTTCATCAAACTTCTTGGCGTCTTCTTCCGTCCACCAGTCTTTCAGGTTACCTTCCTTATCATATTGGCGGCCTTGGTCGTCAAATCCGTGAGTCATTTCATGGCCTATCACCACACCGATAGCACCATAGTTGAAGGCATCGTCCGCATTCATGTCGAAGAACGGATATTGCAGGATGCCGGCAGGGAAACAAATTTCATTGGTCGACGGATTGTAATAAGCGTTTACAGTCTGCGGAGTCATCAGCCACTCGTCCTTATCCACCGGTTTACCGGCTTTGGCAATCATCTCGTTATGGTTCCATTCATTGGCGCGTTCAACATTCGCCCAGAAAGAGTCATCTTTAATCTCCAAAGTAGAATAGTCTTTCCACTTGTCAGGATATCCTATCTTCACGTGGAAGGTAGCCAGCTTCTCCAATGCTTTCACTTTGGTGGAATCTCCCATCCAGCTCAGGTTCTTGATACGCTCGCCCAGACTCTCTTGCAGGTTCTTCACCAGAGTAACCATACGTTCTTTGGCAGCAGCAGGGAAATACTTCTCTACATACATCTGGCCGACAGCTTCACCCAAAGCGGAACTTACCGTGCCGACAGCTTTCTTCCAGCGGGGCTGCATTTCCTGGGTACCGCTCATGGTACGGTCGTAGAAATCAAAGTTCTGTGCAACGATTTCGTCATTCAGGCAATTTGCAGAAGCATCGATCAACTTCCATTGCAAATAGAGGCTTTGCCGGTCGATGGGCAAAGTATTCAGAATATCGGCAGCAGCTTTCATAGAAGCGGGTTGGCCGATGATAATCTCCTTTACATCCTTCAATCCCAGTGCAGACAGATAAGCATCCCAGTCGAAAGTAGGATAGTTCTTCTTCAGCTCTTCCATGCTCATCTTGTTATAGTTGGCATGAGGATCGCGCAACTCCGTACGGGAACGGAATGCCTTAGCAAGACGTGTCTCCACATCCATCACCACTTCCATACCTTTCTTGGCGGTAGCCTCATCGAAGCCAGCCAGTTGGTACATCTTCTGCACATGAACACGGAAAGCATCACGTATTTTGGAAATAGCCTCGTCGTTCTCCAGATAATAATCGCGTTCGCCCATGCTCAGACCCGTTTGGAAGGACTGCACAGCATTCATGTCGCTGTTCATGTCATCGGCACCTACGCCTACATAGAAATAGGATATGATACCTTTCCTCTGCAATTCTCCAAGCAAGGGATAAAGTTCCTTAGTATCCTTCAGGGCAGCCAGTCGGTCGAGTTCTGCTTTGATGGGAGCCACACCGTCCCGGTTCAGCTTCACGCTGTCCATTACGATTTTATAGAGATCGCCTACCTTTTGGGCAACGCTACCGGCTTCATGCTCGGTAGCAGCCAACTCTTCGATAAGACCTTGTATCTGCTTCTGATTATTTTCAGCAAGAATGGTGAAGGAACCATACTGTGAATACTCGCCGGGGATCGGATTGTTCTGCATCCAACCGCCACAGGCGTATTGATAGAAGTCGGTTCCGGGTAGAGCCGTAGTGTCAAGATTGGCAAGCTGGATGCCGGCTGTAAGTTCAGCCTGCTTCTTGCCTGTGCTGCAGGATGCTGCCAACAGGCAGAACGCTGCGATGGGTAAATAGTGAATTGCTCTCATACTTATAATAATTAAATTTATGCGCCAAAACGCTGCTATTGTTTTATCATGCTTTCTTAAATTCTTCCAGTTCCATTGAAGTCGTGTCCCATTCTTCCATCACTTGGTCCAACTGAGACTTTAACTTCTGATGCTGCTCGTAAAGAGACATGTCCGAGGCGCCTTCCGGCGTAGCCATCTTAGCTTCCAGAATGGCAATCGCCGATTCAGTCTGTTCTATTTCGGCTTCACAGTCCGCCACGCGACGTTCCAGTTTCTTCACCTTTTTATTAAGCTCTTTCTGGGCTTCGTAAGACAGTTTGTTGTCCGAAGGCTGTGTAGCTTCTGCATCCGCCGCTTTTGTGCCGGCAGGCGATGCCGATAGCGAAGGGGCTTTCTGCAATTCGTTCAGATTTTCGATCTGCTTCTTTTGCAGGAAGTCATAGATGCCGCCAAGATGCTCTTTCACCAAGCCACCGCCGAACTCATATACCTTGGTTGCCAGTCCGTCCAGGAAATCACGGTCATGGCTCACGATAATCACCGTACCGTCAAATTCACGGATAGCATCCTTCAGAATATCTTTCGAACGCATATCCAGATGGTTCGTAGGCTCATCCAGAATCAGGAAGTTCACCGGTTCGAGCAACAGCTTAATCATGGCAAGGCGGGTGCGCTCTCCGCCGGAGAGTACTTTCACTTTCTTGTCCGAAGCCTCGCCGCCAAACATGAATGCACCGAGTATGTCGCGTATCTTCGTGCGGATATCGCCCACAGCTACGCGGTCTATCGTATCAAACACGGTCAAATTCTCGTCCAACAGTTGCGCCTGGTTCTGTGCAAAATAACCTATCTGCACGTTGTGTCCCAACGTCAGCTTACCGGTGTAGTCCGTTATCTCGTCCATGATACACTTCACAAGAGTGGATTTACCTTCACCGTTCTTGCCTACAAAGGCTATCTTCTCGCCACGGTTAATCGTCAGATTCACATCGTGGAAAATAACATGGCTGCCGTAAGCCTTGGCTACATCTTCACAAATAACGGGATAGTTGCCGCTGCGGCTACTACAAACAAACTTCAACCTCAATGCCGAGTTATCTTCCTCGTCCACTTCGATGCGTTCTATTTTCTCCAACTGCTTGATGCGGCTCTGTACCTGCACAGCCTTAGTAGCTTTATAGCGGAAACGCTCAATGAACGCTTCGGTATCTTCAATCTGTTTCTGCTGGTTCTCGTAGGCACGCAATTGCTGCTCCCTACGCTCCTTGCGCAGCACGATGAACTCATCGTACTTCACCTTGTAGTCGTAGATGCGGCCGCAGGTTATCTCAATGGTACGGGTCGTTACATTGTTAAGGAAAGCCCGGTCGTGGCTCACCAATACCACCGCATTGGCACGTGTAGCCAGAAAGTTTTCCAGCCATTGGATACTTTCTATATCGAGGTGGTTGGTCGGCTCGTCCAGCAACAGCACATCGGGACGGCGGAGCAACAACTTGGCAAGTTCAATACGCATACGCCAGCCCCCCGAAAATTCGGAAGTAGAGCGGCCAAAATCCTCGCGGCTGAAACCCAATCCCTGAAGGGTGCGTTCTATTTCGGCACGATAATTCGTGCCGCCCATCATCAGGAAGCGTTCGTTCTCGTGCGTGAAGCGGTCTATCAGTTTCTGGTAATCCTCGCTATCATAGTCGGTGCGTTCGGCAAGTTGCAGGTTCATGCGTTCGATGTCCGCCTGCATTTCAAAAATATGGTCAAAGGCAAGTTCTGCCTCTTCCATCACGGTGCGCTCATCGCTGAGTATCATCACCTGGGGCAGATAGCCGATGGTACATTCCCGCGGAACCGCCACCACGCCGGCAGTGGGCTGCTGCAAGCCGGCCAATATTTTGAGCATGGTAGATTTACCCGCACCATTCTTGCCCACCAGGGCGATGCGGTCTTTCTTGTTGATAACGTAAGAGACGTCTTCGAACAGAGGCGTAGCATTAAATTCTACCTTCAGTCCTTCTACAGATATCATAGTGTCAATGATTTTATCATTCAGGGCTACAAAGGTAGCGTTTTTCAGTTGTATTCAATAAGAAAAAGGCAATAATTCTATCAAAGCTCTCAGGTGGCAGCCTCCAATGGCAATGCTATCATAAAACGGGTGCCTTCGTTCTTCCTGGAAGCAACCGTTATATTTCCGCCCAGATGTTCAATTATATTTTTGCAGATTGGCAGTCCCAGCCCCGTACCCTGAACAAAAGCATCCCCCTTATAGAAGCGCTCAAAAATATGATCCAGCACATCTTCCGACATTCCTGCCCCCGTATCCCTTACATACAGTTCTACCGTTTCAGGGCATTGCTGCCTATACCCCAGACTGATGGAACCTTCGCAAGTAAACTTCACGGCATTGTTTATCATATTATTCAGCACCTGTCCCAACCGTGCCGAATCGGTATGAAGCTGCAAATCCTCTGCGGGTAAGTCCAGCACCATTTCCACTCCGTCGGGCATATTCAGTTTCTGCGCCTTGCCTATATCATCGAGCATCGTATGCAAGGAAACATCCTGGAAATGATAGTCCATTGTATTCGATTCTATCTTGGACAAATCGAGGATATCCGATATCAGCACCATCAGCAACTGGCTGTTCTTTTCTATCAATGAAGAGAATTCGTTGATCTCTTCCCGGCTTAGTTCCGCATCTTCGGCAGCCAGCAGCGTAGAGAATCCCACTATCGCGTTGAGCGGTGTACGTATCTCATGGCTCATATTGGCAAGAAACATACTCTTCAACTGGTCGCTGCGCTGGGCTTTCTGCAAAGCTTCGTTCAAGCGGGCCTCGGAATCTTTATATTTCTGTGTACTCATGCAGATGCCGATAACGCGGAAAGGCAAGTTAGCCAACTGCCCCACATAAGTGGACTGCACTTCAAACCACTCGTAAGTACCATCCTGCCTGCGCAGGCGATAGGGTATAAGGTTTTCATTCAGGTTGCCTTCCAGTTGTGAAGTCAAAGCCCCGATTACAGTGTCCACATCGTCGGGATGCAGATAGCTCATAAACTCTTCGGTGGTCAGCGTATAGTCCTTGGTCGGTATGCCCAGGTATTCGAAGTAGCGTGGCTCGATCACCATCAGGTCCCTGTCCATATCATACGACCATTGAAAGATTTGCATCCGGTTCAGGGCGATGTTCAGCAAGCGGGTACTGGTACGTTCTTCGAGTACATTCCGATAGTACAATACGATTCTGGACAGCTTTCCACCATCATATATCCCTACGATGGAGCCTTCTATCAGGAAACGGACTTTCCGTTTCAGTTCACAGATGAAACTGTTGGAAGAGAATGCAATCACGCGTTCCCTGTCTTCCTGTATATCCTGCAGGAACCGGGGCAGCACATTCTCCTGATCCTGCATTATCTCCAGAATAGAAGCAAGGTGCCGGTTTATCATACCCCCCATATTCTGCTGAAGGTCTTCAGCGGCTTGCTTGTTGATACGGTCGATATATCCCTTGGGGTTGGTAACGATAATACCCACCGGCCACGAATCGAACAACTGTTCCGCTATGACATTGACCATCTTTTCTGCCTCAGGCCTGGCATGCATACGAAAAATGTAGATACACAGCCCCGCTATAACAGCCAGCAGAATGACAATAAGTACTACATAAATATCGGCATTTCCCTTTAATAAAGGATGAAAAGTAAGAATAGAGAGATGCATAAATCAGTGTTTATTCATATTATTCGGTTTAAGACTCCCAAACAAATCATCCTCTCAAAGAGGTATAATAAGTTTAGCCCGCAAAGTTCGGAGAAAACACTTACATAACAAAATATCCAAGAAATAAAAGCATTCCATTGCAGTCAACATATATTCCATTATTTACATCTTTATTTTATTTAACAGAACTGCTGTACGAAAGACACCGATATTAACGATAAATTCTGTAATTATACGCCAATATCCACCATTTTTGTAGGGTAAAAGAGGAATGACACATGAATATATCCAAATTCAATATCAGTAAAGATTTCATTGCCACAAAGGCAAGTGCCGCCGAACTGAAGAAAAACTTGACACAGTCGCATCGCACCCAAGCCTGTATCTTCGCCCTTTGTTGCAAAGGCGTACTGAAAATAACCATAAACCTCACGAAGTACCGGGTCGGGCCCAACGACCTCATTGCCATTCCTCCCGAATCGTTATTTCAAGTAGTAGATATGTCGAACGATATAGAATTATATATCGTGATGTACTCACAGCAACTTATACAGGATACCGATACAGGCAAAAACATGATGGACAAGTTTCACATGCTCGAAAACAATTACATAATACCTTTACCTAAAATTCCATTCCAGCTCTATGAAGAAATGTTCACATTACAAGCACACCTATATAAAGAGATCGGCCACTTATTGAGCCACCCCACTCTGCACTTATTACTGGCCCTGACATTGCAAGGCATTTCCGAACTTTTTCCGGAGCAGGCAGAAGTCAGGGATTTTCCCGGAAGCAAGCACTTCCAGCAATACCGGATTTTTCTTCGGATGGTGCATACCGAGTATATCCGGGAGCACAAAGTGAGCTACTACGCCAAAGAAATGAAGATGCAACCGGCTGCCCTTTGCCGTCTCGTCAAGAAAGAATCAGGACAGACGGCAATGGAAATTATCAACCACGCGCTTATCATGGATGCCAAGACGCAACTCCGCACCGACAGCACGTCGGTGAAGGACATAGCCATAAGCCTGGGATTCAACAATGCTGCTTTCTTCAACAAGTTCTTCAAGCATCATGTGGGGGTAACCCCGCAGACGTTCCGCAAAGGGCACACTATCTAAAGGTACGGATTACACAGGTTTCACGGTTTGAGAACACCCTTCAGGAAATCTTCCAGTTTTGTTTTGCTCTCCAGCCCCAACCGCTTGCGCATACGGCTGCGCGCCTTGTTCACTCCTACCCGGGAGACGCCCAGCGTAAGCCTGATTTCTTCACTGCTCAAGTCCAGCATAATCAGCATGGCAACCAGTTCGTCCGTGCGGGTCATTTCCGGGCTGAGTTCGTGCAACGCCGGGATATACTCGGGATAGAGGGCGGTGAAACTGCGGCGGAACTCGGCTTCCTTGTCGGAGTTGAAAACCTGCGTACTGATTTCCCTGCGGATTTCGGCTATCGACTTCCGCTCCGACGCATCTTGCTGGCCGGAAGCTGCCTCATCCGGTTCACGGGACGCCTTCCGCAGTTCATCGGAAGCCCTGCTCAACTCATCGGAAGCCCTGCTTAGTTCGTCCGCCAAGGAAGTATTACGCCCTTTAAGCTCCTGTTGCGCTTGCAGCAAACCGCTGATCTGGGACAGGCGGGCATCGCTGACCCTGCGCAGATAGCGGTGGCGCTGACGCGCGTAAAGCCCGCCTCCTACCAGAAGCATCCCCAGCAATCCCACCAATATCCACGTGAAGGCAAGCGTACGTTGGTTCAGTTCCACTTTCTGTTGCAGCACCTCGTTTTCCAGTTCCTTTTGAGTGGTTTCATAGTGGACGCGCGAGGCAGTCACCTGGTGCAGCTTTTCATCTTCAAACAGCTTTTCCTGCAGTTCGTCCGCCTTATCCTGATAGGCCAAGGCAGTTTCGTACTGTTTCTCCCGGCGGTAGTAACGGACAAGTGTCCGGTATGCCCCTAACAATATCACGTCCTTGTGGCTCTCTTCCAGTTGGGGCAACACATTTTTAAGAATCCGTATCCCTTCCTGCTTGCATCCCAGGAGCAGGTAGCACTCTCCGAGGAGCTGCTCCAGCATGGGCTGATAAAGGGTTTGTTCGATAAGCGTGTCCGCGCAGATTTCTTCCAGCCGCTTCGTACCCTCTTCCAGATAGGCAGGGTCGCGAAGGCGGAGACGGGTGATGAAGCCTTGTGCGCTGAGGTGTTCCAAAGGACTGTTGGAAGCGATGAAAAGACTGTCGGCACGCTGCAACCAGTACAGGGCGCTGTCCGTCTGCTGCCTCTTTTCGGCTATTTCGTATTGCTGGAGCATACTGAAACCTATGATGTATTGCTGACCGGACAGACGGGCATACTTCAGTGACTGGTCTGCATACGCTTCCGCCTGTTCCGGCATACCCCATTGTCTATAGAGTTCCGCCAGGGAAGCATACGTCTCGGAAAGCCCGCCGTTGTCGCCGTCGGTCTTGAAGAGGACGATGGTTTCGTAGTACATCTTCACGGCTTTCTCGAACTCTCCCTTATCGGCATACAGTTCCGCCAGGTTGCCCAATATCCACGGAAGACCCGACTTGTCATCGGACTGCTTCACCTCGGCGAGTGCTTTCTCGTACATTTCGATACTCCTGCCTATCGTTTCCGCCCCTTGCGAGTAGACGGCGGCGGCAAAGGTATAGTCGGCGTAGCGTTCATCGGGCGTGGGCGGTTCGGGCAGCGCGAAGCCTTCTTCGAGGCATTTTATGGCTTCAGGCACTTCGCCGTTCAGCATCCCCAGATAGGCGGAAAGTATCAGAATCTGCCGACGGCACTCCGCAGGTACGGACAGCAAGGGCGGATTGCCGGCATCCGGCTGCGCACCGGTGCCTGCCAGCCGCAGGAAATAGGCAAACCCTTTATCCGGCATCCCGCCATACGCGTAGCGGTACATCAGTTGGGTCAGTCCCCGGTTCAGCGTGCGGATGTGCAGGGGCTTCGTCCCATCGGCGGGAAGGGGGAAATCCAGCATACGGCGCATGAGTGCGAAGGCGGTTGCCGTGTCTCCGGTGCCGTACCCTTCCCTGAGCCGGCTGTAGAGCGCGGACAGTTCACTTTCGGGAGCAGCCGGCTGCTGCGGGGCTTTCCGGCATCCGGCTACGAAGATGATAAAAAGCAATCCTATTATGCCGATTGCGGCGTGACGGTTCTTCATAATATTATAAACAATTGTGGGGGTAAAGATATGTATTTCTTTGAACATATCAGTCGTTTTGGGTATCGAATTGTCCATCGCCATTTTCCCCGCCTCAAGCGTGTTATTAGTATTTTTGCACCATGAATCGCAAATAATTAGCGTACTGTTTTGGAAGAAAGAACGTTTTTGTTACTTTTGTTCCGTTCCTGTCGCTGACAGGGACAACAACATCTTGGTAACGGAAGCGTTTAAAAATATCATCTTCTTATAAATCAAACTTCGCAACTTTGAATGTACTGTAGAAGATGGTAGCAACAAACGCTCACGTCCTTTGTTATATACTTCCCGTTGTATGCCCGTTTCGGGGTGTGCCGCGCAGAGTCTATATAAGATTGGCGTGAGTGCTGTTGCTTTATCTACAGTACGGGTAATGCGAAGACCTGATTTATGGATAAAGCGGACAGTAATTCACGCCTTTGTTGTGTACAGACACTGACAGGCGCGGCAATATAAATCTTGAAATAATACCGGCATACCGATGAAAAGGAGAATACTTGTCTGCCTGACGGCAATCCTTAGCCTTTGCCCTGCCATGTACCCACAGGCGGCGCGTCACGAAGGCACCGACACTGCTACCGACAGTGCGTTCATATTCCGTTACCCACCCTGCATCCAGATGTTCAAGGAGAACTATCGGGAGAACCGGCAGACACTCCGCCGGCTGAAGCACACCCTGAAAACATTTACGAAAGGCAAAGACACTCTCTACGTCAACGGCTTCTCGGGAGAATGCGAAAGCGACTCCCGAAACCGGTGGACCGTCTTCTATCGGTGTAATAACCTGAAAGGCTATCTGATAAAATTCTACGGACTGCGCGAGAAGGACTTCAAGACCACGAACCAGCCTTATCTGCATCCTGCGGCGGGAGACGCGGTGATTATCAGCCTGTCTCCTGCGGGTACGGCGGAAGAGGTACAGGCGGATACCCTGCCAGCGCATCCCCGGCAGGAAGGGGCTGCTCCCGATAGGAAGGAAGACCTTGTTCCCCCCAAAGCAGAGACAATGCCCGAAGATACAGTGACAATCGCCGAAAAGGAAGAGACAATGCCCGAAAAAGGAGAGACAGCCCCGAAAGCAAACTCCCCCGCCCCCTGCCGCTGGTATGCAGGCATCGAGCTGGGGATGCCGTTTGCCGTGAGCACATTCACCTCGTTCGATGCCGCCGGAAAGGCGGGATTCGAAGGCGGCGTGCTGGGCGGATACCGCATCTCGCCCCTGCTCTCGGTAGAGGCGGGCATCTCGCTGGGCACCATGCGGCTGGGCACCAGCCCCTGCTGTGCGGACTACTGGCTGGGCACCGACGGAGCGCGCTACCTGGAGCACGTTGCCGGAATGGACAGCTACTCCTACCGCGACATCCACAGCTCCGTCTTCCTGCAACAATACGCCCTGCGCCTGAACGCGGACCTGCTGCAAATCGTCCGTCCATGCTGGGACAGGCGCTGGAGCCTGACCCTCTCGCCCGCCGTCTACGGCATAGGCACCCGCGCCACCCTGAAGGAGAATGCCACGGACGCCACCGTGGTGAAGCGCGACGGGCGCTTCCAGTTCGGAGCGGGCATCGGCATCGGCGGCAGCTACCGGCTGACCGGCAACCTGGACGTCGGGCTGCGCAGCAGCGTGCTGTGGGTACCGGGCGAACGCTTCGACGGCATCACGCCCACCGACCATCAAGAGAATATGATATGGAACAACACGGTGACGCTCATCTGGCGTTTCGGCACCAACAACCAATAAAGGAAGGAAGAAGGCTATGAAAAAGATACTCATCATTATGACCTCGCTCGTCCTGCTGCTTGCCGCGTGCAACCGGGACGACTCGCACATCACCCTGCCCCCCACTCCCAGCCTGCCCGGCGAAAACCACGGCGGAGCGGTGGTGGGGCTCAACACCGACCGGGTGAGCCACAACAAGTTCGAGGATACCCACCTCTACGGGTTCAACAACGCCCAGAAGATGATACTCCACAGATATTACCCCACGCAGAAGGAGCTGTCCGCCGACCTCTTCACCCTCGAAAGCGGGGCATACACCTTCGTGGCGGTGCTCAACGTGGGGCAGGACTTCACTCCCGCCACCCGCGCCGACGCGCCCCTCAGCGACATCACCCTGAGTCGGCTGCTGAGCTACCTGAAGCAGACGGAAGACGACTATCCCGATATGCTGACGGGGATGATTAACCGCACCATTACCGAGAACGAGGTGGCGCGCATCGAAATACCCCTGTCCGACAAGGCGGGCGGCATCACCGCAACCCGGGTCACGGTAGGCATAGCGCTGCCCGATGCCGCCTTCGGCGAGTACCAGGCGAAGCGCGTGCGCGCCACGCAGCCCCATAACCTGCGGGGCGTAGCCGAGTTCTACCGCAAAGGAAGCTCCGCCCTGATGAACCGCATAGCGGCGGTGCTCACTCCCACGGATGCCGCAGGGCACTACACCCTGACCGCCGAACTGCCGCAGGACGAATACGACCTGACGCTGTGGGTGGACTACACCGAAAGCGGCTCCACCGACGACCTATGGTACGACACCGGCAACCTGCAAGCAGTCAGGATAATAGCCTCCGACCGCACCTACACCGCCGGAAGCGACACCCGCGAGGTGTTCTACGCCACAGCCTCCGTAGCCGCCGCCGGAACGGAAGCCGCCCTGCCGGTGGTTACCGAACGCCCGCAGGCGAAGTACGCCCTCGTTGCCGACGACGTGGAGCGCTACCGACGGCTACAGGTTGCCAATCCCGAAAAGTACGTGCCGCTGGACGAGCTGCGCGTGCAGATAATCTACGAGGGCTACCTGCCCGACGGCTTCAACGCACAGACGGGCAAGCCCAACAGCGCGGCGGAAGGCTACCGCACCGCCCCCGCGGCACTGCCGCCCGTAGACGAGGCGGATACCGAAGTGGCGGTGGGCAGCGACTACGTGTTTGTCAACGGCAGCGAGTCGGCGGTAAGCGTCACCGTGCTGGTGACGGACCGGGAGGGGCGCACCGTGAGCCGCGTGCCGGGCGTAGAGATAGCCTACAAGCGCAATATGCTCACCACCGTGCGGGGCGACTTCCTGACGGCAGGCGTGGTAAGCCCCGGCATCAATATCAGCACCGACTGGGAAGGTGTGTACGAAGTGAATTTTTAAACAGCCCCCCTCTGGGGAATAAGGAATAGAACATAGAGGATATGAAAAGGATACTGTATATAATAGGTGTATTATTGCTTGCCCTCGCATCGTGTACCGACGAAGACGCGGCAATGCAGCAGGGAGTGACTACGCAGACGTTCAACGTTGCCATCAGCGAACCGGACGATGCGCCGCAGACAAAGGCGGCGGCAACCATGAACCGCTATTTGCTCGAAATGTACGAGGGCGACCTTTCGGCTGAACCCGTGAAAATGGAGAGTACCAGCGGCACGTTCAACGTCACGATGAAAAAGGAGGTGGATTACGTCTGCCTCTTCTGGGCGGACAACGGGGAGAACGCCTACGATGCCTCCAGCCTGAAAGCCGTGAAGCAGACGGACAACACCCAACCCGGCATGGCAGCTTACTGGGCACGCGTGACGGTCAACAGCACTTCCGATGGGCATATCACCCTGAGACGCGCCGTTGCCAAACTCTCGTTTATCGACAAAAAGGGATTGACGGGAACGGACAATACCTTGACGATTACCTATCCCTACGCTGACGCCGTGATGAACCTTGGCGACGGCACGGTGGAGTATAATACCACAGGAACCCCGGTAGTGCATACCCTTACACACCTCGAGCAGCCCACATCATCTGCCCAGCCCTTTGCCACCGACTATATCCTTGCCCCGGCTGATGCAGGCAAACTTACGGGGCTGAAATTCAAACTCAACGATGAGGAGGAGAAGACCATCCCCGAAGCGGTCGTTCAGGCGAACTATAAGACCAAGATTACGGGCGAGTACGAAACGCCGCTGCCGTCGATGAGTATTACCATCGATACCCGCAAGAATACCTCAGACACCAATGACGCCACTTTCATTCTGCCTCTGCAAGGCACTCTCAGCGGTTACTCGCTGGTCGTGGATTGGGGAGACAGAAATACCGAAACCTTTACCGACGGTACGTGGCTTTATCAGAATAATACAACGCACACCTACGCTCAGGCGGGAGAATACACTGTAACCATCTCCTCTACTCAGCGGGACGGCACGCAGACGCAGATGCCCCAGCTTTGTTTTTCCGACTACAGCTATGTGAACGCCAACTCGAAGAAGCTGGTATCGCTCAATACGCCGCTGCTCAATATGGGTTCTAACTTCAACAACTGTTTCAGAAATTGCACTTCGCTGACGAAAATCCCCGAAGGGCTGTTCGATAATAATCCCTCCGTAACGAATTTCAGTTCCTGCTTCTACGGTTGCACGGGGCTAACGGGAGCAATCCCCGAAGCGCTGTTCAACGCCAATAACAAAGTGATGGATTTCGGTAGCTGCTTCTCCGGTTGCACGGGGCTAACGGGAGCAATCCCCGAAGGGCTGTTCACCGCCAATACCGCCGTGACGAGTTTCGCATCCTGTTTCTACGGTTGCACAGGGCTGACGGGAACAATCCCCGAAGCGCTGTTTGCCTACAATGAAAAAGTGACGAGTTTCTACAACTGTTTCTCCGAGTGCACGGGGCTGACGGGAGAGATTCCCCCAAAGCTGTTCGAAAAGAATACCCTCGTAACAACTTTCGCATCCTGTTTCTCCGATTGCACGGGGCTGGAGGAAGCAATCCCTGAAGGGCTGTTCACCACCAATCAAAAAGTAACGAATTTCAGCTTCTGTTTCTACAATTGCACGGGGCTGACGGGAGAGATTCACGAAGGGCTATTCACCAACAATAAAGCCGTAACGAGTTTCCAATCCTGTTTCTTCGGTTGTGCGGGGCTGACGGGAACGATTCCCGAAGGGCTGTTCACCACCAATACCGCTGTGACGACTTTCGAATCCTGTTTCTACAAGTGCACGGGGCTGACGGGAGCGATTCCCCCAAAGCTGTTCGAAAAGAATACCGCCGTGACGACTTTCGCATCCTGTTTCTCCGGTTGCGCGGGGCTGGAGGGAACAATCCCCGAAGGGCTGTTCACCACAAATAAATCCGTGACGAATTTCTCTGCCTGTTTCGCAAATTGCGCGAAGCTGGCGGGAACGATTCCCCAAAAGCTGTTCAAAGAGAATACCGCCGTAACGAATTTCGAATCCTGTTTCGCAGGTTGCACGGGGCTGACGGGAATCCCTCAAGGGCTGTTCGACAGCAATACCCTCGTGACGGATTTCAACCACTGCTTCAGCAAGTGTACGGGACTGACGGGAGCGATTCCCACAGGGCTGTTTGACAAGAATACCCTCGTGACGAATTTCAGCTACTGCTTCAACGAGTGCACGGGTCTGACGGAAGCGATTCCCACAGGGTTGTTTGACAAGAATACCCTCGTGACGACTTTCTACTACTGTTTCTACATGTGCACGAAGCTGACGGGAAAGATTCCCACAGGACTGTTCGCTCAAAATAAGGATGCAACAATTTTTGAATCTTGTTTCTACCAATGTTTCTATCTTATACCTACTGCCAATATATTCTGCGACGAGACTACGGATGAGGGGAAGGAGATGGAAACCCGCTTTGCCGGGAAAACTATGAACTTCAAGAACTGTTTCAACAGTTGCGGTTTAAAGCAGGAAAGGCAAGGGACGCTCCCGCAGCTGTGGACGTATACCATGGCAAGCAGCGACCATACCATGTGTTTCGCCGGGACGAGCGCTACCAATACGAGCAGCGTCCCCGACAATTGGAAGTAGTCATTACAAACCATTACTTATGAATCATAAATTTACATTAATAACCCATTAATTCAGAAGAAGATGAAAAAGAGCATTTTATCGTTGATTGCCGGGGTAGTCGTAGCTTTGGCATCGTGCAGCCAGGCGGACGAAATGCCGGGGCAGCCACAAGAGGACGGACAACTCGTCACGTTCAACATTCAGACGCCTGCGGCGACACGTGCTGCGGTCACTGACTTGACCCGCTACATTGTAGAGGCGTATGAGGGAAGCAGTGCCACGGGCACACTTGCGACGCGGGTAGAAGCTAACATGGGCACACTGGTAGTAGAACTCGAAAAGAATACGGAATACACCTTCCTGTTCTGGGCAGACAAGGGTACGGCAAAAAATGAAAGTACAGGCGCGATAAGCAGCGGCTACTGGGACACCGACGACCTGAAAACCGTAAAGGTGACGAGCGGCAAAGAGAACAGCCAGGGCGAAGTAGCCTATTGCCTTGCCACCACGTTAAACACCGCGAACTTAACGTCGAGCACTCAAGTCACCCTGCGGAACGCCACCGCACAGGTGAACTTCGTAGAAAAAACAGGAGTGAGTGGAAGCAACAACACGCTGGCCATAGTGTATTCCGCAGGCGCAACGCTCAACGTAGGTACAGGCAAAGTTACCGAAGGGACAAGCTCCGTCGCACATATCTTTACAGGCATCGGACCGGCTTCCCCCGGCGCAACCCTCGCCACAGACTACATCCTCGCTCCGAAGGGCGAACAACGGCTGCTCGGCGTGACGATAAAGTTCAACACCGACGACGACCAGAAGACCCTCACCAACGTTCCCTTCCAGCAATGCTACAAAACCAACATCACGGGCGAATACGCACCGCCCACACCACCCACACCGCCTACTACCGGCGATTTTACTTTCACGATTACGGCAGATGATAAGTGGGAGGAACCGGATAATGACCACGACTTTACCGAAACCGGTTGGGATGGCACGTATCCCGCAGATGCAGCAACAGCAAAGCAATGGCTGGGCGAGGCAGTCTCCTCCGGCACCGACGGCACCGACGGTAAAGACTACGTATTCGAAATCTCCACAGCGAAGCAGCTTGCCGGACTATGGAAGTTGATGGGTCAATCAATATCAGACGCCGTCACTGCTACTAATAATACGTATGCTTATGCCACCTATAAACTGACAGCCGATATTAATCTGAACAACCATCCGTGGACGCCGTTGGGTTCTTATTATCCTGATGGAGGTGCCATATACCTTTACGGAGTATTCGACGGACAGGGACATACCATCTCAGGACTAAACATATCCCTATCTACAATTTCAGTCTCTGGTCTTTTCGCGGGAAATTACGGAACTATTAAGCATCTAATGGTAAAAGGTGATGTGGAATATGGCGGTACAGGCGGTGCGGAGATAGGAGGAATAGTAGGTCTAAATCAAGGAACCATTGCATTCTGTAGCTTTGAAGGAACAGTGAAGGCTACCAATGCGGATGCGACTTCTGAAATCCCTCTTGGATGGATATGCGGGAAAAACATATATGGATCTTCAGACGGAGGAAACATCATTTCCTGCTTTGCCAAAGGGACAATCTCCGGTGCTTCAAATGTTGTGAAAATGGGTGGAATGACAGCCATTAATAAATACCTAACCGAATACTCAGGAACCGTTTCAGGATGTACGTGGTATTACAAAAGCGGTGCTACTCCGGAAGGCATCGAGAAATGCTATTCGGAATGGACTTCGGGCGGTAATAATGCTTCCTACTCTACTGATTTAGACTTATCTAACAAAATCAATACAATGAATGCCAACTATGGTTTCAGCAATGACTTCAAGTGGGAAGCCGCCGGCAGCACATTGAAACTGGTTCGGAAAGGCTCCAATTAGTGAGCGTAGAAGAAACCCATCTTGATTGACAAGATACCAAACGGCAGGTACGGACATCCTCTTTCGGCTACTCCCTACCTGCCGTTTTATTTTTTCCCAACTGCGGAGTTTTTTTTCCCAGTTGGGAAAAAATATTTTCCCAACTGGAGAAAAATATGTTCCCAACCGGGCATTCATTCTATTGCTTATCCGTATAACGTCCTTGTATAGAATATCGGCGCTATCTATCCTTCCAACAAAAAACAATCACAACAGGGTTCACCCCTTCATCGACCTGCAACAAAAGCCTTGCAGCAGGTCGATAGCGGGTGAAGGCAAAGCGCTTTCAAGCATTCTTCGTCTCCTTCACCCTTCACCCTGTACTGTCCTGACTTTACAGAGAGCTATGCCCGCCATCAGGAACACTCTTGTCCGCCATCCGGAACATTCCTGCCTTTCATCTTAAACTCCCTTTCCTATACTGCACAAGATGGCATCTTATGCTGCACAAGATGCCATCTTGTGTTGTATAAGATGCCATCTTGTGCAACAAAAGAAAGAGTCTTCCTCTTTCAAAGCAAGAATGTTTCGGGCAAAGGGGAGTAATGTGTCAGAGATAAGAGAAGTAGCATTGCGACCGGTCGCAACCTTATTCTACAATCCACCTCTCTATGTTGCGGGTTGCTGTGCTGAAGTTTATCCCTATTTTGAACAGCTTCCGTGCGTCGGTTTGAAAAGGAAGGGCGTATTGCTTGTCGTTGATCTGTTGCAAAGCCTCTTCGGCTGTGCCGTTCAGCTTGAATTCCATCACGTAGATGTATTTGTCCGTTTGCAACAGCAAGTCTATCCGCCCTTGCGAAGTATGATATTCGGCCTTTACATAGAAGCCTACCAACTTGAAGACAATGAACAGTACATTCTGGAAGTGCACTTCCAGGTCGCGGACAAGTTCGTAGGGGGTATCGGCAAAGAAGCTTTGCAGGCGGCGGAAGAAAGCGTCGTAATCGCCCTCACGCACTTCGCGGACAAACATTTGAATTTCAAAAGGCGCTTCCACCTTATTCGTATTTGCATAGAAAGGCAACAGGAAACGAACAAAACCTTCTTCTACTTCACGATTCGGGAAACCTAAACTGTATATACCAAATTCCGTGTCGTACCCTTTTATGGTCAGATACCCGCTTTGGTAAATCACCGGAATGGGGTTGGTGGATTCGGAGTCGATACTGTTCAGCACTTGTGCGTCAGTCTCTTCGTGTGCCATGCGCTCCAGGTCGTAGTGATGGCTTTTCAGTAGCTTTACTAAGTAAGTGGGGGTGCCGGTCTCGAACCAATAACTGCCGAACTCCATGCGGTCAAAAGCATTGAGCAGGCTGAACGGGTTGTATATGCCGATGGAGTTGTGCGTAAAATGATAGCCATCGTAATACTCTTGCAGTTTGTTGCAGAACTGTTCGTACGTCATCCCTTGCGCATCGGCAAATTCGTGAAGTTCCGGCTCCAAGTTCTCATGCAGTTCCCTGTCGCTGATACCGCAAACGTCGATAAACTCATTCCACATGGATATATCTTTCAGATTGTTGAGGTCGCTGAACACGCTCACTTTGCCGAACTTCGTGACTCCGGTCAGTATGGCGAACTTGATGTAACCATCCATCGTTTTCAGTGCTCCGTAGAATGGTTTCAAGGTATCACGGTAACTTTTTTGCAAAGCTTCATCGCCAATGGCTTGCAGCATGGGCTTGTCGTATTCGTCGACAAGAATGGCAACGCGCTGTCCCGTCTGCTCGAAGGCACGTTGAATGATTCCGGCAAAACGCAGGGAAAAAGAAGTTTCGGATGGACGGGTGCCGTACTGTTCTTCCCATCGTTCCAAATGGTCGTTGAGTATTTTGTCCAGACTCTCGGGATTATCGTATTTCTCGATATTCAAGTCCAGGTGCAGTATGGGATGCTTCACCCAATCTTTTTCCAGTTTCTCTATTGCCAGTCCTTCAAAGAGTTCCTTCTTTCCCTGAAAGTAGGCCTCGAGGGTAGAAATGAGCAGACTTTTCCCGAAGCGGCGCGGGCGGCTCAGGAAATAATAACTACCGGTCTTTATCATTTTATAAACCAAGGCAGTTTTATCAACGTAGAAGTAACCGTCTCTGCGAATCTTCTCGAAATTCTGTATGCCGATAGGATAAATTTTATCGCTCATATTCTTCTGGTTTTAGTATATCAACACACAAATGTACTGATTTTCTTCTTATTTACAAGGTATAAGGGCATTCTTTGAAAACACGCCGGCTACAGGGTGAACCCTTGAAACCGGACTTATCGCCTTGCTTTCACCCCGCATTGCCCACCGGCAGGTGCTTGCAGGGAGCGGTGAAGAGGTGAAGCCTAAAGAAGTTGAAACAGTATATCCGGCAGTGCTCCCACTAAATAAAAGGGAAGATTGACCAGGCGGAAACGCTTGCCTTCCGTAGTCTGCACCTCATCTACCGAATAAGTCCCTGCCCAAACGCGGACAGCAATGTCGTGGGGAGCTTCATTCATAAACTGATGGAGTGACTTCAAATGGGCATTATGCCCACTCTTTACCTCTATCGGAATGACAAGACCATCATATAAATAAACGAAATCGACCTCCGCCGAACTGCCCCGCTTGGCACGAACCCAATACTTGCGCTTCGCTCCGACTTCGCTGGACAAAGTCTTCAGTTCCTGAGCAACAATCTGTTCCGCAGCCATTCCCCGCCATACGTCCGTCAGGTCTTTACTGAGCAGGTACTCTTTTTGAATGTTGGACGCATAGTTCACCAGCCCGGCATCCAGCCAAATCAATTTAGGCGCTTTCTTTAAATCGGCAGTAGCGGGAAGCATCGCATTGACGGTAGGGTAAACCAACTCCAACAATAAAGCTTTCTCCAAAGTCCTGAAAGCCTCCCCCGTCTCCCGCGCCTTATAAGCCGAAGAAGCAAAACCGCCCAGCGTGATGCTCTGTCCCGCAAAAGCCCATCCTTCTTCCAGGATGTAGCGTATAACGGATGACTGCGCACGGTTTTGCGCATATTTCTCCACATCATTCTTATAGGCATTTATCAGTTGATTGTAAATGCCTGACAAGGCGACCACATCTTTATTGGCAGCATAATGCGCCACGACTTCCGGCATACCGCCTATCAAAGCATATACATTGAAGTATAGCATCATCTGGGCATGAAATGCTTCGGGCAGCTTCGCCTCCAAAATCCAACTGATGAAACGCTCCGCGCAGTATTAAAGGCTTCCGGTAAGGATTGGCAGCCCATTTGCGCAAATCTTTGATTATACTTCGTTCAAACATCTGACAGTTAGCTTATGATACACCTGCAAAGGTATGATTTTGTTTCATTGCAGAGGTATATTTAGCCAGATTTTGTTCCATTGCAGAGGTATATTCAGTCTATTTTTGTTCCATTGCAGGGGTATATACCCTCTTAACAAAAAAGGATGCCCAAAAGAGCATCCTTTTCCTTATATATAACGGTTCTATTCTTATTCTTTTAGAACAGTTTGGCTGGATATTCGCCTGCATCCACCAATGCCTGAATCTTGTCGACTACGCTCTGGCGATCTTCGGGGTAAGTGACGCCGAACCACTTGCTGGTAGTATCGAGCACTTCGACGGTAGCGGTGCCGTCGCTGATCAGTTTATCCACCATCAAGGGGATGAAGAATTCGCTCTTCAGGTTCTCCATGTTCTTGGGGTCGCTGAGGAAAGCTTTGAAGAACTCGGCGCTGTAAGCAAAGTAGTCGGGAGTGAAGCCCCAGAAGTTCATGCTGACGGGAGTGGTTTCGGGAGTGGGCGCCCATTCGCCGTTGTCGTCGATGTACTTCACTTCGCCGTCCATGCGCTGTATCTTGGTGCGCTCTACAACGGAAGTCAGCAGGTTGTTGGCATCCGTGCCGCAAAGGCCGCGGGATACGGTGCCGCTCTCACTCAGCGTGTTGCCAATGCGGAAACCTACCATTGAATATACATTCTTTGAGCCGTCGGGCAGTGCGGAAAGGAACTTGCCCATCGTCTGGAAAGAGTCGCGGCCGTAGAAGTCGTCGCAGTTGATAACGGCAAACGGTTCCTTGATGACGTCGGCACCCATCAGTACGGCGTGGTTGGTTCCCCAGGGTTTGGTGCGGCCTTCGGGGCAAGTGAAGCCTGCCGGGAGGTCATTGATGGACTGGAACACCAGTTCACACGGGATATGACCTTCGTATTTGGAAATGATCTTGTCGCGGAAGTCCTGCTCAAACTCTTTGCGGATAACGAAAACGAGCTTGCCGAAACCGGCGTTGATTGCATCGTAGATAGAGTAATCCATAATAGTTTCGCCATTGGGACCCAGTCCGTCCAATTGTTTCAAGCCACCATAACGGCTGCCCATGCCGGCTGCCAGTAAGAATAAAGTTGGTTTCATATCAGTTATTATTTAAAAAGGTTAGTGTATCACAGTTGATAACGGTTGCAAATGTACGAAAATTTACGCTTCACAAAAGGGAGTTTTAGTTCATTCTCTACCACTATTCGGTCAAAAAACCGTTTAGAACGGATAACCGATGGCGAAATGCCACGCCATGCCGTCCTTGAACTTGGGTATGTTATAGTAGCCCGACTTTCCGGTGTCGTACGGATCGTGCAGGGCTATACCCAGGTCGAGACGGAATACGAGGAAGTCCATATCGTAGCGCAGACCGGTACCCGTGCCCAGGGCTATCTGCTTGGGGAAGTTCCGCAGGGTGAGTTCACCGCCGGGGCGGTTCTCGTCCTTGTGCATCAGCCACACGTTGCCGGCATCGAGGAAGAGCGCCCCGTGCAGGTCGCCGATGATGCGGAAACGGTATTCCACATTCGCTTCCATGCGGATGTCGCCCACGTGGTTGATGTAGGTATATTTCTTTTCGTCGTCGGGCGGATAGCCGCCGGGGCCGATGCTGCGCGCCGAGAAGGCACGCACACTGTTGGCGCCGCCGATGTAGAACTGTTCGGTATAGGGAGCGGCGGTCATATTGCCGTACGACCAGATGACACCCCCTGCCACACGCGAGGCTATCATCTGATTCTTGTCTATCTTATAATGATAGCGGAACTCCGAATTCAGCTTCAGGAACTGCGCGAAGGGCACGCCGAAGAGCTTCTTCTCCTTCTCGCTGAAGGAGCGGCCGAAGATGCGGTAGACGGCGGAAGTCACGTTACCCGCCGAGGCTACCGTAGTCTGCCACCAGATGGGGTTGCGCTTGCCGCGAAGCGAGGCGTTATCATACGTATAGGTGTATTCCATAGCAGGGATGAACTGGTCGCGCAGACTGACGTAGAGCGCCGGGTTCTGCTTCTGCAACTCCTTGAAAGCATCCGTAGGATCGCGCAGTACGTTGAACGTCAGTCGGAAGGGAGTGATGCTATGCTTGCTGGTTGACTTAGGCTGGAAGTCGTAGGTGGCATTTCCGCCGAAGGCAAGCAGCTTGTAATACTTGGCACGGTTCATCTGGTCCATGTACAGGCGGAAAGTGGTGGTTGCCGGGAAGTCGTACTCGCGGTCGCCCATGCGGGGAAAGACGATACGGGGGAACATCAGCGAAGTAGAAATCCCCATCTCGTAGCTGTTCATCAGGGAAGAACGGTCCTTACCCGTCTGCCACTCGTAGGAACCGTTTACTTTGACGTTCCAGCTCTCACCACCGCCGAATACGTTGTTCTTGGTGACGGTGAAGGCGGCACCGGGGCCCGTCTGGTTGTTGCTCTTCATGGTGACGTTGAAGTCGAGTTCGGCATCGTAGGGCTTGTCCAAAGCGGCAACTACACGCAGGTCGAGCGTATCGGAGACGAAGGCGGTATCGCGCGGCACATACTGCATTTCGGCATAGCGGAAGATGCCAAGATTGGCAAGGCGCTCTTGCACACGGGTCTGGCGATAAAGGCTGTACAGGCTCTGCATGGAGCGCTGGCGGGAGATACCGGCACTGTCCTGCACCTGGCGCTTCCGGCGGTAGCCCTGGTAGTCGAGCCAGCGGTAAAGCATATTGGGGCGCACGCGCAACTTGTCGTAGTAGTGGATGGCGAGCCCCTTGTAGTCGATGCTGTCATTGGGTTCCTCGCCTTGCTTGCCGAGAAGATACACCGAGCGGCTGCCGACATGGAACGATTTCTCCGCTACCTTCGGCATGGTCGGGGCGGGTATCAGGCGCATGATGACGTGCCCGCCGGGTACCATCGTCGTATCTGCCTGGTAGGTCAGATAGTCGGGACGGAAGTAATAACAACCTACATTGCGCAGCAGGGTACTGAGGCGGGTACGCTCGCCATCGAGGTCGGTGACGTTGAACTGCTCGCCCGGACTGATGAGCGAATGGCGGCGGCCCAGTTCCATGATGCGCGTGGTGCGCTGGCTGAAACCGCGGTAGTACACCGTATCTATAAAGTAGGGATTGCGCATGTTCACCGTATATTGCAACTTGGCTTTCAGGGAGTCTTTCGGGTCGATAAAGGTCTGATAGCTCACCGAACCGTTGAAGTAGCCGTAGTCGCGCAGCAGGTTGGTGGCGGCTTTTTGGCGGATGCCGGGATTGACGGAAGACATCAGCACCGGCGTAGCGGCAAACCGGTTGAAAATCCATTTGCCGAAACCTTTCTCGTACTTCTGGAAACCATTGTATATCCACAAACCGAGGGGGAAAGGATAACGCACCGTGGAACTTCCCAGCAGGGAGTTGTTGGGCGCCGTGGCAAGGGCTGCCTCTACCTCTTCCATCGCCACCTCGCCCACGGCGGTGGTGCTGCGGTTCAATACAACCATCGGCTTCTGGCCGGTATAAAGTATTTCCCCTTCGGGCAAATGCTTGGTAGTGGAGCACCCCGCCAAAATTACGATTCCTATTATATACAGTATCAGTCGTTTCATCACCTTATCACTTTATCACCTTATCACTTTTTATCACTTTTCCGTCTCTATCGTTTTCTTTTTTCTCTTGAACAGGAACAGTTCGCTCAGGCGATCCATCTTGCGGCGCAGCACCAGGCCGACGCCCGTCTCGGTAATCTCGCCGTCGAGCACGCTTTCGTAGTTCTTGTCGTAGAACACACGCACGTAGCGGGTGCCCGAGGTATCGAGGCGGTATTCCAGCGAGATATTGTCGATGAACGATTCCGCGTCATTGGTTGCATTGGCTCCGGTAGACACCTTGCCGCCGATGACAATCTGCACCCGGTCGTTGAAGAAACGCTGGGAGTAGCGGAAGCTGAAGTCCTTCTGCGTGTCGCCGGTATCCGCCATCGTGCGGTCTTCGATGCCCACACTGAGGTTGGCATTCTTCAGGCCGCCGGCAAGGGAGTTTATCTGACTTTGGAGCACGGAGTTCAGGGCAGTACCCATCGTCAGGCCGCCGCCTTTGCCGCCACTGTTCAGGTAGATACCGGTGGCAAGCATGGCAATGGCCTGCTTACTGCGCTCTTCGGCACCCATTGCCTGCAACTCGTTCTCCACTGTGGCGTCGTCGGGGGCGGAGAGGTCGAAGATCAGGTCGGGCGATTCGAGGCGGTTCTTGATGGAGATGGAGACGTCGAAGTTGACCATGCGCGAGGCATCGCCGTCGCCATCCGCCACAGAGGCACGCATACGCTCGGTAGCCTTCAGGCTGAGCACGGGGTTCATTATGTTACCGCGCCAGTCTACGTAACTGCCGGGGTTGAACTGGAACTCTTTCAACGGGATGATGGGCAAAGAGTACTTCATCACGCCACCGGAGAGGGTATAACGTCCGGTCAGGTTCATATCGCCCTGCGGAGTATATTGCATATTGAGGTCGCCCCCGCCTTCGAGTTCGATGAACTTGCTGCGGTCGGGGCTGAGGTCGGCACGCAGGCGCACGGCGTCGTCGATGTGAACGGACATATACATTTCCATTCCACCCAATGACATGGCGGGATGCTCGTCGGCCTGCACCGAGGTGGTGTCGGTGAAAGAGGTAAAGGTCACCAGTCCGTCGAGGCGGTCTTCCACCGTCAGCGGGGAGTCGGTCAGGACGTACGTCACGTTGGTATTGCCCAGCAGGTTCATGTTTCCACGCATGGTCAGTCCGTCCAACGGGCCGCGCACGGTGGCGCGAAGGTCTACGAATACTTTACCGTAGACCAGGCTCTCGCGGGTGCGGGGGGCATCGAGCAGGGTATAGTTCTCCGCCAGCAGGTTCAGGTTGGCACTGGGACGGTCCATGTTGCGGAAGTCGATGTTGCCGTCAATGGTGAACGGATTCTTACTGGTGGTATAGATGGCGAATTTGTCGAATATCAGTTGGTTGTCCTTGATCTGCACCGGACGGTTATCGAACCAGTAACGTGCTCCCGCCTGGCGGGCGTAGACGGACACGCTGTCCAGCGTAATATCTCCGTGCATCTTCGGTTTGTCCATCGAACCGTAGATATAGAGTCCGCCGTCGATGTCTCCGGTAAATGCCGCCACCTGGTCGGGGATAAAGGCGTTCGCCATCTTCAACGGGAAGTGCTCGAAGCGGGTGGTGACTTCCAGGGTGTCCTTGCCGTTCTTCTGCGTCAGGATGCCGTCGGCAGTCAAGACCTCTTCGTCGTCGTAGGTGAAGTAAGTATTCAGGTAGTGCGTATTCTTGTCACCCGGCAGCCAGGTGGCGCCCAGACCGATGTCGCCTACAGGCTGGCGTTCGTAGGTCAGCTTCTCTACATTGGCCTCGGCAGATACCTGCAAAGAGGTGGCTGTCTGTATGTAGTTGGCCTCGGCGGAGAGCAGTCCCGTGATGCTCGGCATATAGGGAAGCATATCCGTAAGTTCGTCCAGGCGCAGACGACTGAGTTCGACGTTGATGTTCTGCAAGGAGACGGTGTCCTTGCGGTCGGACTGCATGCGGAAACACAGCCCGTCGTCGCTATCCATGTCGATATTGGCATAGACGCGCATATTCTTGTGCAAGTAAATCCAATTGCTGTTGTCCACAAAGTGGAACTTGCGATAGGCAATGACAGGTTCTTCGGGCGTCAGCCTCAGCAGAGCGCCATTGCCGCGGCCACGGCCTTCGATAAGCGGACGGGCGTTGATGCCGAACAGCAGGCCGGTTTCGCCCTTGCCATCCACATAGTCCACGGTAAGTTCAGCGTCGTCGTTGCGCACTTCTCCCGTCAGTGTACTGCGGAAAACGAACTGCGGATTCTTAGGCCCGTTGATGACACCGCCCTGCAACTTCATCATCGCCGTGTCCTGGCGGACGCTGAAGAAGATGGTATCCAGTTGCAGCGAGTCCATCCGCAACCCATGTATAGCCGTGCGCCCGTTGATGCCGCGCGTAGGAGTGAAGCCGAAGCGGAGCGTAAAGTCGTGAAAGGAGATATCCTTCGTAGCAAGAAGGTAGCTGACGGGATTCTGTTTTCCCGCCGTCAACTGCATGCCCGCCGAAGGAAGCACACGCCTCAACGCCGCATGGTTCAGACTTCGCTCGTCTATCTGCTTCATCAGCAGGGTGACGAACTCGTCGGACTGGCTCATCAGTTTCTTCAAGGTACTGCGTGCGCGGAACTGTAAATCCAAATCGCCCGCATCCAGTTTCAGCTTGATGGAGTCGTGCCGGGCCTCGGCTCCCAGTTTGAAGGCAAAAGGATGCTTCAAAGGCTGCGGTGCGAAACCCAACTTATGCAAGTCCACTTCTTCTACATTCATATTCAGACGTCCGTCCAGATACTTGCGGTCGAGGTGCATACCGGCAGCTCCCTGCATCTTCAGCAGCGGGTTGTCGCTGGTGAGGCGGACGGTGGCAAAGGAGTTCCTCAACCGTGCGCGCAAGTCCACGCCGGAGACGTTCCAATGCCCGTATTGCAGTTCATCCAAAGAGGCTTCCAAGGCGGCAATGGTCTTGTTGGAAGCGAAGTCCGTGCCTTGCCCCTTGGCGGAGACGTGAGCCGTAAACGTATAGATGGAGTCTTTAGGCAAGAAGTGATGTACCTGCAAGGAGTTGACGGTAAGGTCGGCATGATAGGCTTCGGTGAGCAGATGATAGGAAGCATCCAAGTCCAGGGAGCCTTCCTGCTCTTGTAGCTTCAAGGCGGCGGTGCACTGCGAGCCTTCCACACTCAGGCGGGCGGAGAGATCCATGCTGTCCGGCACTACAAAAGAATCATCGGGAGCAGTGCCCGTAAGTCCGGTCAGGAAGTTGAGGTTCTGCGTATGCATCTCCAAATCCATGCTGCCGCTACGCTTCACGCTGTCGGTCAGGTTCCAGAACTCGCCGCCGCCGTTCAGAGAGAAGGCTCCGGGCAGGTCGGCGGTGAAGCGGGATATCTGCATTTGCTTCAGATTGCCTTCCGTACCGGCATGGATTACCAGCGGGCGGAACGGGTAGGCTTCCTTGAAGCTCTCAGGCAAGCCGCCGGCAAAGAGCAGCACGTCCTGCTTGCCGATGCGGGCATTGAAGCGGGCAGTCAGGCGGCCGGTAGTGGGGATATTTATCAGTTCCCAATAGGTCTGTGCGGTAAAGTTCATCTCGCTATGCGGGGTAAGCAACTTCAACGCAGGAACACGGATGACCGTGGAGTCGGCAAAGAGCCGTCCGGTAAGCGAGGTGATGCTCAGCCCGGAACGTTCGTTCATGGAGAACTCGCGGATGACGGCATTCATATTCTTTCCCATGTACATCACGGAGTCTATGCCGATGCGGATGTCACGCAGGGCTATGTGGGAAGGGTCGAAGCCTTCGGCGGGTTTCACCGTGGCAGTGTCGCCGGCAAGATTGTCGGGAGCAGTAAGGCGGCCGCTATCATAATTCACGGAAGTGCCGGAGAGTTGGAACTTCTTCCAGCCATAGAACTGATGTTTCAGGTCGGCAGCGGCATCGGTTATCTCGGCATCGCCCAGGCGGGCAGCCAGGCGCATGGAGTCGAGCGGCATCCGCAAGTCTACGGAGACGTTCTTCAGTTTCAGGGCATGGAGCGTCACTTTCCAGTTCAGGACGGTTTCGGTGGTATCTTTGGGTGCCTCGGTGGTGTCGGCAAGCACCACTTGCACGTGGGTATCGCTAAGTTCAATGTTATTCAGCACGGCATCCTCTTTGCCCAGGTCGATGCCGTGGCTCTGAAGGAAGAATTGTCCGAGCACGCCTTTCACTTGCATACCTTCTATCAGGTTGGAGGAGTTTACCGCCACTTGTTTCAGTGTGATGTCATCTACCTCTACCCTACCCTTGAACAGCGGCAATGCCTGCACGCGCACGTTCAGACTCTCCAGGCTGAGCAGGGTGTCGGGCTGCTGTATACCGGCAACGCTATCGGCAGGCTGCACCACGCATACGCCGCGCACCAGCAGATTCAGGGGGAAGCGCAAGTCGATACGGTCTACGGAGATATCCATACCGGTGGCTTCCGATGCCATTGCCGTGGCCTGCTTCCGTATGAAACTTTGTACAGGAGGCACGTAGAGCAACACCATCAGTATTATAAATAATATAATAGGAGTAAGCACCACCCAAAGTGCTATTTTCAACCATTTTCTTCTCATGAGAGCCTTATTCGATTGTAGTGTTCAAACCGCTTTGCAAAGTAAACAAATTCTGCGGAGATTTGGTTGACAAAAAAGAGAAAAAGCACTTTATCGCTCGGGAACCTGTGCCAATACATCTTCTATCTGACGAAGGGAGGAAAGAGCTTGCTCCTTTATCTCTTCCGTGAAAGGAGAACCTTTCGAAGTTTCCAGCACTTTAAGCAAATCTACCAGACGGGAAGCACCCAGCAAGGTAAAGAGCGGAATCATCTTATGAGACACGGCGGCTACTTCGTCCGTATCTTCGGAATCTACTGCCCGGCGCAGGCGGTCGGCGTTCAGACGGGTTTCGGAGACGAAACTCTCCAGGATGGAACGGGCGGCATCGGAATCGTCGCCGGAGAAAGCGGTGAGGGCGGAGAAGCGATAGGCCGCAGAGGACTGGGAAGTTGAAGCAACGGATGAAGAGTCGGATGCGTCGTGAGACAATGCTTCCGCAACTTCCATATCCAGTTCGCGTAGCAATTCCGCCACAGTAAAGGGCTTATGCAAGCAACCGGCAAAGCCGTGCGCCGTAAATTCCTCGCGCTTCATGTCGCTACGGGCGGTGACGGCTATCACCGGGATGGTGCGGGCTTGCGGAATGTTGGAGGCACGCAGCAGCTTCAACAGGTCGAAGCCGTTGATGGCAGGCATCTGTACGTCGGTGAGCAGAACGTCGAAGGAGTCGGTGCGCAGGGCGTCGAGCAATTCATCGGGTTGCAGGCAAGACACGGAAGTGATGCCGCTTTGCTCCAGCATGGCGGCGGTAAGGGTAAGCTGGATGCGGTCATCGTCGATAAGGAGAACGCGGATATCTTCTTTTTTGTCCGTGGCATCCATTACGCCTGCGCTATCCGAGTCTTCCGCACATTCCGCTGTTCTTCCGCCTGTCACGGGGAATAGCGGCACCCGTACCGTAAACGTACTTCCTTTTCCCGGCACACTATCCACCTCTATCCCGCCTTCGAGCAGTTGTACCAGCATGCGTACGATGGAGAGTCCCAAGCCGAAGCCCTCCTGTCCTTGCGCACCCGGCAGACGGGTGAACTCCTGGAAGATGCGTTCGCGGTCGGCAGGCTCCATGCCCTTGCCCGTATCGGCAACGGCAACCACGAGCCGGCGGTCTTCGTAGCGGGCCGATAGCGTGATGCTGCCCCGGTCGGTAAACTTCACCGCATTGGAGAGCAGGTTATTGATAATCTGGCGCAAGCGCAAGGGATCGCAGATGAAAGTGCCGGACAGTTCGGGGGCGATGTCGCAGTGTAAGGTCAAGCCTTTGGCAGCGGTGAGTGGTTCGAAGCTGACGCGTATCTCCTCCAGCAAGCGGGCAGGATGGAAAGTGACGCGGTTTATCTCCGCCTTGTTCAGGTCGAGGCGGTGGAAGTCGAGCAAATCCACTACCAGTTTCAGCAGATGCTCGGAAGATGTTTTCATGTTGTCCAGGTAGAAGCGCTGGCGCTCGTCGGTGGTGAGGCGTGCCAGCAGTTCGGCATAGCCCATGATGGAGCCGAGGGGGGCTTTGAAGTCGTGGGTGATGGCAAGCATCAGTTTCTCGCGCGTGGCAAGCAGGTCTTCGGCACGGCGGCGAGCTTCTTCCAGTTGGCGGCGGTAGCGGTTGCTGCGGGTGATGTCCCGTCCTATTATAATAAGGAAGACAACCGAGAGCAACACGGCGCCTACGGCAATGCCCCCGATGATGCGGGCAGAGCGATGGCGGACGGTTTGGCGATAGGCAGCTTCCTGGCGGGCACGCTGCAAGGTTTCTTCCTCATAGCCCTTCAGCAGGCTGTCGATGCGGGCGGTCAGCATCCGGTCGAGGTGTTGCAGGCGGCGGTTGCGGCGGCGTACTACGGCGGTTGCCGCTTTCTTCTGTTGTGCCACGGCACGAATCCGCTCGTGCAGCGAGTCGGTAGGGTTATAAGGTTCGATGACGGTATCGGTGGCAAACTCCAAAGAGGTCTTTACCTGGATGGCGGTATCTTTCTTGGGGGGAACGAACACTTCGCCCAGTCGGCGGAAGAAGCCTCGCTTGCGGGGCTTGGTAACAACGGTGTCGCGGTGGGTAATGACTCGATGCTGCACCCGTTGCTGGGCTACAACCGAGTCTTGCCGAACAAGAATCTGTTCGATGTCGCTGGTGGAAACCATGCTATCGTTCGCCTCGCTCAGGGCGCGCAACATGGTGATGGTATTTTCATCTTTCTGCCGGATCAGCATCAGCAGACTGTCCGCCCACTGCATATCATCGCCCTCGGAGCGCATAAGGTTCTCCGTCTCCCTGTGTACAAAGAACAGGGAGAGAAGCAAGGCTGCCAACAGCAGCACATAGCCGGCAACTATCTTTCGACGGGAGACGTTATTCATAATAAAAACCTATTACTCCATCACCTTATCACGCTATCACCCTATCGCTCTATTCGTTTTATACCGGAAACGCAGCCACAGCATCACGCCCGCACTGGTCAGCCCGAACGGGAATGCCATCCAGACGCCTACCAGTCCCCAGCCGAACACGAAGCCGCAGAGGTATCCTACGGGCAAAGATATAATAAAATAGGATATAAAAGCAATAATCATCATCGGTTTCACATCCGAGATACCACGCAGGGCGTTGGCAAAGTTGATCTGCAACCCGTCGCCGAACTGATAGATAAGGAACGGGAAGAACAACGCTGCTACCATGGCGGACACTTCCACATTGTCCGTAAACCATCCGCCCACCTGACCGCGAAGCGCAAAGACGATGCTCAGCAGCACCACTTCCATACAGAGGATGATATGGAAACCGGCGTATGCCGAACGACGTACATTCTGTATATCGCCCTGCCCCTTGAAGTTACTGACACGGACAGCCACCGCAGCGCCCATACCGTAGAACATCATAAAGGTAAATTGCGAGATAGTCAGCATAATCTGATGCGAAGCCAGTGCCAGCGTGCCCAGCCAACCCACCATGATGGTGCTGAGGCTGAACGATGCCGTCTCCATACCCATCTGCAAGCCCACGGGCCAGCCCAGTGCATTGAGTTTCCTGAACATCGGGCGCGACCAGCCCAGACGCATGAAGCCCACTTTATAGCGGATGAAGCGCCGGCTACGGAGTACAATCACTGCAAACACCACCACCATGACGATGCGCGAGAAGAGCGTACTGACACCTGCACCGAGCAGTCCCAGTTCCGGCATTCCCAGCTTTCCGTTGATAAGGATATAGTTGCCCACGATGTTGAGCGCATTGCCGCCCAGCAGAAACCACATGGCGGTCTTGGTATCGGTGATGCCGTCCGTGAACTGCTTAAAGCCATTGAACAGCATGACGAAGAGCAACGAGGCGAGCAGCACCAGGTAATAAGGTTTGATAAGCGGCATCAGTTCTTCGGGCTGCCCCAGGAGTTCGATGCAAAAATAGAGGATGGTCATGAGAACGGTGAGCAACACAGCCACCAGCGCATTCGCCACCAGGCTGCACCGCAGGGCTTGTCCGGCTTCGGCAAAGCGGCGGTTGCCGTAGTAACCGCCCACGATAGGGGTAAGCCCGTAGCTGAAACCGGTACTGAAAATGATGCAAAGCGTAAACAGATTGTTGACGAAAGAGGCGGCACCCAGTTCGGGCGTGCTGTGATGACCGATCATCAGCGTGTCGGCAAAGCCCAGGACGATGACGCCCAACTGTCCGATGACAATGGGAAGTCCCAGAAATAGCAGGGCTTTGTAATGCCCGCCGTATGTCTGCATCAGTTTCTTCATGCTTTCGTATAATATAACACTACGCCGTTCTCTTCCCGGAACGCCTGTCGGGCCACTGCCTGAAGCTGTTCCGCCGTAACGGCGCGATACTTATCGACTTCGCGGTCGATGTCTTCCGCCTGCCCCGTCAGTTCAAACCAGGCAAGGTTGGTGGCTACATTCAGGTAGTGGATGTTGCCGAAGATCTGGGTGGACTCGAATTTGTTCTTTACCTTTTCCAGTTCCTGCTCTCCTACGGGATGTTGCCTCAACTCTTCCAATTCCCGGCGAATGCCTGCTTCCGCTTGCTCCAGCGACACCCCTGCCGCGGGCTTACCGCTAATCTGAAGCAGCCCCGCATCGCGCGTGCCGGAGATATAAGCATCGACACTGGCAAAGAGTTTCTGCTCTTGCACCAGCCGGCGGCTCAGACGACTGGAACGTCCGTTACTCAGAATGTCCGACAGGATATCGAACGCATAGTAATCGGCATCTTCACGCCCGCACATATGATAGGCCATGAACAGCGCATCGAGCGGCACATTCCGCTCCACCGTCTGCCGGCGTTCCTCCGTCTGCACCGGTTCCTGGGGCAATTGCCTTACGGGAACTTCACGCCGGGGAATAGGCGCAAACCATTTCTCGGTCAGTCTGACCGTTTCCTCCCACGAAATATTTCCGGTGACGGCCAGCACGGCATTGTTGGGGGCATAGAAGCGGAAAAAGAAGTCCTTCACTTCGTCCAGCGTAGCGTTGGCAATGTGCGACAGATCTTTGCCGATGGTGGGCCAGCTATAGGGATGCACCCGGTAGGCCAATGCACGCATCAAGTGCCCCACGTCACCGTATGGCTGGTTCAGGCAACGCTGTTTGAACTCTTCCATCACCACTCCGCGCTGCACTTCGAGGCTCTGCTCGCTGAAGTCAAGCTCCAGCATACGGTCGGACTCCAGCCAGAAGGCGGTTTCGACGTTTGCACGGGGAACGGTGAGATAGTAATTGGTGATATCGTTATTGGTCCAGGCATTGTTCTCCCCTCCTGCCTGCTGCAAGGGCGCATCATAGTCGGGGATATGCACCGAGCCGCCGAACATCAGATGCTCGAACAGATGGGCAAAGCCGGTGTGCTGGGGATGTTCGTCGCGGGCACCCACGTCGTAAACGACATTCAGCGCCACCATCTGCGTACTGGTATCTTCGCAATGCACCAGGCGCAAACCATTGTTCAGGGTCAGTTTATTGATCTTCATTATGATTTTAAAAAGGAACGCGAATTACACAAATTACACAAATCCCAAGAGCTATGTATTTGTGCAATTTGTGCAATTCGCGTTCTTATCTTAGTCTATTACAGTTACTTTCTTAATAACCACATCTTCTTCCGGACGGTCGCCGCGGTCGGTTTTCACCTTCTGAATCTTATCTACCACGTCCATGCCTTCCACCACTTCGCCAAACACGGTATATTCGCCATCCAGGTGCGGAGTACCGCCCATGGTGGTATAAGCCTTCACCTGCTCCGGAGTGAAGCGGAATTCCGGTTCGCCTGCCACCTGCGCCTCAGCCTGGGCTATCAGTGAGTCTTGCAGATTCATCAGTCCTTCCTGGTCGCCATCCTTGCGCATCTTATAGATTTCCTTCATGTGTTTCTGCGCCAATGCATTGAAAGCATTGTTCAGTCGTCCCTGGTTCATCTGCTGCTCCATACCGAGAAGCGTAGAGTCATTATACACCTTTCCCGTCACGATGTAGAACTGGCAGCCGGATGATTCCTTCTTCGGATTCACATCGTCGCCCATGCGGGCAGCGGAGAGCGCACCTTTCTTGTGAAAGTATTTGGGATAAACAAACTCGGCAGGAAGGGTATAGCCCACATCACCCGAACCCAGCATCTTGCCCTTCGGCGCATTCTTAGACTCGGGATCACCCGCCTGTACCATAAAATCCTTGATGACACGGTGGAACAACGTACCTTCATAAGTACCGTTCTCGGCCAACTTAATGAAGTTATCACGATGTTTCGGTGTCTCGTTATACAGTTTTACGATGATATCACCTGCACTTGTCTCGATTTTCAGTTTTGTCTCTTTTTCCATATTTCCATCATTCTTTTGTCCCGATTTGCAGGCAGTCAAGCTGCAAACCAGTATGGTTAATAATACAATAAGATTTCTTTTCATAACCCTTTTCATTTAATTTAAGTTCGCAAAGATACTAAATTTGGGTAAAAGCGCTTACCTTTGTCTCATTAAAAGAGATAAAAGCCAAGGCTATGAAGTCCATACTAATTGTAGAAGATGATATTACTTACGGCATGATGCTGAAGACGTGGCTCGGAAAGAAAGGTTTCCAAGTATCTTCCGCCAGCAGCATTGCCCGTGCACAGAAACATATCGAGACTGAAAGTGTGGACTTGATACTTTCCGACCTGCGCTTGCCCGACCGCGACGGCATCGATCTGCTGAAGTGGCTGGGAGA
The DNA here is from genome assembly GCA_030843315.1 of Bacteroidaceae bacterium. GTDB lineage: Bacteria > Bacteroidota > Bacteroidia > Bacteroidales > Bacteroidaceae > Bacteroides. The sequence goes on along the minus strand of JAUUPT010000006.1, from coordinate 9,821 downwards.
ACGCGGACTGACCATCCCGCTCATCATCATGACGGGATATGCCGATATACAGTCTGCCGTGCAAGCCATGAAACTGGGCGCCCGCGACTACGTGGCGAAGCCGGTGAACCCCGACGAGTTGTTAAAGAAAATGAATGAAGCACTGAATGCATCATCCGTTGCGTCGAAACAGACCATGCATTCGCCCCAAACAGATGATGCGTTTGGCCCAAACAGACCATCTGTTTCGGGCAAACAGACCATGCGTTTCGAAGGCGGAGAAAATCGGGCTCAGAAGGATGCAGAAGGCACCTCCCCCGCCTCCGATTTCCTGGAAGGAGAGAGCGACGCCGCCCGGCAGCTTTATAATTATGTAAAACTTGTTTCACCTACCAATATGTCCGTGCTCATCAACGGGGCCAGCGGAACGGGTAAGGAATACGTTGCCCACCGCATCCATCAACTGAGCAAGCGCGCACAGAAGCCGTTTGTTGCCATAGACTGCGGTTCCATCCCCAAAGAGCTGGCGGCTTCGGAGTTCTTCGGCCATGTGAAGGGTGCCTTCACCGGTGCGCTGACCGACAAGACGGGCGCTTTTGTAGAGGCGAACGGGGGTACCATCTTCCTCGACGAAATAGGAAACCTGAGCTACGAAGTACAGATACAGTTGCTCCGCGCCTTGCAGGAACGGCTGATACGCCCCGTAGGTTCTACCAAGGAAATCAAGGTGGACGTGCGCCTGGTGTCCGCCACCAACGAAAACCTGGAGCAAGCCATCGAGAAGGGTACGTTCCGCGAGGATTTATACCACCGCATCAACGAGTTCACGCTACGTATGCCCGCTCTGAAAGACCGCTGCGAAGATATACTGCTCTTTGCCAACTTCTTCCTGGACCAGGCGAACCGCGAAATGGACAAACAACTGATTGGCTTTGACGAGAAAGCATCCCGCGCCTTGCAAGAATATCATTGGCCGGGCAATCTGCGCCAGATGAAGAACATGGTGCGCCGCGCCACCCTGCTGGCACAAGGCAAGTTCATCACCATCGACGAACTGAGCGACCTGAAAGAGCCTGCCCCCGCCCACATAGGCATGCCCCTGCGCAACGAAGAGGCAGAGAAGCAGCAAATCATCGAAGCCCTGCGGCAGACAAACTACAATAAGAGCCGCGCCGCACAACTGCTGGGCATAGACCGGAAAACGCTGTACAACAAACTGAAACTCTACAACATCTTCGACTGAGAAGTGTAGAATAATTCCCCACTCCTTTCCACACATTCCACACTATTCCACACTGTGCCACAAATCGCGGAAATGGCGATACATCTATTTATCAGCCACTTAACAACGGCGTCCCTACTTTGGCACGTCGTTTGAACTATATTAGGCGTAAGCGTCGAAGCTCTACAAAATGAACAAAGACACTTAAGCTAAACAATAATATACATCAACCTAAAGCAAATGAATTATGAAAAAGTTAGTATTAGTAGCAGCCCTGTTTATGTTTGTTTGTGGAGGTTCGTTCTTGGCACAAGCTAAGACATCTGTACAACAGCCGTCAGCGACAACAACCTTGTCTAACGACACTGTCATTACAGATTCTGCGCAGACCGTCAAGAACGTGCCTGACACAACTGCAGTGGCCCAATAACAGTAAGCACACTACAAATAAAAAGCCGTTTCCCACTTGTCTATTCCGGGAAACGGCTTTTTTTATTTTATACCCCTCGTTCCCCTAAAGGGGAAGGAGAATGGTATTGCAATTACCAATGTCTTTCCGGGTAAACATCGTTCCACCACTCCGGAGTATCCTGCAACCAGCGTGCAAACCATGCCATGATTGAATTGTTCCACAACTCACGCTTGGGATAATCGAGGATAAAGTGATTCTCACCATCTACCTGGATATACTCTACCGGCTTACCCAATATCTTCAATGCATTGTACATCTGGATACTTTCTCCGATAGGCACATTCGTATCGGCAGTGCCTTGCAGCAACAGCAGCGGGGTGTTTATCTTATCGGCATTGAACAGCGCTCCGTGCTTGGTAAACAAATCCGGATTGTTCCAGGGATAGCTTTCGGCAGCAGCAACAGAGTTATAAGAATATCCCCAATAGCCCTCGCCCCAATAGCTCGTCACGTCACTGATGCCGGCATGAGACACAGCAGCAGCAAACATATCGGTCTTTGTCTGCAAGTACATCGTCATAAATCCGCCATAGGAAGCACCGATGCAGCCGATGCGCTTGTCGTTGACAAACGGATGGGCGGCACAGAATTTCTTAGTGCCTTCTATAATGTTATCCGCAGTGTAGTCCCCCCAGGCATTGACGTGGCGGGCGGAGAACTCTTGTCCGTAGCCGATGGCGCCGCTGGGCTGGATGACATAAACCACATAATCGCGTGAAGCGAACAATTGGGCGCAATAGGGTGAAGTGATGCCGCGCGTGGTAGGCGTGGTGCCGCCATAATAATATACGATAAGCGGGTACTTCTTATTCAGGTCGAAATCGGGTGGCAGGCAGATTATACCTTTAATCACGGTGCCGTCGGCAGCGGTGAAGTTCCATTCGTCCATCTTGCCCAATTCTATCTTGTCCAGGGTGGGCTTCATCGGATTGGCAAGCAAAGTAGAGGTTTTCTTCTTTGCATCATACGTATAAGCAACGCCAACGCTGGTGTTTCCGCCACCCACATAGGCAGCTACCGACGGGTTATCGGCTGCCAGGTCGAAATCGGCAATCACATCTTCTGCCAACGGCAGCATCTCATAGCTTGCTGTCTTCGGAGTATAGCGATAGATATGCCTGCAATCTTCGTCATCGGTATTGAAATAGATACATCCGTCCACGCGGTTCCACTGCAAAGGAGTTACCGAGGGGTTGAAGTCGCGGGTGATGGGTGTTATCTTCTTCGTGGACAAGTCCATGATGAATGCCTGGGTATCGAAGTTATTGGCTATGGGGTGGTTACCGCAGTTCTGACCAATGCCTCCAAAGGCGGCAGGGCCACCGGTCAGCAAGAGTTGCTTGCCGTCGGGCGAGTAATCGGCACCTTCCAAATAGCCGTCCCATGATACTAATGTGTCGGCCTGCAAAGTGGCGAGGTCTATCTCGAACAAAGCGGACAGCGAGAAAGGACATTTCGTGATGTTGGACTTGGAAGTGGAGCACAACAGTTTCTTTCCGTCAGGAGAGATATCATTCAGATAAACATTGTGGCTGCCATAAGTCAGGCGCTCGGAAAGACCGGTCGTCACATCGTACTTCGTAAGGTAATAGCGGTTGCGCGAACCGGGGATGCGGTCGTTGGGATGCAGAACGCGTTTCAAAGGGCCTTCCACTTTCTCGCCTTCGTCATTGGAAGAATAAATCAGGTAATCTTCCGTGGGCGACCAGGCGAAGTATCCTTCGGGGATGTCCTTAAGCAACACCTCTTCCTTCATCGTGGCAGGATCGAGCACTAGCAGGTCTTTCTGCTGTTCGCCCGTCACCGTGTAATAAAGTTTATTGCTGGTGGGCATCCAACGCATATCTTCGGGAGCGTTGGGCAATATCAGGCGACCGGTCTTTACTTCGGTCAACTCGCAGCGTGTTTTGGAGCGCTTCGGGGAGTAGTTGTCCGAGTAGGTGGTCAGCAGATACCGTCCGTTGGGAGAAAGGGATACCGAACTCACCCGGGGGCCGAAGGCTGTATTGTGCAGGGCGAGGCGTCTTTTCAGGTCCGGTGCCGCTTGATAACCGACAGCGGCAAAGTCTTTTTCTTTCTCGAACTCGCACTTCAAGGCGGGTGCCAGCTTGTCGTCCGCCGTAGAGAGCAGCTTGATAACAATCTCATAATCGGCTTCGGGCTCCATGCGCAGACTTACCACCGTGGGACGAACCTGCGACAGACTGTCTTCCGCCGTATCTTTGGTCTGCTTGGACTCACCGTTCACAAATACTTCGAAGCGGGCGGGCGAAGAGATGCTCAGCTTGGCTTTCATGAAGCGTTCTGCACGCAGATTGGTGGCAAACAGATAGAAAAGATTGTCCTTATCTGCTTTTTTCACCGTGACATAACCGGCTGTATCAGCCGCCATACGTTCGTACGAGCGTCCGTCGAAACGAAGGTCGATGTTGGTTTTCAGTAGGTTTGCAACAGCAAACTTATCCCCTTTAAAATTGATGCTGTCTCCCTGGATAGGAGTTCGCACCGCAACGGCAGGACGCACGTTGTACTCAGCGAGTTTCTCTTGTGCCTGGACTGCCAACCCCGTAAGAAGCAGCAAGCCCGATAAAATTGTGATTCTTTTCATTGCAATTAGTTATAAACAAGTTTCAGATTGTTTCAAAGCCATTCCATAAATTACCGGAAGGGACGGGTGCCTCCACCTCAATCAGTTCCTTGGATACCGGATGCACAAAGCGGATAAACCGTGCGTGCAGGCAAATGCTGCCATCCGGGTTGGAGCGGGGAGAACCGTACTTCAGGTCGCCCTTAATGGGGCAACCCATCTTTGCCAACTGGCAGCGGATCTGGTGATGCCGCCCAGTCTTCAGGTCTATCTCCAACAAATAGTAGTTTTGCGATTTTCCGATGAGCCGGTAGTGCAGGATGGCTTTCTTGCTGCCCGGCACTTCCTTGTCATACGCATAACTTTTGTTCTGTTTCTCATTACGTACCAAATAGTTCACCAACTCCCCTTCTACCTCGCGGGGCTGGTTCTTCACCACTGCCCAGTAGGTCTTTTTCACCTCGCTGTTCTTGAACATTTCGTTGAGTCGCGAAAGCGCCTTGCTGGTTTTGGCGAAAACAACAAGACCGCTCACGGGGCGGTCCAGCCGGTGGGTGACACCGATAAAGACATTTCCGGGTTTGTCATACTTTTCCTTCAGATACTGTTTCACAGTTTCAGAAAGTGGCGTATCACCCGTTTTGTCTCCCTGAACGATCTCGGAAGCGGTCTTGTTGACTATAATGATATGATTGTCTTCGTATACGACAGTCATACGCCTTCTTACATATTCATACCACCATCTACCTGAATCACCTGACCGGATACATAAGCAGACATATCAGAAGCCAGGAAGGTAGCAATGTTTGCCACGTCTTCGGGTGTACCGCCACGACGCAAAGGAATCTTCTTAGCCCATTCCGTCTTAACTTCGTCGGACAGGGCAGCCGTCATATCAGTCAGGATAAAGCCCGGAGCAATAGCGTTGGCACGGATGCCGCGAGAGCCCAGTTCCTGTGCGATAGACTTGGCCAAAGCAATCAGACCTGCCTTGGAAGCAGCATAGTTAGCCTGGCCTGCATTGCCATGAACGCCCACTACGGATGCCATGTTGATGATGCTACCTGCTTTCTGGCGCATCATGACCGGTGTACATGCGTGGATAAAATTGAATGCTGATTTCAGGTTTACGTTGATAACCATGTCCCATTGTTGCTCGCTCATGCGCATCATCAGACCGTCGCGTGTGATACCGGCGTTGTTCACCAGGATATCGATACGGCCGAAGTCGCTGTGGATTTGTTCTACCACCTTCGCAGTATCTTCAAAGTTGGCTGCGTTCGAAGCGTAACCTTTAGCCTTTACACCGAAAGCTTCGATTTCTTTGGCTGTGTTGTCTGCGTTTTCGTCAATCACCAGGTCGGTGAATGCGATATTTGCTCCTTCCTGAGCGAACTTTAAAGCGATAGCCTTACCGATGCCGCGTGCAGCACCAGTTACAATGGCTGTTTTTCCATCTAATAATCCCATACTGTTTTTTTAAGTTATTGATTAATGTATTGATTTATATCCTAATGCACCGAGTACCAGGCGAGTCACGTAGTTATCGCGCACTCCGTCATCCAGGTTGGCTCCAACGTAGCCCCGGATGTAAGGTACTTCAATGCCCTTCACACAATAATGCACAATTTCAGCTGTCATGTCGATGTCGTCAATCTGGAATACGCCCTTCTCCGCACCTTCACGAAGCACATCTTTAAAAAGCTGCATCTCCTTGGCATCAAAACGCTTGCGCACCTTCTCCACTCTCCAGATATCCCGGAAGAAATTGGCACGCAGTGTTCCGTTGCGGAACACTACCTCTTTCACTGCATCCAAGCGAGTATAAATCAGCTCCATCAGCTTCTCCTCCGGCGAGATATCTTTCTCCGCCACATGCTTCATCATATCCGAAAGCATATCCAGCTCCGACTCGACAACAGCCATATAAATATCTTCCTTGCTCTTGAAATAGGTATAAAGGGTTCTCCTACCTTTCTTTGAAGCGAGGGCGATATCGTTCATCGTGGTATTTTCGACGCCCATCTTTGCAAACAACTGACGGGCAACGTCCACTAATTTAGCTTTTGTCTTCGATACAGTCATAGTTTAATTGCACATTGCTTTATAATTTGAGCAAAAGTAAGATATTTCTCCATATCCTACAAACAATTGTGCATTTTATTAACAATCGGACGGAAAAAGAGAATAGAAAAAACGCTCTTAGTACTAAGCTATTTATCAATACGTTATAAGAAAATGAATACTTATCACAAAAAATAAAGTGGCTTTTATTTGCATATTCAAAGAAAAGCAGTACCTTTGCACCCACAAAACATCGCGGAGTGGAGCAGTTGGTAGCTCGTTGGGCTCATAACCCAAAGGTCATTCGTTCGAGTCGGATCTCCGCAACTAAATAAAAAAGAATCGCATTTCTGCGATTCTTTTTTTGTTTCTACCCAATGGTATCTTCGGTTTAGCAATAAGAGCCTGGAACCAACGCAAGGACTTTCCTTTTTTTTTAATCCCACCCCGTAATAGTTTTTAAGAAGGCTGTCAATTCATTCGCCATCTTCTGCTGCTGGCGCAGGGAAGGATGATAAGATGCACCCATACCCAAAGCACCGGTCTGGGGACTCATGTCAAAGCGGTACAGGTTCGTATCGCCCTGCTGTTTGGCCTCAGCAACCACGGTATTGAGAGCTGTTTTCACTACTTTAGCAGGCTTTTCGCTCAGCATAGTTCCCGTCAAGAAGACAATCTTAGCCTGCGGATAATGACCGCGCAGAGTCTTGAGGAAATTACGGTAGGCTTGCGTCAGTAATTTTGTATCGTAGTTATCGGTACTCGTATCATTCGTACCCAGGTTTACACACACCACATCCGGAGTGTAGAGACTATGATCCCAGGTTTCGGAAGGATCAGAGAATAGAGTCTGCTCGTACATGGCGGGCATACAATCTGGACTGCCTGTTCTGGGGCCGTTGTAGTTGCGGTAAATGCCGATACCGGAACGGGCCACTACCAGATACTGCGCTTTCAGGGTGCGGGCGGTGATTGCCGCATAGGTATAGTAATGGTTCTCCGTCTCATTACTGAAGGGCATCGAAGCATCTGTAGCCTCCACACCATATCCGCAGGTAATGGAATTACCGATAAACTCAATCTTTCGTGCCGGCAGTCCGGGAGCTTGGGCAAGCTTGCAGCCTTTATCGAGATAAAAGCCTCTGAACTCCGGGCGGAGTTGATAGCCTTCGATCACGTACATGATGCGTGCCGTATGGACTCCTTTCGGCAATGCTTCCGCCAGAATTTGGATAGAATCGTTTTCACCGAAACCGATCTTATAAGGAGATTGGTTATCTATCTCTACCATGAAGTAACCACTATTGGGCTTTGCCTTCATAGTCAAGGATGTTCCTTCAAAATTGGCGATGATGCTCACTCCGGGATAGGTGAAGCAAGGCGAAGAAGGATTGCGGTGGGAGACGCGCCCCATATAAACGATTTGCGAATCGTTGGCCGGAACAAATGTACGATCGGCCGATTGCGCAAGTGCAGCCAATGACTGGCTGCACAAGGCAAATGCAATAACTGCATGCAGAAGAAAATGTTTGTTCATAGGTTTCATTGTTATATTTTATGCGAAGTTAGAAAATTCTGCAATATAACATATCACCTCAAAAGTAAAATCACTTTTCTATCTCAATCTTGGTAGCTTCTACCAACTTCAAGTTTAGGGTAGCATCCTTCTGCTTCGGAGTCCACAGCACCTGGCGGCACTCACCTTTCTGCAACGTGTTATAATGATCATAGGAGCCGGACAGATGTTCTGTATCTATGCGGAAGAACTCAGTAGCCACATTCCAATTATGAATGCCATCCAAGTCCAAATACAAATCACGCACCTCGCCGCTAAAGAAGTTCAGATCACCGGCATGAGCACTCAAAGAGGCAATACGGCAATCCTCCACAGTAGTAGCACCACTGGTACTGAATGAGAGTGTATCCCGGCTGAATCCCTTGAAAGTAGTCTCCATATCATAGACTGTGGCAGATACTTCCTGAACCGTTTCCGGTATGTTCAATTTCATCCCGGCAGTACGCACCTTCAGCCATCGCGCATCTTTAAACTCTTCGTTCTGTCCGTCATTGGAGAAGTCGAATACAATGTTCAAAGTATCTCCGCTGGTTTGCATCGACAGGCGCGAAGCCATATCAGAAGCACAAGTGAAGCTGCCGGTTACGCCATCCGTAGGCTGTACCAACAACGGTGCATCCTGAAAGACAATTGATCTTTCACTCTCATCATTATCTACATTTATAGAGAGCTGTACAACCCGGCATTCGGGCAACTGCACCGTCTTCTGTTCTCCACCAATCTCCATAAAAGAGTCTTCCCAAGTAGTGCCCAAGCTGGACATATAGAATATCGCGCCGCTTATCACTACGAATCCGGCAATCAACATTCCTATCAGTATATAAGTTGTTCGTTTCATAACTATCTTCTTTTATTTTTGTTTCTTGATAAACTCCTGATACATCTCCGCCAGTTCCTTGGCAGGAATATTCAGGGTAAAAATCTGCTTGAAGAAATACTCCAGTTCTTCTTTCAGGAAATATTCTCTCCGCAACGAAAGAATCATTCGGTGTGCACCGGCTGATACAAAGTAACCGATACCCCGCTTGTTATAGATGACGCCTTGCGTTTGCAGGTAGTCGTACGAGCGCATCACCGTATTAGCGTTTACCTCTACCACAGCCGCATACTCCCGTACCGAAGGAATACGTTCTTCCTCCTGATATTGACCGAGAAGTATTTCATCGCAAATGCGGTCTGCTATTTGCAGGTAGATGGCTTTATTTTCTTTGAAGTTCATAGTTACCAGCGATTAATGATTTCGGACTCTTTGAAGCGGAAGTAAGCAATCCCCCAATTAAAGAGAACCAGAACGAAATTAAAAGAAGTCATTATAGTACGCATTCTTTCCTCAGACATATTCGAACCGGACATATAGAAATTATTCGGCAGAATGGCTTTGCCCAGTGTTATTGAAAACAAAACGTATACTACCACGATAGAGATGCCTGCGGCAAAAGTCTTTACCAGCGCATTCTTAGGCCAAACGACACCGCCCAGGAAGAAGAAGGATTGAATAACAAGGTATCCGCTCACAAACATCAATGCCTCGTTCCCCACCGAAACTTCATAGAAATGACCGCCATTTGTGCAGAACTGCCACAACGGGAATGAAGTAATCATATCCAAATCGGGATAGCTCAATGCATAGACGGCAACTCTTGTCCAGTCCGCCATTTTGAAGGCTACGAAGTAGACTACCAAGAACCCACAAGTAGCTATCAGCCAACGGGAGAAAAACTTCTCGAACATAGTGGCGGGTGTCATCAACACCACAATCCGGCTCGTCTTGCTCTTCATCCGCTCCATGGCAAACGAAGCGCTGATACAACCCCAAGCTACGAGCCCACAAAGAAACATCGTGGACTCAAAACCCCAAATCGGGTCTATGTCCGGCGCAGAAGTGCCCATCCTATATTCGAAATATCCCCTCCATACAAAG
>JAUUPT010000093.1 GCA_030843315.1 Bacteroidaceae bacterium | reverse complement strand
ACGTAGTAGGGAAGGGCTACCCGCGTGGGGCTATATCCTATCAATAACAGATTTTCCAGTTTCACGGTGTTCTTTTGAAGAAGCAGGAAGATACTCAGCATCAGGATATAGAATGAAAGGATGCTGATAAATAAGCCTACACCCATAACGATTCCGGTGATGAGACGCAGAAAATAGGTGGTTTTGCCGGCATCCAGGTTATTGCCCTCGGTCTCGTAGTTCTTCTGTTGGAAGTAGTCGGTGATGGCGGTATCGGTGGGATTCTTCACTTCCACGATGAGGCGGGAAGGCTGGGCTTCTTTCTCGGGGGCAAAGTTCCGGTTGCCCCAGTCCATGAAGGATTGGGGCACAAGGATGGTGTTCAGACGATTGGAGAAACCGACTATACTGCCCTTGTATTGCTCTACGCGTCCGTTGCCGCGCAGCATGATGTCCATTTGTATCAGGCTCATCACGCCTTCCGACAGTTTCGGCAGGCTTCGGCTTTGTGCGAAGCCGAAGTTATAAAGATTCAGGTAGTTACGGGGAATGATGATGGGAATGACCGGGGTGTCCGGGTCGAAGTGCCACCGGTCCAGGTTGACGTCTACATATTCATCGGGGACAGCTTCAAAGAACATTTCGGTGGAGAGACGGATTCCTGCTTCCTGCATACCCAGTCCGGCGGAAACTTTGAAGAGAGAAGGGGTAAATGCTCCTATGCTTTTGGTGAAAGACTGCTGCTGCAAATCTTCAATTTCGTCTTTGGTGAAGGTATTGCTCTTCCCGGCAAAGCTGCCGAGGGTGCTTATCTTTTTGGTTGCGATGATATAATCCTTCTTCATGAAACTGTCTCCATCCGTAAAGACGGGGAGGACGTCGCGATAAAACTGCACACTCAGCAGTACTATCATCATGCCGAAAAGGTTGGCAAGGAAGAAGCCGGTCAGCTGCCCGACGCTGATGTGCTGGCGAAGAAGTTTCCAAACAAGTCTGTTCATATCATTTATAGTTTATATACACTGTCATATTCTAATTGCAAATGCTTTCCGATGGACGTCACAATCACTCCTGCACCTTGGTGTTCGGCTTCCTCTGTGAGTATCCGGCTCATGATGCCTCCGTTGTCATCGTCCAGGTGGCTGATGGGCTCGTCCAGGAAGATGAAGTCGAATGGCTGGCAGAGGCTGCGGATGAAAGCCACCCGCTGCTGCTGGCCGAAGGAGAGCTTCCCGGCTTTCTCGTGAGTCTTGTCGGCAATGCCGAGAACTTCGAAAAGGGCGAGGATATCTTTCTTCTTCTTGTAATTGGTGAGGCGGTTCTTGAGCTGGATGTTTTCGAAGGTGGTCAGTTCGGAAAAGATGCGCAGTTCCTGGAAAAGGATGCTGAGCGAGTGCTGGCGTATCTCCACCCATTCGTCGACGGAGAGCGAGCGGATGTTCCGTTCGTCGAAGTTGATGATGCCCTGGTAGTCACGCCGATAGCCGTAGATATAGCTGCAAAGCGACGATTTGCCTGTGCCGGAGGCCGCTTCTATGAGGTAACGCTTCCCTTTGCAGAACGTAATGTCTTGATGCCATACGTCGGAGGTGATGGCATCACGTTCGGCAAACACTTGGGGTAGTGTTTGCCGTAGGTGAATGCTGTTCATTATTTTTCTTTGATTTACATGCCTGCAAACCCCTTGGCGAAGTCTACAATCTGTTTCAGTGCATTTACATTCTTATCTTTCAGTTGCAGGGTGATGGTCGATTTATCACTGCCGCCTACCGCTTCCAGATAGGAGATATTATCAAGAAGCGAATAGTAAGTGGCTGCCTGGTGTCCGCCAAACTCTACCAGCATCTTTATTACCGGCAAATCCAGCACTGCCTCTGCATTGATGGCGAATGCCATGCGTTTGCCTTTCATGCCGGAAGCGTAGTCGGCATCCTTGGCCGATGGGTCGGCTGCCTTGCCTACGTTCTTGAACAGCAGTTCGTCGTTTGTTGCATACATCTGCTTGTCGCGTATGCCGAAGAAGATGTTGATGCTGCGTGACTTGTAGACGTATTCGTTTTCATTCAGCTTCACGATGTCTTCGCCGCGTTTCAGTCCCAGTTCGCCCTTCTTTTCATAGATTGCTTTCAGCGGCTCGCTGTTCTTCACACTGGCGTAGGCGAGGAACGAAGGATTGTTGCTCATCGTCACGTTGATAAGTCCGAAGGTGATATCGTTCTGGAAAGTACTGAACAAATCCTTTACTTCCGCTGCCTTGGCGATGGAGAAGTTGTCGCGGAACTGTTCGTTTTCCTGCAATGCGTTATAGAATTCCTCTCCGTTCACGCCGATGCTGAACAGCGCCAGGGTAGACTGAGGGAAATACTTCAGGAATGTATTCTCGATGGGACGGGTCGTCTTCATCTGCTTTTCGAGCAATGCCTTCAACTCGGCATTTTCGGTGTAGTTCTCCACTTTCATTTCTATCTTCCCCTTCTCGAAGGAGAGGCTTCCCATTACCATCAAGTCTTTCAGGTCGATGTCCTTGGATATGCCGTAGTTCATTTGCTTGGCATAGGTGCCCAGCATGCTGGTGGGAGAGACAATCATGCTGATGTCTCCGCCCTGCTTCTGCATCTTTTTGAAAGCAGCCTGGCTGGTGATGCTGTTCTCGGCAGTCTGTTTCAGCAAGGTGGTGATGCCTGCTTTGGCTTTTTCCAGTTGCGTGTTGCCATTGTAGTTTACCACCATCAGCGTTGTCGGGGTGAAGGCAAGCAATGCCTGGTTGGTGAGTTTTGTAAAGCTATATCCGTCGGCTTCGGTGACGTGGGTGCTCAGTTGCTCTTTCTCCATCACTTCCAGGAGTTTCAGCAAGTTGTCCTCGTTCATCACTTTGGCTACCAGGGTGGTATAGGGGAATGTCGGTGCACTGAAGATGTACATCGGGGCATCTACGTCCACACCCGAGTTGGACGGGTCTTTCAATACCGCTTCCACTTGCTGGAAAGTAGCTGCATTCATGCCGCTCTTCATGGCATCCGTCAGCTTTTGCAGCGCTTCTTTATTCTCTTTGTCCTTCATACCCGCTTTGTCTGCCATCGATTTCAGGTTGAGGGCAACGACTTGCGAAGCGTCGGAAGGAATCACGTTGGTGTATTCCGCCTTTTTGGAGGAGCATGCGCTTACGAATACTATCAGCACTGCCAGCACTGAAAGGTGGGTGAATAGATTCTTTTTCATATAGTTTTTGTTTTAGTGAATATCATTGATTTTGCAGATTCAGGATGTGACAGGCAACGAGTGCGGCGGTTTCGGTACGCAGACGCGCTTTGCCCAGGCTGATGGGGGTAAAGCCATTCTCTATCGCTTTCTTTACTTCTTCCTCGCTGAAGTCGCCTTCCGGGCCTATCAGCACCAGGGCATCTTCTCCCTTGCGAACCACATCCTTCAATAACGGTTTTTCGCCTTCGTAGCAGTGTGCAATGAACTTTTGTCCCGCAAAAGGCCGGGTGATGAACTTGTTGAAGTCCGTCATTTCGTTCAGCCGGGGCAGGCGTGCTTTGAGCGACTGCTTGATGGCGGATACGAGTATCTTGGCGATGCGTTCCGTCTTGATGACTTTCCGTTCCGAGAAGCGGCAGTTCAGAAAGGTCAGTTCGTCGAAGCCTATCTCGGTGGCTTTCTCGGCAAACCATTCTGTGCGGTCCATATTCTTGGTGGGAGCCATGGCAATGTGCAGATGTCCGCTCCATAGAGGTTCTTGCGGCTGTGTCTCCACGATGTTCACAAGACAGCGCTTGTGGGTGGCGGTACTGATCTCGGCACGGTAGAAGTTGCCTTTGCCATCTGTCAGCGTCACTTCGTCGCCCGCCTGCAAGCGCAGAACACGCACAGCATGTGCGGCTTCTTCTTCGGGCAGTTCGTTGCGGGCTTGTATGTCGGGGGTATAAAATACGTGCATAGGTTTTATAAGTTTTTGCGTTGGTTAATCTGGTCCCTCAGGAGTGCGGCACGTTCGTAGTCTTCTTCGTCCACGGCTTTCTGCAGGGCGGCTTTCAGTACGTCCAGTGTCTCTTCCAGAGCATCTTTATCGGAAGCGTTGCTATCGGTGATGTCTTTTCCTGTTTTCAGGCATTCTGCTTCCAGAATATCTTCGTAGACAAAGATGGGGGCATTCATGCGCAGGGCCAGTGCCACCGCGTCGCTGGTGCGGGCATCTACCCGGAGAATGGTTTCTTCGGATTTCATATAAAGATAGGAGTAGAACACACCGTTGTCCACCTTGTAGATAAGGACTCGCATCAACCTCACTCCCAGCACTTCGAGTACAGAAGCAAACAGATTGTGCGTCAGCGGGCGGGGCGGAACAATTCCTTTCAGTTCGATGACCATGGCTTGTGCTTCGGACGCACCGATAATGACCGGAAGCTGGCGTTCGCCATCCGCTTCGCCTAATACCAGGGCGTAGGCACCTGCCTGCGCCTGACTGTTGGAAATGTTGAGTACTTGTAGTTCTATCTTCTTCTTATTCATAAAAGCTTAGTTTAGTTCTTTTCCGGACGGTGCTTGTACTTGAATACAAGTGCAAACACTACCGCTACGACCAGCGCATAAGCTGCGAACGTGAACCATGCCGACTGCCATTGCGCAATCTGCGGCACTTCACTGTTGAAATCAACAAAATGATTTACCACAGCTTGTGCCCCCAATGTACCGATGGTAGCGCCGAAGCCGTTGGTCATGATGACGAACAGCCCTTGTGCACTGGAGCGGATTCCTTTGTCCGTTTCTCTATCAACAAATAAGGAACCGGATATGTTGAAAAAATCGAATGCAACTCCATAAACAATCATGGAAAGTACAAACATCCACACCCCGCCGCCCGGATTACCGGCTCCGAACAATCCGAACCGCAGCACCCATGCCAGCATGGCAATCAGCATTACCTGCTTGATACCGAAACGTTTCAGGAAGAAGGGTATCAGCAGGATACAGAGAGTCTCGGATACCTGCGACAGTGAAATAAGGATATTGGCATGTTGCACGCCGAAGGTTTCGGCATATTCGGGAATGCTTCCGAAACTGCTGATATATGGATTGGCAAATCCGTTGGTAATCTGCAATGATACGCCCAGCAGCATGGAGAAGATAAAGAAAATCGCCATCTTTTTCTGTTTGAACAGCGTGAAGGCCCGCAATCCCAGCGCTTCCACCAATGATTTGCTTTTTCCGCCTTTGCTGACGGGGCAGTCGGGCAGCGTCAACGCATACACGCCATAGACCAACCCGATGATGGCACAGGCGAAGAATTGTCCGTAGGTGTTTTGTAATCCCAATAAATCGACCAACCACATGGAGCAGATGAAACCGATAGTACCGAAGATACGGATGGGCGGGAAAGTCTTGATTGTATCCAGTCCTGCCTTATCCAAAGCGGTGTAGGCCACGGAGTTGGAAAGGGCGAGGGTAGGCATATAGAATGCAACACTCAATGAGTAGAAGGTGAAAAGGATGCTGAAATCTACATCAGCTCCGGCAGTCATGCCGTAATATCCGGTTAGTGCCATGAAGAGGGCGGCAATGAAATGACTGAAGCTCAATAGCTTCTGTGCCGGTACCCAGCGGTCGGCAATGATGCCCAGAATGGCAGGCATAAATAACGACACGATGCCCTGCATGGCGTAGAACATACCGATGTGCCCTGCCAAACCTACATTTACCAAATAGCTTCCCATTGACGTAAGATATGCTCCCCATACGGCAAATTGCAGGAAGTTCATGATAACTAAACGAACCTTGATGCTCATAATTGTTTCTTATTACGTGTTTTTCCTATAAATATATTGATGCAAATGTAGGGAATTTATCGGAAAAGGCGATGCCTGGAGGGCTAAAAAAGGGATGTGAGGGGTATATAAAAAAAGAAGGCTATCTATCCCAGACAGCCAATCTTTGTTAACCTTAAATCTAATACCATGAAAAACACACTGCAAATATACGGCGTTTATGTTATACAACATAGTAATTAGACGAAAATCTATTATTTGTTAACTACTTTTAAGTATTTGGTAGCTTTATTCATTCTGTTCTATCTCTATAGGGGTACTTATCGGCCCATTATTCTACATAGAGCACCAGCCCTTTCAGATATTCTCCTTCAGGATGATAAATGCTTACCGGATGGTCGGCAGGCTGCGTCAGTTGGTGCAGGATGCGTACGTTGCGGCCGGATATGGCGGCGGCAGTGAATACGGCAGTGCGGAAATTTTCTTTGCTGACAGCCTGCGAACAGGAGAAAGTAAAGAGGATGCCGCCGGGCTTGATTTTCTCGAATGCCTTGACATTCAGTTTGCGGTAGCCCTGCAAGGCGTTGCGCAAGGCATCGCGATGTTTGGCAAAGGCGGGCGGGTCGAGGACGATGAGGTCATATTGGTCACCCATGCGGTCCAGGTATTTGAAAGCATCTTCGGCGTATGCTGCATGACGTTCATCACCGGGGAAGTTCAGTTCGATGTTTTTGTTGGTCAGTTCGATGGCCTTGGCGGAACTGTCTACGGAGTGTACCAGCTTGGCGTCTCCGCGCATGGCATAGACGGAGAATCCGCCGGTGTAGCAGAACATGTTCAGCACGCTGCGTCCTTTGGCATAGCGTTCCAGCAGGGAGCGGTTCTCACGTTGGTCTACGAAGAAGCCGGTCTTTTGTCCTTTCAGCCAGTCTATGTGGAATTTCAGGCCATATTCCATGGCTACGTTGTCGGTGCTGCCGCCTTTCAGGAAGCCGTTCTCGGGGTAGAGGTCGGCCTTGAAGGGGAGGGTGGTTTCCGATTTGTAGTAGATGTTGTCTATCCGGTCGCCCATCACTCCGCCGAGGGCTTCGGCGATGGCCATGCGGTCGAGGTGCATTCCGGCAGAGTGTGCCTGCATTACAGCGGTACGGGCATAGATGTCGATAACGAGTCCCGGCAGGTTGTCGCCTTCGCCATGAATCAGGCGGTAGGTGTTGTTTATCGGGTTTTCGGCAACGCCGATGCTGCGTCGCATGTCGTAAGCAATGCTGAGTTTGCGTTTCCAAAAGTCGGCATTGATGTCCTCGTCTTGGCGGAAGGTCAGCACACGCACGGCGATACTGCCTATCTGGAAATGCCCTTTGGCGATGAACTCTTTCTTGGAGGTGTATATTTCCACTACTTCTCCTTCTTCGGGCTCTCCGTCGAAGTGCGCGATGGCACCGGAAAACACCCAGGGGTGAAAACGTTTCAATGACTCTTCTTTGCCGGATTTGAGATATACTTTATACATATATATGTGTGTTTTGTAAAATGGGGAATTCTATGTGATGATTTTAGGCACGGATTACACGGATTTCACGGTAGTTGCGCAATGAATACACTATGAGGAACCGTGTTAATCCGTGTAATCCGTGCCTAAAATTATATAACTAAATTATTCTTTGTCTGTTACTATAACTTTTTCTTCTTCCTCTTCTGCCGCAATTTCAAAATCTCCTGTGCGCTTCAGCTCTTGCAGCTTATTGTAAATGTTGAGGCATGCCCAGGCATCGGTGGCGGCATACTGTTTCTGCGATTCGGTCAGCGTGTCGGCTTCCCAGTTGGAGAGGCGTTGGCTTTTGGATATCTTCTCTCCGAAGAGGATGGCATATATCTTTTGCAGGCTCTTGTCCTGGATGCCGAAGGCGCGAACGTACTCCTGCAATTCTACGCAGGCGTGTTGTTCAAAGGGGGCTCGCTTGTGCAGCATCATGAAGTCATCCCGCAGTGAGAGGCCCACTTTGGTTACGTTGGGGTTTTCCAGCAGTGTGATGAGGGGTAGCGTCAGCCCGGTGAGGTTGAGGCGGAACAGAAAGCAATGCTCTTCCGAAGAAATTTGCAGCAAGGCCACTTTGTGCGACTGTCCTTTGGTAAACGAAGGACGTGTCTCACTGTCGATGCCCAGAATGGGGCATCCCTTCAGATAGGTTACTGCACTCTCGGCTTCCCACGGTGTCTGCACCACGTGTATCTCTCCCGGGAAAGCGGCTTTGGGCAATTCTTTCAGTATTTCTTTATCTATTGTTCTTTTGATAACCATAATTTAATGTTTATTCGTGATGATGTTCGTGGCAATGGCAGTTGTCATCATCACAGTCGCAACCGTCTTCACAGTCATCTTTTTCGTTTTCCTCGTCTTCGCCTTGTGTGTACCTCACATCGTGCAGGGCGCGCAGCGTGTTGACGAGCTTTTGCCCCCAGTACAGCCGGAAGTTTTCCTGGCAGATAGCGAGGGAATCGTTCATCGTCTCGTTCAGCCCTAACTGGAACACGAAAATAAAGTCTCTGATATCCTGGTAGATATCGGCCAGATCTTCGGAAATGTTCTTCGTGATAGGCTGATCGCTGTACTTCATGTCCGACACGAATACATCCAGATAATCATCCTTTTCGGCAAGAATATTTGCCAGATTTATGCGGAGCACTTCGTAAGTCTCTTCGGTAACGAATGTTTCCGGCGCTTCTTCGCCTATCGTTTCGCACTCGGGCAACATGGAGGCTTTGAGGTAAAGCAGCGGAAGTATTTTTAAAGTTGTATCGACGAATGTAGAACGTTTCATGCCTTCCGCTTGTTCCAGGAACTTGCAGAATTCAGCGGCTACGGTAACGAACTCCACCACATTACGGTCGAATATCACTTGGCTTTCTTTCTTCATATCTTCTTGATTTGAAGCGCAAAGATAGCGTAAACCGAAAGCAGAAGCAAATTTATTTGCATTTTGCTGAGCAGCCTTCCTCAAAAAGTGTGTTAACACTCAGGAAATTTCGTTTCTCGCCACGTGATATTCCGTCCCCCGGTTTCTCCGCCGGCTGTCGATGCCCAGTTTGCGGAGCGCACGTCCGAAGTAGGCTACCTTGTTGATGGACAGCCGGTCTTTGGTTTGCTTTTGGAGGCTGGACAGAATCTCCATCGGCGTCATCCACTCACCTTCTTCTTCCGTCTGTGCCGGGTGGAAGTGGCAGAGGAAGAGCTGCTCCAGCGGGGTAGGTTGCTCAAATTCCTGATTGCTCTGTTTTAAGAGGGCTTCGTCGGCATCGTCCAGCCAGTAGCGTTCGCCGTGGGCGATGGCTTCCATGGCTTGGGCGTAGAGTTGGCGGTAGTTGATGGTGACGTTGGTATTGATGGGGCCGGTCACCTCGATGCAGATGAAACGGCGGCTGCCGCTGGGGTCGGTCAGCAAGTCCTTTTGGTTGCTGGTGCCGATGAAGGAGGCATAACGGCGTATCTCCTGGATGGCTGTACCGTAAGGTTTCCGCAGGTTTGCCACCGGCTTTTGCAGCAGATGCTTCAGGAATCCCTGCTGGCTGACGCTGATTTGGTCGAACTCGTCGATGTTGATGAGGAAGAAGCGACCCAGGCTGCGTTCGGCATCCTGCTTGCTTTTGAAGTCGATGCTGTCTGTGTAGCCGAAGCGCAGTTCGGGCGGCAGGAGGATGCGGCAGAAGGTGGACTTGCGGTAACCCTGCGCGCCTACCAGTAGCGGCGAAGTGCTGTTGCCGTGTTGCTTGTCCAGGTTTCGCCAATGCGCCACCATGCTGAGAAACCAGCGGAAGAACAACTCCCGCCAGTGCGGATTGTTGCATGGTACGAGGTCGGCGAGGGCATGGATACGGTCTTTTCCGTCCCAGCGGCCGATATTGTTGAGGTACTCTTCCACGGGGTTGTAGAAGGGGATGTAGTCGGAGTTGAGGTAACGTGCCACGTCGCGGTCCCACACACGGATGCCCTCTTTCAGCGCATTCAGCGCTATGCTGCTGCGCACTCGCTGGTCGGCGGGGCGGAAGTGGAAGTGAATGGAGTCTCGCTGGCGGTATTCGAGTTCATCGAGCACGGTGTTGAAGCGGAACTCATAGCGCCGGTTCATAAACTCTTCCAGCCGGAAGGTGGTATCTTGTTCGGGCGTCAGGCTGCTGCGTTTGCCGAAGCCCTTGCATTCGCTGTAAAGGTTGTGCACGGTCATGCGCACGGTCTGCTCATCCGCTTTGCGATAGTAGTGCATCAGGGTTTGGCGCACTACTTCTTCTTCGGGGATGCCGGCTTTGAAACAGTGTTCGGCAAGGGGCGCCAGCAAGATGCGAAGGTCGTCGCCCCGTTTCCAGTTCTCCAGTTCGTCGAAGGCGCGACTCAGGGCGGCTTCGTAGAGCGTGGTGAAAGTTTCCGACGCCGGGTAGCCGGGCTCCATCCGCAGCAGCGGGTTTTCTTCCGCCTGTTTCTGCTGGCTGAAGGTTCTTTCGTCGGGCAGGGCGAGGGGCTGTTCCAGGCAGAAGGAGACGGCGGACGGGTTGTAGTAAGGGTGTTCGTCCAGTGTCATGCGGCAGCTTTGGGCGAGTATCGGATCTTTCAGACTGATGGGGTAGGGTATCAGGGGCTGGTAGCAATCTACCGCCAGGCGGTAGGCATGGGCATGAAACAGTGCCATCTCGTTTTCGCGCTTGGGCAGCTTCTCGTCGGACAGGGTGAACCGTACCCATATCTTGGCGCTCCGTCCGCTGGAACCGCAGAAAGCGGCAAAGGTCTGGGGCAGCAGGGCTGCCTGCCGTTTCACCAGTTCCACTTCGGCGGCGCTTGCCAGTTGGTTCACTTCTATTTGCACCAGTCCGTTGTAGGTTTTCAGGCGTCGTTCGCCTTCTTTGGTGCGGGCATACTCCACTGCGGGATAGATGCGCGGCAGTTTGTCTATGTATTGATAGCCCCGGTCTGTCCCTTTGAGGTACGGGATGAGGCTGCGCAAGGCGGATATATGTCCACTTTTGTTTTCTGTTTTCAGTTTCTCTATCAGTGCATCAGCTTTCAGTGTGCTGAAGGATTCTTTGCCGGTTTCACGGTCGGTGCGTATGAGGGTGACTTTCACGAATATAGTAAATTTATTCTAAAATTTGACAAAGGTAGCTTTTTATAGCACCCACTTTTCAAGTAGGCGTTGAGACCATTATATTTGCCATCCAATGTCCCTGAATTTTTCAACAAAAGCTACAATTCTTTGGAATACACTTTGCTTCTTCGTTAGATATTGTGGATTGAGTGGACTCATCTTCGGCAGAATGGCATTAAGGTCAGTACCATTCTCGCTAGCATACTTTCGCTTCAAAGAAGCTTGGATATATCGTTTTGCTGCTTCCACATTCAGTCTTTCTTCTGCAATCAGAATGGAAGCCTCCTCTTTTTGCTTCTCTCGGGCATAGGTATAGAAAGCGGCGATGATACCAGTTTTATCTTGAATTGGTTCCAAGTCTGTTTCATTGATAAAATCAACAATAAGGCTTTCTTTTGCTCTATTCCCGATGCTCGCTCTAATCACACGGCGCGCATCGTCTATTAATGCAGCCTTATCTTTCGTCTTTTTGTTGTGTTCAAAAATTAATTCAAGAATATAATCAAGATCTATCTCCTGAGATTTGAGCAAATCAATTTCAAAGACTACATCATCCCAATCTATTTTTGAGCTTTCGGGAGCTTTGCCTGCCCTTTCGTGCCTGAACCAGTCTCGAATGTCATTGTACGTCGAACGATAATCCTGTACAGTTCGTTCTTTCAGCACATCAATGTTCTGCATGGCTGTTACTTCTTTATTAGTCAGAAAGTAAGTATTCTTAAATATTTCAAGGGCTGTGCTATCCTTCTTATCTATTTTTTGCAGAGCTTTCAGATAAGTAAATTCATCGTAGTTTTGTAGGATGTTTTCTATCTGCAAATACTCGCCGAATAGCTTAACAAAAGCTTTTTTATCTGCTTCTGTCACTATTTCATTTGGTTCAGGGAACTTTTCGGTCAACTCCTTAACAACTTCTACATATCCTCTTCTCGCCTTGCCGGTGGCAGTGTCCGTAAATCCATTAAGATATTCATTATAGCTCTTCTCAAGCACAACATTTTTTATGTTTTCGTTTTCATCGCCGAATAAAGTAATGGCATCTATCGTATCCTGTTCCAAATCTCTAAAAGTGACAATATTGCCGAAAGTCTTGGTTGCATCATATATGCGGTTTGTGCGTGAGAAGGCCTGCATCAGACCATGGTAGCGCAAGTTTTTATCAACAAACAGCGTATTCAACGTGGGAGCATCGAAACCGGTAAGGAACATACCCACTACGATAAGCAGGTCAATCTCTTGGCTTTTTACCCTTTTTGCCAAATCACGATAATAGTTTTGGAACTCCTTGCTATCTACTCCGAAACTCGTCTTAAACAGAATGTTATAATCACTGATTGCTTTTGCCAAAAACTCTTTAGCACTGCTGTCCATTGCTGATGGTTCAAAGTTCTCTTCAACAATGTCGCCCGCTGCATTTTGTTCTTCATTAGAAGCAAAAGAAAATATGGTGGCTATCTTCAGCGGCTTTTCATTACCTTTCTGCAGATTGTTTAATTCTTGATAATACAGTTTGGCTGCTTCTACGCTACTCACTGCGAACATTGCATTAAAGCCCTTATTGCTTCCTTGATTCCTATGGGTCTTTATTCTGAAATTCTGTAGGATGTATTGAGAAATTTCTTTAATACGATCGGGATGAAGCAAGAGCTTTTTGTTTTCCGCTGCATTTAACTTAACTTCATCATGCTCTGCTTCCAATGCTTTAAACTGTGGACGCACATCGTTATAGTCCACCTTGAACTTCAAGACTTTTTCATCCCGAATGGCATCTGTTATGACATACGAATGTAACTTACGACCGAATACGCTGGCAGTTGTCTCAGCGCCCAATGCGTTTCCTTTTCGAATCAACTTACCATCTACAATATCATCGCCGAAGATTGGAGTACCCGTAAATCCAAATTGATAGTATTTCTTGAAATTCTTCCTCAAATTCTTCTGTGCCTCACCGAATTTGGAGCGGTGGCACTCATCAAAGATAAAAACAACATGCTTA
>JAUUPT010000005.1 GCA_030843315.1 Bacteroidaceae bacterium | reverse complement strand
TAACCGAAAGAGGCATAATAAGTAGAGCTCTCCGAACCACCGCTCAGACTCACCTTATGGTTCATGATAGAGGCGTTCCCGTTGCGAAGTTCTTTCTCCCAGTTCGTATTTACATCGGGCGAACCATGCAGATAGAACTCCGTACCGGCATTGGCTGCCGCTTCTTTACTTAACATCAAATAATCGGCAGATTCCAACAGGTCGGCTGTTTTGGAGGGATTCTGAATGCCGTATGTAAACTCATAGTTCAGCGTGGCCTTCGTACCCTTCGTACCTTTCTTAGTCGTCACCAGCACAACACCATTAGCGCCACGGGCACCATAGATAGCCGCCGAAGCAGCATCTTTCAATACCTCAATAGACTCGATATCCGAGGGATTAAGATGGTTGATACCGCTTTCCGAAGGCATACCGTCTATGATATACAACGGATCGGAACTGTTTACCGTACCCGTGCCACGGATACGTATCTTCGAGTCAGCCCCCGGCTGACCGGAATTGGAAGTAATCTGCACACCGGAAACCTTACCTTTCAAGGCATTCTGTACGTTGGTCGGATTACCCATATCCAGTTCTTCACTCGTAACGCGGCTTACAGCGGAAGACATCACACTCTTTTTCTGTACACCATAACCTACTACGACTACTTCGTCCAGCAGTTCGGCATCATCTTTCATGACGATACGCAGAGGTTTGTCCGTCGCTCCCACTTCTACAGTCTGATAACCGATAAAGGATATGACAATAGTAGCATTGGGAGATACCTTCAGACTGAAATTTCCATCCACATCTGTAATAATACCGTTGCTTGTACCTTTCTCAAAAACAGAAGCTCCTATAACAGGCTCTTGGTTAGAGTCCGTTACTGTTCCGGAGACATTAATTTGTTGGGCAAAAAGCTGCAAGGAGCACCAGAATGTGCAGAGCAGCAAAAGAATTCTTTTTCTTTTCATTACATATAGTATTAGTTTATAAAAAAGGAATATTGATGCGCAAAAATAGATTCTAAGAGCAACACCGAAGTTGAATATTTCTCAAAAGAAGTAGATTCCTTGACAATCGGATTAAAAAGGTTTTATTTTAAACCTGGGATGATGAATTTTAAACCTGAAGCAAAAGAGCGGATATGCAAGTAACATATCCGCTCTTCTTTAAGACTTGAACTATCAGAGACACCTGGAATCTTTATTCTTTAGCAACAAAGCACCAGTGTGTAGAGACAGATGACCAGTTCGGGTCACAAAGCACAGCGCCTGCATCCGGCTCAATGAGAACCATCTCATTTTCGCTGAATACAGCGATATCATACGTACCTCCACTTGCCGCACCACTATAATAATTGAAACCGGAGGGAAGTGAAACACCCTTCAGAGTAAGCGTACCTACCCATCCCTGACCTGTAGGCGTACCGTCGCGGAAGGAAGGTTTCAGTGCAGCCTTATCGGCAGAAGCACCCATTGAGAATGAGAACGACCCTTTCACTACTGTACCGTCAGCCTTATGCAAGGTTGCATTGGCACCACCGTTAAGGTCGAATGTGATGTATTCCTTATCAGAGACAGCCACGCCGGCATCTGAGGTTCCACCGATAGCAGTACATCCCCAGTTAGGAACATCGGCGCTCCAACCATATCCTCCGGCACCATAGCAGCCCCAGCTTCCACGTCCGGGATTGGGGTCCCAAACCCAGGTCTTACCTTCCTCACCTTCGCCGGCAAGTATCGCCCACGACGGGTCAAGCGGATAGTCTATCACATCAATCATCACCTTCTTTTCCACAATGACCTGTCCGCCACCGCAAGTAGCGTAGAACTTCAGTGTCTGTTCGCCGAGAAAGGGGATCAGTACCGTATCGCACTGGGCTGTGGTTACACCTACCAGGTAGTCCCACATACCACCGACACCCATATTATTGTTCTTGATAACTACTTTGTTACTACCCGGAGTAATGCCATGCACATCGAGGTTAGCTGCAATCTCTTCTGCCGGTACCATGCCGCCGAGAGAATCGTTATCGACAGAAGCGTCCAGACAAGAAGTCATCGACACCGTTGCCAGGAGGCAACCGCCTAAGAATGATAAATATTTATTCTTCATAATCATTATTACATTTGAGGTTAATCATTAGAAGTTACCTTCATTGGATGCCCATCCTTCGTTCTGCACCAGAACACCTTGTGATTTCTGAATCTCCTGGTCGGGAATAGGCAGGAAGCCTTTAGTCTCGGCACGGAAGGGAACAGAGATGGTAGTCTCAGCCTTCTGGTTACGGACCTTCACGTTAGAGCGATGTTCGGTGATAAGAGATTCTTTATGCCAGCGAAGCAGGTCATAGTAGCGGATGCCCTCAAAGGCCAGTTCCCAACGGCGTTCATTCTGGATATTCTCCAGCGTAGCAGGAACAGATGCCAGGCCAACACGGGCACGTACGCGATCCATATATTCCTGGGCATGAGAACTTCCTAACTCGGCACCCATCAACAGTACATCAGAGAAACGGATTACATAAAAATCCTGCAAGTTGTTGGACTGGTAATCAAGAGTATTAAGAGAAGGATAAAGATGCCAGTAAAGAGGTTCGATACCCGTGCCCACATAGGTTTCCGCTTCCGGGTCATCCGCCTTTGTATTGATAGCAGTGTACTTTTTGTTCCACAAGTGAGTATCATGTATCTGGTTCTGTGCACCGTCCACATAAGCCGCAATACCTTCATTGGCATCATCTACATTGAGAATAGAACCCGTACGACGGGGATCGTTCGTAGGCCAAGTTTCATACAGATTGGGAGTAACCGTGCCACAACCCCAACCGGAACCGTATGGATAACAGTCCATCCACTTATTACCACCCTCGTCCTGATAACGAAGGCTGAAGAAAAGAGCTTCATTGTTGCGTGCGCTCCAGTCGTTACCGGAGTGTTTGGCTACGAACAGAGCCTCGGGATTGCTACCGTCTTCACCAATCCAGGAAAGTTTATTAGTGACATTGTACTTATAGTCGGCAGCCGCCGAATAAGGCCATAGATTACGATACTCGGGAACCAGGCTATGACCGGAATTGCTGACGCAATCCTCTACAAAAGAGATAACCTGAGCCTTGGTAAGAGTACCGCCACCCTCACCGGGAAGGGTGATAGATTCTACATTATAATAGCCGGTATAGAAAAGGAATACACGGGCAAGCATAGCCTGGGCAGCCCACTTGGTGGCATGGCCGTCTGTACCTACACCTGCTGTCCACTTGGTGGCAGGCAGCATATCGATAGCAGTTAAGAGATCAGAAGCAATCTGTCCATACATCTCTGCGGGTTCAGCTTGCGGATTGTTGACCGGATCAGTGGTAAGCACCAAGGGAACACGGCCGAATGCACGTGCCAGTTCAAAATAATAGTAAGCACGCATAAAGTAAGTCTCACCAATGATTCTGGTGTGTTCGGTCTCAGAATCCCATGTGATGTTCGGTTCACACTTCAACATGAAGTTAGCACGGTAAATGCCCTCCCAGCGAAGTGACCAATAGCGGCTGTACATATTTTCACTGGTCTTCTTGAATGCTGCTATAGCCTGTACATCATGGTCATCCGTACCACCGGCGCCAAAACGGTCATCACTCATCAACTCGGCTATCAGGAAACTGGAACTTTGAGGAAAACCCGCATCACCCATGACCGGACGGTACATGGCAGTGAGTATTTGATTGGCATCTGCCGTACTCGTCGGGAAGATGCTGCTGTCTTTTTTTGTCAGATTGTCCGTGTCAAGGAAACTTTCGGAACAACTTGCCATAAAGCAAACTGACGCAATACATAATAATATCTTTTTCATACGCTTTCAGATTTTAGAATTTAACATTAGCACCGATAAGGAATGTACGTGCTAAAGGATAGTTACCTATATCGACACCCTGTGACCAACTTGAATATGCACCATAACCTACTTCAGGATCCATCCCTTTATAACCGGTAAAAGTGTAAAGGTTAGAAATAGAAGCATAAATACGAAGTTGTGACAGAGGAATCTGAGAGAACAGCTTCTTGAAATCATAACCGACTGTCAGGTTGCTGATGCGGAAATAATCGGCATTATCCACATAGATGTCAGAAATGTACTTCCAATTCTGGTGTGGAGATGAGGTGATACGCGGGTAACGATTGGACGTGCCTTCGCCATGCCAACGATTGGCTGCAATATCCATCGTGAAGTTATCCTTCGGATTATCACCGAAGTCACGATAAGAGTGAGCTACTTGCTGGCCGAAAGCTCCCACACCGGTAATGGAGAGATCAAACCCTTTATAGCCGAAGCTGAGATTCAGACCGAGATTCACATCAGGATGCGGATCACCAATCATGGTACGGTCTTCACCAGAAATAACACCGTCACCATTAAGGTCGGCAAAGATTACGTCGCCCGGAACAGCATTCGGCATAATCTGATTGCCTTTGGCATCCTTATAATTACGAACCTGCTCATCATTCTGGAACACACCGAGAGTCTTATATCCATAGAAGAAGCCGATAGGACGCCCTACTTCTACACGGGTAATAAAATCAGATTGGGTAGACAGAGCGTCAGCATCACCGTTGATAACACCTTCGCCATTGGCAAGGCGGGTTACCTCATTCTTATTATAAGCAATGTTCAAAGAAGCGCCATAGGTAAAGTCTTTCTTGATTTGGTCATTCCAGGTAAATCCAAGTTCAACGCCGGTATTTTTGATATCACCACCATTGATGTAAGGAGCGCCCGTACCATAGGAAGCCAAGATAGGAGCCTGCACCAACCAGTCTTTTGTCGTCTTCTGATACCAATCAAACGCAAGACCTAAACGGCTGTTAAGAAAACGTGCATCAATACCAAAGTCAAGCTGTTCGGAAGTTTCCCAAGTGATGTCTTCATTAGCAAGGATATCAGGATAAGAACCAAGTATCTTGCCTGTTTTATCATTACCAAAGTAATAATCGGCACCACCGATGTTAATAGTGGACAAGTACTGGAAATTACTGATAGAACAGTTACCATTCTGTCCCCAACTTGCGCGGAGCTTCAAATAGTCAAGCCAATTTCGGGTAGACTCCATGAAGTTTTCATTAGAAATGTTCCAACCGGCAGATACAGAAGGGAAATATCCCCAACGGTTTCCCTTGGCAAAATTGGAAGAACCATCAGCACGGAGAATAACAGTAGCCATATATTTGCCGGAGAAATCGTAGTTGATACGTCCAAAGTAAGAAAGCAGGCTACCGCGATCGGAAGGTTTACCCCACATATTCCAAGTAGTGGCAGCATCTTGCTTCTCCGTATTGTCGATGTAACCATGCAACCAGTCACCGAAAGTAGACTTCTGACGGTTAGCGCCTACACTTTCACCCAACCCCCACTTCTCAGCAGACATACCGGCAAGCACATTGAAGCTGTGGTTCTCTTTAATCTTGAAGTCATAGCTTACTGTATTTTCCCATGACCATGCATAGTCATTGCCGGAACCTTGGCTGGTATTATCATTTGCACGCTGAAATGAACCGCCCAAGTCGTAAGCCTCGTCATAGCTGCGGTTTGTCCACCCGGAGTATCCGAAACCGAAAGCCGAGCGCCATATCAAGTTCTTGACAGGTTGTACAGTAAAGTAAAAATTACCACGGGCAGAATAATTCTTACTATCTCTGTTCTTACCATCATACCACAGACGTGCCACAGGGTTTGCACGTAGTGCGCTCCAGTAACCGATACATTTGGAGAAGTCCCCATTATCATCGTAAACAGTCATAAATGGGAAGGCTTCCATTGCCCAACGGATATTATTGTTATAAGGACCATCAGTCTGCACACCCAGACCATCGTTGGTTGTCATATTCATCTGCAGATTTTCACCAAACTTGAAGATATCGAATTTATTTCCCTTAATCAATGTCCATTCTGAGTTTATCCGGGCAGAATAACGGTCATACTTCGACGTAAAGTAGTTACGTCCGATGATACCTTCCTGAGAAGTGTAACTTAAACCAATGGAGTAGTTACCTTGTGTATTTCCTCCGCTCACGCCGAATGAGTAGTTCTGTTGAGGTGCATCCTTACCGATAATCTCATCCACCCAATTGGTACCTTTCCATTCACCACTTTCAATCTTGTCCCAGTTGGGCACCATGGAGGCAAAGTCGAAAGGAGCAAGACCATCATTAAGTTGGGCCTCGTTCATGATTGTGGCATATTCCTTGGCATTGAGCACTTGGGGCTTGCGGGCAATGTTCTGCCAACCGATATAAGTATCGAACGTAATGACTGCTTTACCTTCTTTGCCTTTCTTAGTAGTGACAAGGATTACACCATTAGCGGCACGTGCACCATAGATAGCAGTAGAAGCGGCATCCTTCAGCACGTCGATGCTCTCTATATCATTCGGGTTCAGAGCATTCAGATTATCAATACCTCCTACCAAACCGTCGATTACACAGATAGGGGAAGCATCACCCATCGTACCAAGACCACGGATAGATACTTTATAGCCTGCACCCGGCTTACCGGAATTAGAAACGATAGAGACACCCGGTGTTTGGCTGGAGAGTGCCCCAAGAGGTGAAACGGTGTTCATCTTGGCTATTTCATCACCCTTTACCTGTACGGTAGCACCGGTCACCAATTTCTTCTTTTGTACGCCATAGCCCACCACGACAACCTCGTCGAGGAACTTGGCATTGTCTTTCAGATTGACGATCAGTTTAGGATTGCCGGCTGTTACTTTAACCTCGGCCTGGTCATAGCCGACAAACGAAATGACGAGGACATCACCCACTTTAGCATTCAAACTAAAGTTACCGTCAATGTCCGTAATTGTACCAATTGTGGTATTGCTTTTCACATAGACACTGGCACCTGGAACGGTATCGCCAGTAGGGTCATAAACGACTCCTTTTACATTAACTTGCTGAGCAAACAGCTGCACTGAGCACCAAATGACACAAAGCAGCAATAGAAATCTCTTTTGCATAAATTTTACAAAGTATTAGTTTATTATTTAAAAGGTAGTTAAGAGTCACTCACTATGAGTGAAAAAATCATTCTTCAGTTCTTTTTCTCATGGGCATACTTGTTTTTAATGTTACAATTATGTTTCCTTAATACTTCCCAAAAGTAGAAATAGCGATTATGAAGGAGGTTCAATATCCATCAAAAGAAGTTCGCTTACCGACACAGATATGATTTTCAACTTCTTTTGATAGATATCAAACTTTTCGAGATAAGTAACTGACCCATTGAATAAAAAACTCCCGCATCGGTAGTTATCAACAATACCGATACGGGAGTAAAAGCAAATACCTATTGCTATGTGTACCTGAAAAACCTTTAATCTTTATTTTCTTCCCAACGTCCAGTCTATAGCATTCTTGAACATTGTGGTAAAGTCGTCCGAATTGAACAGCTTCGGACTATGCCCCATCTGGAAATATACGTTCCGTGCCTGTTTCCGTTCATTCACCCAAATCACTGGATGATCGCCCATCTTTACATCCGAGGCCGGTGTATAAGTAGCCTCATCGACATGTGCCAGCACGCGGACATTGGGACGCGGACTCTTATCATAAGTGTACCATTCATCATTGGGCAGAACGAAGGAGGAAGATACACCCGCCATCACCGGATGTTCATTGTCTTCCACTACTACCGTACCATCAGCAAGCGGAGCTATGTAGTTATTGAAGCGGATACTTCCCATAAAATCAGAGAACCATTGCCACAGAGGATAACCGTCAAACTCACCCAGCAACGTGGCATGATGAAAACCAATCCAGCCTCCCTTGCCATTATCTATATAATCGACGAAAGCCTGTTCAGCTTCTTTCGACCACGTATAGGGTGGGAAGTCCAGTTGAATGATAAGCTGGAACTGGGAAAGGAATTGCTCCGTGACAGGTTGGGCATTATTAATGACTGAAACAGTGAAGCCCATCACTTCTCCTGTATCAATGAGCCACTTCAATGCTACGTCAGAAAAAGCACGATGTTGTCCGGCCCCTTCCGTAAGCACCAGTACATGAGAAAAATTATCGACATACGGCTTGTGCTCTATCAGATTTTCGTATACGGTGCGGCGCAAATCACCCTGCTCGTTATCGCCGGAATAATCCCAATACATACCGCCCAGCAGGTTCTGCTTCAGGATATACTGACATTTTATAGCGAGTGAACGGGGATTTTCATACCCGAAGACAAGCGTATTATCCCTGTCTACCAGATAGGGAACTTTAGCACCCTCATCCCATTTCTCTGTATAATCTTTGGAATGGCCTACCTTATTAAAGTCTTGGAAGTTCGGGAAACCATTACCGCCACGGCCGTAGAAAGGCATACCCATCACCAATTTGGATGCAGGAACACCTGCTTTGAGATGTGCAGCTACCGCTTCCGCCCCTGTAATATCTCCACTATTCTCCGAACGGAACAAGGCGGAATGATGTTTGGGAGCCGAAGCCATATCGTAGGACATGATATTCACAAAATCAATATACGGAAGGATGGCAGGAAAATCAATATACTCGCCCGAAGCCACCGTTGCCAGAGTCAATTGTTTCTTCTTGCCGATGGCTTTCCGAATATCGCGCATCAAAAGGGTAAAGTTCTTGGTATCATCCGGTGAAGAAGAAATGCCGGCGGCAGAACTTGTAGGATATTCCCAATCAATATCAATGCCATCCAACCCGAACTCTTTCACCACGCGCTGGCAATCTTTGGCAAAAGCCTGGCGATATTTATTATTGGCAACCATTTCGCTGAAACGTCCGCTTCCCCAACCACCGATGGAAAGCAATACTTTCAACTCCGGTTTCTGTTGCTTCAAGGCTACAATCCGCCGGAGGCGTTCTTCGTTGTCTACTTTGACACCATTGAAAGCCTCGTTCACATGACCAAAAGCATAGTTGATATGCGTCATGTACTGCGGTTCGGGCATCACCTCACTCCAGGAAGTGACGTATGCTACCACCACTTTAGAATCCGGGGCGCTTGTCTGATGCTTCTCCGCCTTCACACTGCTGCATGAGATGAATACACCCAACGCAGCCAACAAAATCATTCTAAGTTTCTTCATAAGTATTATAATTAACCAGCCGTTTGACGAACTCGTGAACCTATCAATGCATAGTACAGCATAAATGCCTCGCCCAGCAGCACAATGCACCAGGACCATCTCCAGCCACCGAGCACATCGGCAAGCACGCCTTGCAACAATGGCAGAATGGCACCGCCTACCACACCAATCATAAAGACACCGGAAGCTACCGATGTATATTTCCCCAAATGGGCTACAGACAAGGTAAATATCGCTCCCCACATAATGGAGTGGAACAATCCCACTGCTGTAAGCAGCCACGGGTTATTCAGCAGAATGGCAACCAAAGCAAGCACTCCCGCCAATATCGTGGTAACCGTCAACTGCACACGCGGAGAAATCTTGCTCAACGAGCTGCCTACCAAACGCCCTACAAGCATTCCGCCCCAATAGAGCGTAGCCATCAGCGCCGGAGAAGCATAGCCCATCTCAATGGCATACATATTGATATTGGCACCGATACAAACCTCGCAACCTACATAAAAGAAGATAGCCACCACACCCAGAGTCAAATGACTGAACGACCAGACACTCTTTTCCAGCTTTTCGCCCTTCTCCACTCTGGTTCCCTGTATATCAGGCAAAGACAGCCGCATCAATAATAAGACGATCAGGGAAATCACTGCCATCAAAGCAAAGAACGGCATCATCAATTGGTTTATCTGGATGTCCTCCATTGCCAGACCGCCAAAAACCACGCCCGTCACAAAATAAGGAGCCAGGGTAGTTCCTACGGAATTGGCAGACCCGCCTATCGCCATGCGCTGAATAGACTGGGTTCCCTTCACATGGCAAGCCGTAAGATAAGGATTGATAACCACCTGAAGGATAGTAGCCGAAGCCCCGACTACGAAAGAGCCTAACAGGAAGATAAGGAAACCACCGGGAATCACATTCTCACCCACATGCCAGTTAGCCTCGGGAAAGTGGACAGCAAAATAAGAAGAGACAAAAAACAAACCCAGGCCTGCAATCATCACCAGAAGTCCACGCATCAACGTACCCTTATAGCCGTGCTTACTGATCCATGCCGATCCTACCCCGCCGCACACCGGATAGGCGAGAAACCAGGAAAAGGTAATCAGCGTGGCAAAGGTATTTTTCAGCCCGCCCACTTCCGAAAGGAAAGCTTCCTTCAGAGGCCCCTGAAACTGGGTATTGGCAGTGGTAAGGAAACCGACTATGAAGAACAGGAACACCATCGTGATGAAGGGCCCCACATAATTTATCTGTTTTTCTTGTTGTATCATAAGGCTTTAGTAGTTAGTAGGCAGTAGTTAGTAGTCGGTAGGAATGAGAGAGTTTGGAAGCCGCCGCACTGTCCAACAGGAACTCACAATTGGGATGGAGTTGAAGGATGGAAGCCGGCACATCAGTAGTGATAGGGCCTTCCAGCATTTCCTTGACAATATCCGTTTTATTTGTGCCTTTGGCAACCAAAACAATCTTACGGGCCTGCATGATATTCTTCACTCCCAGTGTAATACCACCCAATTCCTTTTCAGGCGGGGTATTCGTCTCCCTGCGGATGCGTACCTCCAAATCGGCATGCATACTGGTGACCCATGTTTCCATATTAAAAGGATTTCCCGGTTGGTTGAAACCTAAATGTCCGTTTTCTCCCAGCCCCAAAATTAACAGGTCGATTCCTCCCCGGTTTGCAATCTCTTGCTGGAAGTCCTTGCAAGCCTTCGCAAAATTATCCGAAACGGTGGGAAGCATCAGGAAATTCTCTTCCCGAATGCCCAGAGTATCCATTAATTCCGTTTTCAGCATGGTATAACAAGCACCTGCATACTCACGAGGAACATTCGTCACTTCATCCAATCCAAAGAAAGTGGTGGATGTTACATCAAAAGGATATTGGGTATATATTTCCCCGATCAAGCGGTGAAGATTACCTGTGGTACGCCCGGTAGAAAGTCCGATGACACTCTCCGGCTTGTTCAGAATTTGTCCGATGACACGCCAGGCTGCTGCGCAATCAAACTTTCTTTCATTATTTGTAATTGTTATCATGATATTTACGATTTTACATATTCATAGCTACTGCACCCGCTCCCAAAAGACCGATAAAGCCGGGATTCAATTTGGTAATGACAACCCCATTGCTGACAAAACGCATCGTGGTAGGTTGCAACTTCTCCAGAATTTTCCCGTGCATATATCCGTCTGCCACTACACCGCCTCCCAGGACTACCGTATCCGGGTCGATCACACGTACCATATTCATAATAAGGTTCGCAATGGCTTCCGACGCATTCTCCACCAGCACCGTGCAAAGAGGATCGCCCTTCTGGGCGAGTGCGAACACTTCGCTGACACGCACCCGTTCCCCCTTATCAGCAGGAATATGCAGGTTTGTCTCATATTGGTCGCGAAGCAGACGGGCACAGTTATCAAACCCGATGCCCGCAGCAATGGCCTCCACGCAATCCATTCTTCCGCAACCGCATTTGATGCCAACATTTACTCCTACACGCAAGTGTCCTACCTCACCGGCATTGAAATGGCTTCCACGGATTTGTCTGCCGTTTATCACTACACCTACAGCGATACCGGTACCCACATTCATATAAATGAAGTTTTTGGAGATTTGTCCGAATCCCCATACGCGTTCGGCTCTGGTAGCACTTTTCACATCATTGTCTATATGGCAAGGCATACCATAGGTTTCAGATAATTCCTTGGCCAGTTCTATCGGCTGCGTACGACTGGGGTCTATCTGCAACCAGATTCCCTCATTGGGATCTACCCGTCCTATCAACCCTACGCCCATACCTACCGGTTTCTGGTCGTACCAGCCCACTGTCCGAATATAATCATCGAGTGATGCTTTTACTATTTCCAGTGCAGCTTTCTGGTTAAAGTACCCTGAATCATACTTTTTATACCTTAAAATATTGCCACGGCTATCCACCTCGCCAATCAGCAGTTTGGTGCCGCCTAAATCAAGACCTAAATACGTTTCCATCTTATATGTGTTTTTTGATATTATTTATCGTCTACAATGTTACGCACTATCAGCGGGATAAGGGTTCATTATTTATCAAAAAAGGTAGAATACTTATCCGTAGCGGTAGAAAAACAGTCTTTATTACTCTAAATTTTGCTGGGACTGATGCCAAATTGCTTTTTAAAGCATGTACTGAAGTATTTCGGGTCGGCAAACCCTACCATATTGGCAACCTCAGAGATAGAGTATCGCTGGGAAGCCAGGAGTTCTTTCGCCTTGTTCAGACGGACAATGCGGATAAAGTCATTAGGTCCTTGTCCGGTCAGCGTTTTTATCTTGTTATATACAGAAGTGCGGCTCATGCCCAACTTCCGGCAGAAGTCATTGATGGCAAATTCCGAATTGGAAAGTTCTTCATCTACTACTATCATCACCTTGTCTAAAAACTCCTTGTCCAACTGGCTGGTATAGTCCGTCTCTTCCGGCCGGGGGTCCATAGACAATACGGTTTCGCGCAAGTGCTGCCTGCTCTGGAGAATGTTCCTTATCCGCGCTTTCAAGACGGAGAGGTCGAAAGGCTTGATGATATAATCGTTTGCACCGGCTTCCAGTCCGAAGATGATATTCTCCCTTTCACTAAGCGCCGTCAACAAGATAATAGGAATATGGCTCGTGTCGACGGATGACTTTAGGATGCGGCACAATTCATCCCCTTCGAGTACGGGCATCACGATATCCGAGATGATTATATCGGGATTGATTTCTTTCGCCATCTCCAGGGCTTTTCCACCATCGGGAACGCCAATCACCTTATATTCGGAAGAAAGACTGTTCATCAGGTATTCCCGCATGTCCGGATCGTCTTCGGCCAGCAGGAGCACGTTCTTACCGGCATCTTCCGCCCTCTCTTGGGGAGTGCCGGCCGTAGCGGGTGCCCCTTGGTTATCTTCTTTAGATTCAACAACCACGCTCGATTTTATTTTCAGAGGGAAGGTCACGGTAAACGTCGTCCCTTTCCCCTCTACACTGCTGAACGAGATATTGCCATGATGCTGCTTCACCACCCGGCGGGTGATCATCAGCCCGATGCCCGAACCGGTTTCTCCAAAGCTCATGGCATTCTGTGCCCGGTAGTACTCATGGAAGATATTACCCTGTTCCTCCTTCGGAATGCCGATACCCGTGTCTCTGATTTCAATCGACCATTTCTTCTTCTCTGTCTTCACAACGATATGAATCGTTCCATTCTCGGTATATTTCAGTGCATTGGAGAGCAAGTTGTCTATGATATGATCCATCTTTTCCCTGTCAATCCACACTTCGGGCATACCGGATTCCACTTCCAGTTGCAGTTCAACCCCCTTTTGCATGGCTGCCAGACGGAACTCCGCCATTTTCTCTTCCAGATAGGCCTTGATATCATACCGGGAGAGTTTCAGGCATTCGGCATGCATTTCCGCTTTCTGCAAATCGAGCAACTTGGTAATCATACTTAGCAATTTCTCCACATTCTTCGCAGCCACTGCTACCGTCTTTTTGCTCGCCTCCGGAAGTTCTTCCTGCGTTTCGAGTTCGCTCAAAGGTGCTTTTATCAGAGTTACCGGAGTACGTATATCGTGTGCAATACTGATAAAAGAACGTATTTTTTCTTTCACCTTGTCTTCATTAGCCTTATGCTTGCGATACAGAAGGCACATATACACAAACACAGCTATCAGGATAAAATAGATGAGCAGTGCCCACCACGAAATCCAGTAAGGATGATTGATAACAATCTCCAGACTGCGTTCACCAATCTGCTGCCCTGTATATTTGTCGAATGCCCGCAGGCAGAAGGTATAACTGCCGGGTGAAAGGTTCATATAGTTCACACTACGCACCGTATTGGAGTGCTCCCACTGTTCATTGTAACCATCCAGCATATACTCATATCTTATCCGATGCGGAGATGTAAAGTTGATAGCTGAGAAAGATATGGAGAAAGAATTCTGGTTATACTTCAATCCCACCTCCTGCGTATCATTGATATTTGTTTTGAGAAGGGAGCCTTCCAAGCCTGCCTTCACCGATTCATAAAGCAGTTTAAAATCCGTAAATATCAAGTCAAGGGAATCATGTTGCCCGAAGTTCAGTGAGGGAGCAAAGGTGATTGCGCCCTCTGCCGTGCCGAAAGCAAGATACCCGTTATCCAGTTTAACGGCAGCATTCGGATTATAATACCCCCAGGATATACCCAGGAAATCATTGGCATTGATAATAACATTCTCGGCTAAGTCCAGACAGTAGAGTTCTTTCTCCGTACTGAACCAAATGCGCCCTTCATTATCTTCCAACAAGCTATTGATGGAATTGGACGCCAGTCCGTCATTCGTAGTATAGGTATGTACCTCTTTATTATCAGGATTAAAACGTATCAGCCCTTCGCCATCAGTAGCCATCCATATATCTCCGGACAAAGACCGTATGAGGCAGCGGATAGGATAATGCAGCGAAACATCACCAAACTGTCTGTACCACTGCGTTTCTCCGGTAGTCTTATCAAAGACGGCCAATCCTTCGCAAGCGGCAATCAACAATGTACCGTCTTTTCCCGGCTTTATGTCTCCGATGCAGTCCATCGGATAATAGGCATAGGTGTCCGTCCGTGTATCATAACAGGTCAATTCGCCCTCTATACCGCCAAACCAAAGATTATCTCCTTCCGAATAGATAGCATAAATATAATCTGTCGCCATTCCCTTGTCCGAATGCTGGTTTCTCGTCTCTATCTTCCGTACCCGCCCCGTCTTTTTATGGATGCAGTAGACTCCGGTTCCATAGCCGCCCACCCAGATGCTTCCATTTGCATCTTCGGCAAGTGCCAATACTACCTTTGCACTATGCCCCAATCCATCCAGGAAATGAGTCCACTTCTGCAGCTTAGACTGATAAAGGCTGACACCATTGTTCGTACCATACCAGCAGTCTCCTTCCGAGTCCTGGAACAAGACATTGACATGATCTGACTTCAAAGAATTGCTGTTATTCCGTGTGTGTGTGATTCTATGGATATCAGGTATATCAGAGCCCAGGTAGCTGATGCCATTTGTAGAAGTACTGACCCAAATGCCTCCATATTCGTCTACGCAGATATCTGACACAGTATTGCCATTCAGGCTTTTTTCATCATCTTCATCGGTCGTGTAGTGATTTAGGAGTTCACCCGTCACGGCATCAACCTTAAAAACTCCTGCACCGTCTGCTCCAATCAGCAGAGTACCGTCTTTGGCTTTTGCAAAAGCGCGGATAGGGACATGGGGCACGAAGTCATTCAAAGACTGTATTTGCTGCGAGGTCCGATCCAGCACAAAAACCCCATTGGAGAAAGTACCTAAAAACAATCTGCTGCCCGAAGTACAGAGTTCTTCTACATGCATTTCCATCGGAAGTTCTACCGGTTGCTCCGTAAAGGAATGTACCGCCGCTCCCTTGGTCAGCTGATAGGCGCCCTTAGTGGTTCCTGCAAAGAACTGTTCATCACTGACCTGGACAAGACAATTCACGCCATGCCCTTTCAGGCCGGCAAGAGAAGCACCCGTCTTCTCTTGCCAGGAATAAATACCGTCGGAGGTACACAACCAAAGATGGTTGCCAGCATCGAACAGAATATTATACAAAGCCGTAGAAGGCAAACTTTTCGATAAGTCGACACGCAACCTGAATGAATCGGTTTGCCTGTCATACGCATACACCTTTCCATTCTTCAAAGCCACCCAAATGTTGCCCGCTTTATCGCAGGTCATAATGGTGGAAGACTGAATATGGTCTTTAGAGTCATCCGTCTCGCCCAACCCGTAGTGCTTTATCTCGTTTCCGTCATACCGGTCTATCCCCATATGAGTGTATGCCCAGACAAAACCCACAGAGTCCTTGTTTATCTGAAACACCTGCCGGCTGCTCAACCCTTCTCTCACGCTCAAAGGCTGGAAAGAACCGGCAAATAAATCGGCGGCCACAAAAACAGACATCCATAGTACCAGAAGCGTACATAGAACGTATCTCCTGTATAGTATCTCCGTAGCATCTCCAATGCTATAGGATTGGACTTGCATTGGAGTTGCATTGGACTTGTATTGGAGTTGCTCCGAACCAGGTACGTATTTTGTCATCATAAGGGCTTATCTATTTATTAGAAATAATTGCTTTATGACTGCAATATTACGGACAAAAATAAAAAAAGTGGTCGATAAACTATCCGAATAGGTTCGATTTCTATTACTTTTGCCCTATAAACCAACAAAATTGGAGAAACGATGCTCAGTAAGTATAAATTAAACCAGCTCTATTTCAAGGACACGCAGTTCGCCAACCTCATGACGCGGCGCATCTTCAACGTTCTTCTGATAGCCAATCCTTACGATGCCTTCATGCTGGAAGATGACGGCCGAATTGACGAGAAGATATTCAACGAATATACGTCCCTCTCCCTGCGCTACCCGCCACGCTTTACACAAGTATCTACTTGCGAAGAAGCATTGGCGCAGCTCGACATCATCTCTTTCGACCTCATCATCTGCATGCCGGGTACGGGAGACAATGACAGCTTCGACGTGGCGCGACAAATCAAAAGCCAGTACGAGCACATTCCCATGGTGATATTGACACCTTTCAGCCACGGCATCACCAAGCGCATCGCCAACGAAGACCTCAGTCCTTTCGAATATGTATTCTGCTGGCTGGGAAACACTGACCTGCTGGTCTCCATCATCAAGTTGATAGAAGATAAGATGAACCTGGAGCATGACGTCAACGAAGTGGGTGTGCAGTTGATTCTGGTGGTGGAAGACGGCATCCGTTTCTACTCCTCCATCCTGCCCAACCTGTATAAATTCGTATTGAAGCAGAGCCAGGAATTCTCTACCGAAGCGCTGAATGCCCACCAACGCACACTGCGCATGAGGGGGCGCCCCAAGATTGTGCTGGCACGTACCTATGAGGAAGCCATCAACCTCTACGAGAAATATAAGAACAATATACTGGGAGTGATTACCGATGTACGCTTCCCCCGCGTAGAACGCGGCGAGAAAGACGGACTGGCGGGCATAAAGCTATGTGCCGCCATACGGAAGGAAGACCCGTTCGTTCCCCTTATTATACAGTCTTCCGAGTCGGACAATGCTGCATACGCTGCCAAGTACGATGCCGCTTTTATCGACAAGAACTCAAAGAAGATGGATGTGGACTTGCGCCGCATCGTATCGGACAACTTCGGTTTCGGCGACTTCATCTTCCGCAACCCGGATACATTGGAAGAGATAGCCCGCGTAAAGAATCTGAAAGAGCTGCAGAATATTCTTTTTGCCGTGCCGGCAGAGTCATTCCTCTACCATATCAGCCGCAACCACGTCAGCCGCTGGCTCTACTCACGTGCCATGTTCCCTGTTGCCGAGTTCTTGAAACCCATCACCTGGAACAGTCTGCAAGATGTGGATGCCCACCGTAAAATCATCTTCGAGGCCATCGTGAAGTACCGCAAGATGAAGAACCAGGGCGTGGTAGCCGTCTTTAAGCGCGACCGCTTCGACCGTTACTCCAACTTTGCCCGCATCGGCGACGGCTCGTTGGGAGGCAAAGGCCGCGGATTGGCATTCATCGACAATATGGTGAAGCATCACCCCGAATTTGAGGACTTTGAGAATGCCTGTGTAGCCATTCCGAAGACTGTGGTACTGTGTACCGACGTGTTCGATGAGTTCATGGATGCCAATAATCTGTATCAGATAGCCCTGTCGGATGCAGACGACGACCTGATACTGCGCTACTTCCTCAAAGCCAAACTGCCCGACCGGTTGGTGGAAGACTTCTTCACCTTCTTCGATGTAGTGAAGTCGCCCATTGCCATCCGCTCGTCTTCATTGCTCGAAGATTCGCACTACCAACCGTTTGCAGGCATTTACAACACCTATATGATCCCCTATCTGGACGATAAATACGAAATGCTGCGTATGCTGAGCGATGCCATCAAGGGAGTATATGCTTCGGTTTACTTCCGCGACTCAAAGGCTTATATGCAGGCCACCAGCAACGTCATCGACCAGGAGAAGATGGCCGTCATCCTGCAAGAGGTAGTCGGCAACCAGTATGGCGACCGTTATTATCCCAGTATGTCCGGTGTGGCGCGTTCGCTCAACTACTACCCCATCGGGGACGAGCAGGCGGAAGAAGGT
The DNA here is from genome assembly GCA_030843315.1 of Bacteroidaceae bacterium. GTDB lineage: Bacteria > Bacteroidota > Bacteroidia > Bacteroidales > Bacteroidaceae > Bacteroides. The sequence continues at coordinate 71,964 of JAUUPT010000005.1, read as the reverse complement.
ATCGTCAACCTGGCACTCGGCTTGGGAAAATATATTGTAGACGGCGGCATGACGCTCCGCTTCTCCCCCTATCACCCCAGCCAAGTGCTGCAAACCAGCGAACTGGACATCGCACTCAAAGAGACGCAAACCCGTTTCTATGCCCTCGACCTGCGCAATGCCGGACAGGATTTCTCCATAGATGACGGCTTCAACCTGCTGAAACTGCACGTGAAGGAAGCGGAAAAGGATGGTTCGCTGAACTACATCGCCTCTACCTACGACCCCTACGACCAGGTGATACGCGACGGGCTATACCCCGGCGGGCGCAAAGTCATTACGTTTGCCAACATCTTGCAGCACGACGTATTCCCGCTGCCCCGCATCCTGCAACTTGTGCTGAAGTATGGCGAGCAAGAGATGCGCCGCCCGGTAGAGATAGAATTTGCCGCCACCATGAGCCGCGAAAAGGATAAGACCGGGACTTTCTATCTGTTGCAAATCCGCCCCATCGTGGACAGTAAGGAGATGTTGGACGAAGACCTCACCGCCATCCCCGACGAGCAGACGTTGCTACGCTCCCACAACTCACTGGGACACGGCATCATGAACGACATCCACGACATCATCTATGTGAAAACGGATGATTACAGTGCTTCCCATAATCAGGAGATAGCCTGGGAGATAGAAAAACTGAACCAGCAATTCCTGGATGAGAACCGGAACTATGTCCTGGTGGGTCCCGGACGTTGGGGAAGCAGCGACACCTGGCTGGGCATCCCCGTGAAGTGGCCGCACATCAGCGCCGCCCGCGTGATAGTGGAAGCCGGACTGACGAATTACCGTGTAGACCCCAGCCAGGGAACACACTTCTTTCAGAATCTGACCTCATTCGGTGTGGGATACTTCACCATCAATGCGTTTATGAATGACGGAGTGTACAATCAGGACTTCCTCAATGCACAGCCGGCTGTACACGAGACGAAGTATCTGCGCCACGTGCACTTCGAGCAGCCGCTCGTAGTGAAGATGGACGGAAAGAAGAAACAAGGAGTAGTACTACTGCCGGACAATAAACTTTGATACTATTTAATTAATAGAAATGAAAAATATCAAGCAAAACTCCCTTCGTGCATGGCTGCTTGCCGCACGTCCCAAGACACTGACGGCTGCCGTTATCCCCGTGCTGCTGGGTAGCGCACTGGCTTTCGGAGACGGACAGTTCAAAACAACGCCTGCCCTGCTGTGTGCCCTCTTTGCCTGCGGCATGCAGATTGCCGCCAACTTCATCAATGACTTGTTCGACTATCTGAAAGGAACCGACCGCGAAGACCGCCTCGGTCCCAAGCGTGCTTGTGCCGAAGGATGGATTACACCCGGAGCCATGAAGGTGGGGATAGGCGTCATGCTGACGGTGTCGTGCCTCGCGGGACTCGGATTGCTTTTTGCCGTATGGGGACAGTTGCCCCACGGAGGCTGGGAACTGGTAGTGTTGGGCGTGGTGTGCATACTGTTTGCCTTCCTTTATACCACTGTTTTGTCCTATCGCGGATGGGGCGATGTACTGGTGCTGGTGTTCTTCGGTTTTGTACCCGTAGGTGGCACATACTACGTGCAGGCATATACGCTGAACATGGATGTAGTGATACTCTCGCTCGTCAGTGGACTGGCAATAGACACGTTGCTGATGGTGAACAACTATCGCGACCGCGAACAGGATGTGGTGAGCGGTAAGCGCACACTGGTGGTACGCTTCGGTGAAGCCTTCGGCAGGAATATGTATTTAGGACTGGGCATTGCCGCTGTATTGCTCTGCCTGTGGTTTATATATAGCGGCAGACTGACGCCACTCGAATTCATCTGGGCGCCCTGCGTCTACTTCTATATGCATGCACTGACGTGGCGCAAGATGGTAAGCATCCGTAGCGGAGAGAAACTGAACCGGATACTGGGAGAGACTTCACGCAACATGCTCTTTCTGGGATTGCTGCTGGCGGTAGCGCTGGCAGCATGATACGCTTGTAACCTGCACTTGAGAATATCTACCGGTTTGTGATAAATAATCATTTATCACAAATCGGCAGTACAAACCAGAAGCAAGACCCCTTGCCCACTTCACTATCCACTCCTATCTCGCCTCCCAGTTGTTCTATGATGCTCCTACTGATGGAAAGCCCCAATCCGGTTCCATGAACAAATGTGTTCAATTTAACGAAACGGTCGAAAATTTCCGCCTGCCTTTCCGGCTCGATGCCTATTCCCGTATCAGTTACATAAAAACGCAGATGGGTTTCATCTATCTGCTCATACCCCACACGAATACTGCCCGTAGAGGTAAACTTAATGGCATTATTCACAAAGTTGGCAATAACCTGGTTCAGGCGATTGCGGTCGCTTACAATCTGGCATTCCGGCAAATGGCGGTCAAAGATAATCTCAACCCCCGGTTTCACCTTCATCTTCATGGCACGTACTATATCTTCGCATAGAAGATTTACATCCAGCTCTTTCTCCACAAAATCGAAAGTACCTGCTTCAATCTTCGACAAGTCCAGGATATCGGAAATCAGTTGCAGCAGCAAGTCATTATTCTCCTCTACAATAGCCATATATTGCAGTTTCTCTTCCACATCTTCCGATTCTGCCATCAGGCTGGAAAAGCCGACTATCGCATTCAGTGGGGTACGAATCTCATGGCTCATGTTGGCCAGAAAAGCACTCTTCAGGCGGTCTGCCATTTCTGCCTTCTCTTTAGCCTCAATCAGCTTCGTCTCCGTTTCTTTCAATTCCGTAATATCGTAGTTGATTCCTATTAATTCTATCTGCCCGTTCTCCGGGTCATACAGATTGACAACAACGTTGGTGCGCACCCAATTCCATACATTCTTCTCTCCCGGACGCTCAACACGCATCTCTCCTTTGAAGTCTTTAGCTTCACCCGCACGCGCTTTCCGAAAGAAGTCCAGCATCCGCTTTCTGTCATCGGGATGCATTTTCCCATAAACACCTACAACGTCTGCCAATGGAGTATTCTCATCCTCACCCATATTCTTATACCATTGCTTGATGGCATAGCCCTTCCGGTCGAGCAGGTTCAGCTTGGCATAGCCCACCTTGGCATAGTCGGAAATAAGCAGGAAGAAGTTCTCAAAATCGCAAATACGGCTCAACGCGTCAATCCGTTCCGTATTATCTATATTAATAAAGGCATAACCGGTAAAGTTTCCCTTGCTGTCATAAATCTTGCTCACCTTGGTATAGAGATTGATTACACCGTTCTTGGCAGCAGAATAATAACCGGGAGTACGCTCAAACGAATAATCCAAGCGAAAGTCAACACTATCTTCCGTCCGTATCCGCTCTACCAACTGGGGAGGAAGATTGGGATTCATAAACAGATTGACACCTATCACGTCCGATTTATCCCGAACGCCGAATATCTCCATATCCTCATTGTTGATATCCACCATGTAGCCATCCTTATCATATATCTCCACTCCGGCAGGAATGTTGGTGAAGATATTGCGGAACAACTTCTCACTGCGGTCCAAAGCCTGATGTGCCTGTATAGTCTCTGTTGTATCCAGGAACAAGGCAACCACCTCATTCTTTTCGGGAGAATACATCACAACATGGCAAAGTCTACCGCTACGTTCAAAACAGAGGTCGAGTTCTTTATGCAATCCGGTTTCCAATATCTCGATCAACAATTCCAGTTTCGACGTCACATCGCTATAGAAAGTAGATGCCAGCTTCCCCACATATTCCGACACCTCTGTTCCCAAGAAATCAGAAAGTATCTGGTTTGCATCCGTTACCCGGTAATCGCAAGGCTTATCCTCCTTATCACGCACAATGGACATACGTACATATCCCAAAGGCATATAACGGAATAAATTGCCGAGGAAACTCCGCTCACGAACAGCATCATCCTTCGCCTTGCGCAGTTCAATGCAGATACCCACAATGTTAGCCAAAGAACTCAACCACTGATAATCTTCATTTGACCATAACACATGGCGGTCCACCAAATCAACCCCCATATATCCCCACACCTGGTGTTCTGTAACCAGCGGAACAACCATAAGGGACTTGATATTTTGCTTGGACAATACTTCATACTCCCCAAAAGCCTCTTCAGGCAGTTGATTCAACGATTCCAATAAAATAGGCGTTTGCTTCATGATTTGTTCAGTCCACCACGGAATGCACTCAGTAGGCAGTTTCTGCAGAACATCTATCTCGGGGGCTACACCCGGTGTCACTACTTCATATGTACAATCCTGATACTGGTAGTCTTCATCGTATTCGAATATATATACGCGACCACCATGAAAGAAGTCGAGGATATCTCTCAATATCTCATAAATGCCCGACCCCATCTCTTCATCTTTCAAGAAACGGAATAAAGAATGGGAAATGGAGTTTTGGCGATACAGCAAGTCATTGACACGCTGTGCTGCCGTCTTTTCCCGTTCATCCTCCGGTGCTTCCACACGCTGCAACACGCCGAAAGTCTTTGTCGGTTCTCCATTCGGCAGGCGTTCTTTATAGCCTACACGCGAATGTATCCATACAACTCCCTCGGCAGAATTAATGGGAAAGGTTTGTTCGTAAACATCTAAGTTTTGTGCAAATGCAAACTCGTGGGCGATACGAACCCGGTAATCTTCACGTATCATCTGATAGAAATCTTCAAAACTCAACGTATCTCCTTCTATTCCAAACAAATTACATACATATTCGGAACAGAGATATTGTTTTGAGGAAAAATCAGCTTCCCACCATCCTATTCTCCCCAAGGTGGAGAGCCGGCGGAAGCGTTCACTATCATCATAAGTAGAAGTTGCCATGTCTTTACAATTGGATTAAGTTACAAATGTAGACATAAAACTCCAATAAGCAATCCTTAGTATTTCTTTTTTATGATATCATTGCAAACTTGCTGAAATATGCCCACAGAACCAAGTAACATATTTGCAATACTTATGAAAAAGAAATGTATGCTCTGCGTATTATCAACGTAACATAATTGTCTCACCTTTGCGGCGGATAAAGAAAAAGAAATAATAGACAATGAGCATGAAACTGGATTTAGGAAAAGTTCTTTTCCTTATTTTATTACTGACACTCTCCGCCATGGCTGCCATGGCCGGTAACATCAAAGGAACAGTTCTGGACAAGCAAACCAAGGAACCGCTGACCGGTGCCACTGTACAAATAGAAGGCACCACGCTGGGCGTAGTGGCCGGACTGGACGGTGACTACACCCTGGAAGTGAAAGACGGGACATACACTGTAGTCGTGAAATATATAGGATACCGCGATATATCGTTGCCCAACGTGAAAGTGAAGGGTAACACCGAACTGAACTTTGAAATGGAAAGCGACTCACAGTCGCTGGGCGAAGTCTCCGTGACCGCCGTTGCCAAGAAGAACAACGAAGTAGCCCTGATGCAGGAACAACGCCGCAGCCTGGTTGTACAAAGTGGTGTATCTGCCCAGCAGATAGCCAAAACACAAGACAAGGATGCATCCGAAGTCATCAAGCGTGTACCGGGTGTCTCCATCATCGACGAGAAATTCGTGATGGTACGCGGGCTCTCCCAGCGATACAACAACGTATGGATGAACGGTAGTGCCGTACCCAGCTCCGAGGCCGACTCACGCGCCTTCTCGTTCGACATCATCCCCTCCTCGCAACTCGATAATATGGTCATCGTAAAGAGTCCCGCACCTGAATATCCTGCAGACTTCACCGGCGGATTTATCCTGATAAACACCAAGGATATGCCCAGCAGCAACAGCTTCAATATCTCCGTAGGAACCAGCATCAACGACCAGACGCACTTCAAGGATTTCCTTCACAGTAAAGGCAGCAGCATGGATTGGCTGGGCTTCGGGAGCGGATTCCGTAGTCTGGATGCCGGGATGAAGGGCAAGTTGAATATGTATCCGGGATACGACACGGGCAACAATCCCCGCGTGGATGTGCTGAACAACGGCTTCCACAACGACTGGACGCTAAAGACCATCAGTCCTCTGGGCGACCTGAAACTGAATATGGCCTATAACCGCCGCTGGGAAACCGAAAGCGGACGCATGTATGGCTTACTAGCCGCCGTAAACTACAGCAACAGCTACAAGACTTACCTCGACATGGAGAATTCGCTCTATGGTCCTTATGACGTAACCAATGACAAAGAAGTGTTCATGCGTAAGGCCACGGACAATCAGTACAGCAATGATGTTCGCCTGGGTGCTATGTTGAACCTGACCTTCCAGCCACGCAACAGCAATCACCACTACGAATGGAAGAACATCTTCAACCAGATAGCCAAAGACCGCTACTCGGAGCGCGTAGGTTTCAACGCCCAGCCCGATAAAATCAATAATCTGGAGTACTACTACTCCAGCCGAACCACCTATAACACTCAGTTCACAGGTAAGCATACCTTCGATGACAATCACCTGGACTGGAGCGTAGGCTACGCTTATGCCAACCGCGATCTACCGGACCGTCGCCTTATAGAACGTACCGACCGTACCAATGCTACCATGAGCCTCTATCGCATCAAGCGCGAATTCACCAGACTGGACGAACATATCGCTTCAGCCAACGCCAACTATCGCCGCGAATTCCAGTTCGGTGAAGTGGAGCCGACCCTGAAAGCAGGAGTCTATGGCGAATACCGCACGCGTACTTACAATACCCGCGAATTCCAGTACTACTGGCAACCTCAGAACAATCTGCCGGCAGGATTCGAGTACGATGAGGACCTGGCAAGCAATGTCTTGATAGATTCCAACTACGGCCCGGACAAGCTCTATATGCAAGAAGTAGTAAACTACATGAACAACTACGAAGGCAAGAACACCCAAGTGTCCGGCTATGTAGGCATCAATGTGCCCGTAGGTGCTTTCAACTTCTATGCCGGAGCCCGCTACGAGTATACCCACCAGGAGTTGATAATGAACACCAAGCAATACGAAGAGAGCAAGCACAGCACAGACTATGACTACAAAGACCTGTTCCCCTCTATCAATGCCGCCTACAAACTGAGCGAGAAACACCAGTTCCGCGTAGCTTACGGAAAGTCGGTAAACCGCCCCGAGTTCCGAGAACTCTCCACTTCGGTGTACTATGACTTCGACCTGGGTAGTAGCGTGATGGGTAATGCCGACCTGAAAGCTGCCTATATCGAGAACGTAGACTTGCGCTACGAATGGTATCCGAGCAATGGCGAACAGATTTCCGTAGCCTTGTTCTACAAGCACTTCAACAACCCCATCGAGTGGACTTACACCATGTCGGGAGGAACAGACCCCATCTACTCCTATCTCAATGCTAAAGGCGCCAATAATTATGGTATAGAGGTGGACATCCGCAAAAACCTCGACTTCATCGGGCTGAGAGACTTCAGTTTCTCCTTCAACGGAGCATGGATAGAGAGTAAGGTGCAATTCAACGAAGGTACCAATAATATAGACCGCCCCATGCAGGGACAATCCCCCTACCTCATCAACACAGGAATCTTCTATAACAATCAGGAGAAGGGATGGAATGCCGCCGTGCTCTACAACCGCATAGGCAAGCGTATCATCGGGGTGGGAAACCGCTACGGAAGTTCTTCGGAAGGCGATGCCCGCAACATTCCGAACTCGTACGAGATGCCACGCAACAGCATCGACCTCTCGTTGAGCAAGAAGTGGGGAAACTGGGAAGTAAAAGCTGCCATACGCGACTTGCTGGCAGAACGCTATTACTTCAAGCAATTTGAAGACGTGAAAGTGAACGGGAAAAAGCGCACTATCGAGGAAGTGACCCGCAGTTACAAACCCGGGCGCAACTACAACCTGACAATAGGGTATAGTTTTTAAATATACATAGAGAAACTAACTGTTTTAAGAAAACAAACAAGTTCCAAAAACTAAAGAAGTATGAAAATTGAAATGAAGAAGTTTGGTTGGGCACTCATGATGTGTGCAGCCATTGCAATGGGAAGTTTGATGAGCGCTTGCTCAAGCGACGACGACGATGACAACGGCGGCGGCGGTGGCGGCGAAGAACAAAAAGACCCTGAAGTGACCTACAAAGGAACGACTGCCTACAGCGAAGGCCTCGTATTCAACAACGGAACAGAGCTGGGTAACGGCTCACAGAACTATCACCTGACAGGTACTGTGACACTGACAAAAGGCACTTACCTGCTGAAAGGATGGGTATATGTAGACAAAGGTGCAAAATTGTATATTCCTGCCGGAACTATTATCAAGGGTGACAAGCAGACAATGGCTGCCATCATCATCGAACCGGGTGGTTACGCCGAAATGAAAGGTACCAAAGAAGAGCCTATCGTAATGACTTCGGAAGAAGCTCCGGGCAACCGTAAACCGGGTGACTGGGGTGGCTTGATTATCTGTGGTAATGCCAAGAATAATGAAGGAACCAAGCAAATTGAAGGTGGACCTACCACTATATACGGAGGCGACAATGATGCCGACAACTCCGGTATCTACCAGTACATCCGCGTAGAATTTGCAGGTTATCCGTTCGAAACAGATAAGGAAATCAACGGTATCACTTTCGGTTCAGTAGGTAGCGGCACAACCATAGACCACTTGCAGGTATCTTACTCAAGCGACGACTCTTATGAGTGGTTCGGAGGATCTGTAAACTGTAAGTATCTGGTAGCCTACAAAGGTTGGGATGATGAATTCGATACTGACAACGGTTTCAGTGGAAATGTAGAATACTGCCTTTCTATCCGCGACCCGCGCATTGCCGATACTTCACAGTCCAACGGCTTCGAGAGCGACAACAATGCAAGTGGTGCTGAAACAGAGCCGTTCACAACAGCCAACTTCAAGCACGTTACTTTCATCGGCCCCATGACAGCTAAGAATACAGACTTTGAGAACACATCGGCCTATATCACTGCCGGTGATGTATTCCCCACCTCAGGTGCTAAATTAGGTTTGTTCCAGTCGGCTATGCAAATCCGCCGTAGCAGCAAGCTGAATGTAGAAAACGCATTGGCAGTAGGCTATCCTATCGGTCTGATTGTAGACGGTGAAAAAGGCAGCACTCCCAAGTATGCTAAAGAAGGTGGTTTCACGCTGAAAAACAATGTATTTTGATATAACTCTCTGAAGATAAATCAAATATAGAGAGTTTAAAAGATGCAGGTAACGATTTGGTGATGGAAGTCCTGCTTCGGGTTACACTGCTTTGCATAGTTTCAAATAACTCATGTACAAATGTAGGCAATATTTGGAATATAGCAAAATATACTGCCATCTATTTTTGTATAAATCTGATTATTAACATATTAAGAATTTAAGGTGTAATTTATTGATGCCTATTTATTATTGGATAGCCGGGAATAGTATCTCCCGGCTATTTTTTTGTCCCAAATTGGCGTTTTCTGTCTTTTTTTGGCGGTTGCTCAACGGTTGAGTAACCAATGGCCTTATAATATCTCCGTAATATTGCACCATAAACAATCAAAATAAGGTCATTATGAATAACAGAAGAACTGCACCGGGTGGACAGACAACCCACATGCTTAGTGCCATACTCGCCAAAGTAACCAACATTGAAAAGTTATTGGCTCCTGCCGTACATAATTTGCCTGACAGTGAGATACTGGATTCAAAAGGCGTGCGCCTGCTCACCAAGATGTCGGACAGGACACTTTTAAGACGACGCAATGACGGGACACTCCCCTTTCACAGAGACAAGGGGAAGATCTATTACCGCCGTTCGGACGTACTCCGTGCCATGTTGATGGAAAAAGAAGAACACTCTAAAAAATAAGCGTTATGAAAAAGATGATTAAAATTGAAAGCGGTTCTTTCGCTGCACTCGTGAGAAGTTATAAGAAGTCGTTGAACATGCTGGCCGTCCTGCAACATATCTGCCAGGAAAATGACGTGGCGCTTTCCATGCTGCCCGATGAAGTCTGCGAACTGATAAACCTTGATCCGGCAGAGATTGAGAAACAGCGTTTGAGCGGACGGTTACGTTTTGCAGAAGAAGAGAACGGAACAAAGCATTATTCGATTGTGGATATTATCAATCTGAAAGACTCGATTGACTGGAAGGTAATCAACAAGCAGGTGGAAAGCCTTTCCTTCGAGGAAGAGGAATGATGTGATTTGCGGCTGACAGACAAGGGCACGGCCGGCAAGGTCGGATTTATCCGGGTGCCGGCCGTGCCTTTGTCCTTTCCTGAAAAGCGGCTCTTTGCTGTAACCTGCGGAAGTGGAGCCTGCGTAGCTTCCGGGGGTTACAGCAATGTGCCGCAGGAAACATTAGGATATTTTTTTCAGTTCCCTTGCCGGCTTTACCATTTCCATAGACGGTACGTGTTTTGCCTTTTGCGGTAAATCCGGAATCACGTCACTGCCACTGACAAGCCTTTGTTCCTCCGATCCCGTTTCTTTGCCTTCTACACTTTCGTGCCGTCCTACCGGTTTAAGGGTAAGCTGTATCTTCCGGTTCAGTGTGGCAAGCTCTTCACCCAACCGTTTGATTTCTTCCTCTTTGGGCCATGTGGCCGCCACGATTTCCTGCAAGACCGGAATATCTTTCGACAACTCCGCGTTTTCTTTCTCCCGTTTCTCTATCATGCCGGGAATACGTTCCAGCGCATTGATGAAATTCATTACGGCCAATTTCGGGTCTTTGGCTATATAACCGTTGTTGTAAGTATATTTAATGCCGTCCAGCCCCTCGACCATGAACTTGTTATGCAAGACCTGCGTATCCCCATCGTAAGATTTTTCGGTACGGACAAGGATGCGGAAATCGAACAGGGTTCCGATTTTCATGTAATCATCCTCTGTCCGGGCTTTCTGATTGATTGCGGCAAGCCGGTTGCCGAGTATCTCGATATTGTCCGAGTCCACACCGTCCAGTTTCAGGGGATTGGGACGAAGCCCCGTTGCCGCATCTACGGGAGCAACCTTATTCAGGTATTCCCAATCCTTGGTAAAGCGTCCGATAAAAATATTGTTCTTCTCTATTTCGGAAGTCTTTTCCTTCAGCTTTCCTTTCGCATTCCCTTTATTACGGTGATACGCCTGCCTTTCGCTTTCAAGGACTGCCAGTTTCTTGTCCAGCTTCGCCTTTTCCAACAAATCGTCGTTGCCTGAAAGGATAGCCACGTATTCACTGAAATTACCTCCGCCGTTTTCATCAATCGCCCCCTCGTCAATGGTACGGGCGGCCAGATTGCGGCTTTTAAGCTGGTTGATGAACACCTGCTTGTTTTGCAGCAGGTTGAACTTGTAGCTGTCCAGAGACTTTTCCACCGCATAGATGTAACAGTCCACCTTATTGCCGGCGTATTGCTTGGCGACGATGTTTCCCTTTCTTACCGCCCGTCCGTTACGCTGTTCCAGATCGGACGGCCTTCATGGTATGTCCAGATGATGGATGGCCACGGCGCGTTGCTGCGCATTGACTCCCGTTCCCAATTTCTGGGTGGAGCCGAACAGGAAACGGATGCGGCCGGAGTTCATATCGCTGAACAGTTCCTTGCGTGCGTTGTCACTGTTTGCTTCCTGAATGAACTTTATCTGCTTTTCCGGGATGTTATGGTCTTCCACGAGTTTGCGCCTTATCTCGCTGTAAATGTTCCACTGGTCTGGTTTATAAGTACTAAGGTCTGAAAAGACAAATTGCGTCCCTTTCTGGTCGAGATATTTATAGTAATACTCCGCTATTTTGGCCGCACAATGGGACGCTTTGTTTCCCGGATTGTCACCGTACTGTTGGTCTATCAGCCGCATGTCAAGCGACATCTTGTTCGAGTAGTTGGTGGCGATCAGCATCCGGGCCTTTTCTTCCGCTTCTGACAAAGACTCCCTGTCTATGTAGGTCGCATCCCCGGTTTCAGCGAACTTTATCAGTTTCTGAATGAAAATCTCCTGCTGGGGAGTGGGTGGTATATGATAGAGTCGCTCGTTCAGTTCCGGCCTGTCAACCCCTACATCCTCAGCAGTTTTGTAATCGGTTATCTCCGCATAGAAATTGGCGAGTTCAGGCACTTTGATAAAATAGCGGAAACGCTCTTTCTGCACGACCTGGTTGGTTACTGAAAATTCAAAGTCCGTGCTTTTCTTCGCATAGACGGCCGCCCAGCCGTCAAAGCAGGTAATGCCCTGCCGCTCCATTTCTTTCGGGCGGAGATATTTGAAAAGGAGATAGAGTTCCGTCAGGCTGTTGGAAATGGTCGTACCGGACAAGAAAGTGGCCCCCAAGTCCCTGCCCGTGCGCTCCTGTATGGTACGGATGGCGAAGAGCATGTTCATGGCCTTCATGCTTCCTTCGGGATTGCCCAGACCGGAAACTCTCGCATGGCGGGTGTTGAACATCAAGTTCTTGAAGGCATGCGATTCATCAACGAAGAGGTGGTCGATGCCCATTTGCCTGAAGTCGGTCACGTCATCCGTCCGGTCTTTTATATCCTGCTCCAGCTTTTCAAGTTTGGCCTCAAGGTTCTCTTTCCTTCTTTCCAGACCTTTCTTTATCCAGCCGGTCACTTCGTTGCCCTGCTGCTCGAATACGGCGAGATTCTCTTCGATGCTGTTTATCTCCTGTGTATATATTTCCTGCTGTATTTCGGGAGACTGGGGGATTTTTCCGAACTGGTCGTGTGTCAGGATGATACAGTCCCAGTTATTGTTCTTGATGTCATGGAATATTCCGACACGTTTCTCCGGCGTAAAGTCCTCTTTGCCCGGATACAGCACTCTGGCGTTCGGATAGGCTCTCTTGAACGTGTCGGCTATGTCATGTACATTGCTTTTGAGTCCGATAATCATCGGCTTGTTCGCCAGTCCGAGACGTTTCATCTCAAAGGCGGCTATGCACATGATGAGGGTCTTGCCCGTACCCACCTGATGGTCGATTATGCCGCCTCCGTTCATTTTCAGCATCCATACGGCATTTCTCTGGCTGTCGTACAAGCTCGGTATGTCCAGTCCTTTCAGGTCAAGGAACGGGAAACTTTGCAGGGAACCGTCATAATCGGGACGCACATAACAGTTGAACTTGCGGTTGTACATGTCCGCAAGGTTCTGCTTGAACTCGGGGAGCTGTTCGTTCAGCCAGCCTGTGAAAGCCGACCGTATTTCATTGATTTTGGCGTCGGCAAGCTGGATGGCCTCGGCATCCCGTACCTTTATATCATTGCCTTCCTCATCCTGCACGGTCTTGGTTATATCGGGCACCGTGTTGTGCAGCGCATGTTTCAGCAGGTCGTTTCCGTAATAACCTCTTTTTTCCCCTTTCACATAATATCTGTCGGTAATGTTCGCGTTGGTACTCTCGAAGTTCACGCTGAACTCGTCGATGGATTCCGTATAGTGGATATGGGCCTTTGTCTCAAAAAGGTATCCGGCAAACTCTTCATATACGGACATGGGTATCCAGCGTTCTCCCAGGTTGAAGTCAAGCAACTCGAAACTGATCGGCTCCGGAATGGCTTTCCGCAAGGCTTCCAATGATTTTTTGCTTGCGTCATCATCGGGATAGTCTTTCAGGTAGTTCTCTATCCATTCAGCTTTGGCCACCACATTTCCCGCTATGAAACGGTCTTTGATTTCATAATTCTTCATCATGGGATTGTAGAAGATACGGGTATCCAATTGTTTGAGCAACTCCTGCCTGTCAATTTCACTGAGGTTTTCCATATATTCCAGATTGACCTCCCCGAACTTGTTCAGGGATGCCGCAAGGGCTTCCTGCGGTGTATCCACATGTGTCACTTCATTGGCGTTGAACGATACGGGAACAGAGAATATATCCGCCTTCTGTATCTTGCCGTTAACGGAACGCTCCAATGAGAGTATTTCCCGTCCTCCGGCATCCATCAGCAGAAACTTGGCATTGTCCTTTCCGTTCAATTCCCTGAACATGCGGTAAAAACTGTCATATCGCTTGACCAGTTCCTCCCTGAGTTCCGGCTGTTCCGTTTCCGTTTCAGCTTCCGCATTGTAGAGATTATGATAGGCTTCACGAAGCGGGATATAGTAGGCGGCCCTGTATTGCTGGGTGACTGTCAGCTTGAGTGGATGGAATTGCACATCGGGAGTACCCAAACCCCGTAAATACCCGTATTGCTCACCCGATTTCACGATGGAACCGTTCTTATATTCGGGACGTATCTCTCCGGTAAACTGCCGTGGTTCCATTTCTTTCTTCCGCTCTTCTTCAAATTTTTGTCTGCGCTCCTGCCATTTTGCTTCCGCTGCCGCCCGTTCCCCGGTCATGTCTTCCTGCGTGGCGGCTTCATCATACATATTCTCTTGCGAGAACAGATTGAACATTTCCGGTTCATCCCCTTTCTTTTTGCGGGATGCCGACGGTGCCCGGCTTGGGGAAGGTCTGCTTTCCACTGCTTGCGCCTCCGCTTTCTCTTCATCCGCATAGGCGGCAAACAGGTTGAGCATGGGTTCATAGGGTTGTGCGGGACTTTCTTCCTGCACCTCTTGCCGATGGTTCTCAATCACTATTTCCAATGGTGTCTCAAATTCCGGTTCAAGGCCGGTAGAAACGGTTGGTCGGGATAGATTGTTGTCATAGAGTTCCCGGTCAAGATGGTTCTCCACATCTTGCGCCAATAATTGTCTGAAATGTTCGGAAATGGCGTCAATGCCTCCTTCATGAATGAAATTCATGGCCGGTTGTCCGTACATGTTTTTGCCCATAGATACGGAAGTATGGACGATATGGTCCAGACCGGAGTAGCTGTTGTTGATATGGATGCCGCCGGATATAAGACGGGTTTCAATAAAGTTCCGTTCCTTTTCGGTCAGTTCCGTTTTTTTGGTATTCTTCTGTAATACAATCAGGTCGCTGCTCACTTCCGTACCCGCATCCACAAAAAGGTTGTCCGGTAGCCGGATGGCGGAAACAAGATTGGCATGGTTCATCAGCCACTCCCTGACGGGACGGTTCTGTGGCGAGTCCATGACACCCGAAGTCGTGATATAGGCCAGTATCCCGCCTTCGCGTAACGTATCCATGCCTTTAAGAAAAAAATAGTTGTGTATGGCAGCGAGTGAGGATTTACGCACGGCGTCTTCGCTCCGGTCGAAGTCCCTGTCGTAAACTCTGGTATTTCCAAACGGGATATTGGAAGAAACCATATCGAAGTAGTTGTTATAATAGGGCTGTATGGACTGGAAACCGTCTATGGTCACTTTGCTTTCCGGATAGAGGGATGAGAGTATCTTTCCCGTGAGCTTGTCTTTCTCGAAACAATGAATTTCGGGAACATCTTTCAATTGGCTGATAAACATGCCCGTTCCGGCGGAAGGGTCAAGAAAACGTCCCGGACGGATTTCCGATACCTGCAAGGATTCCTGCATGGCCGCTACCAACGGTTCCGGTGTGTAAAAGGCTGTGAGAGCGGAGCTTTTAAGGCTTTGGACATATGCCTTGTATTCTTTCCCGTCTTTGGAATACTCACGCAATAGTTCATGCAGCAGTCGGACTTGGGGAAACAATTCCCTGTCTGTCGTTCATCTTTCAATGTCCGTGTCTTTCTCCGCCGGATTCAGGATGCACTTCAATCCTCCAAAACCCGAATAACCGTTCAATACTTTGCGTGCCTCTTCCGTGAGACAAAACTCCGGACGCATGAATATCCATTCAAGTGCGGCTATGTTGTCCGCCAGATGTTGTCGTTTGTTATATGCCATATTTTTCGATATAAGATTGTATGAAACCTGTAAGTTCAATGGTAAGTGTATGATAGGACGGAGATGATTCAAACCGGTCATCTATGGGGTATTTGTTGAACACCGCTTCTGCGGGTGACAATACTTTCAGGCAGAAACCCGTCCGTCTTTCGGGCCGTACTTCGGGAAACCACTCCGACACGACCTCGAAAACCGTATCGAACCTGGAAAAACGCAAGTCCTGATAGAGAACGGCTTCGGCCAGTTGCAAAGCCTGCGTAACGGATAAACCGTCACGTATGGCACGTTCATAGCTGCCAGCCGCCTCGTCGGCCCGCGTTCGGACAAGTTCTTTGTCATCGGCAATATGCGGATGGATTTCCTTTAAATAAAGAAGGAGAGTCGTCTCAAAATAGGACAATTCTCCGGTTGCGGTATTTTTATCTTGTATAGTCATTTTTTATCACTTTAAAATATTAATTGGATATTAAACATATACCCGGCTGCCATAAAAGAAAACCGGGTATATATCTGCCAAAAACATGAATAATCTGTCTGTTACATGACTGAAAGGCTCTTTTTTGACGGGGCCTTTACGGATGCCACATGACGGGGCGCCTGCTGTTTCACCTCCTTTTTCCTGTCGTTCTTCTTGCCCTCAACAGTGGGCTTGTATTCACGGGCATTGCGTCCTATCAGCAGTTGGTTGCTCTTGTTGCTGAAACGTACGTCATCGGAAAACACCCTGCCTTTGTAGCGCATATTCTCAACGAACACCATTTCATGGTTCTGGAGCATCTTCTTCTGTTCAGGTGTGATTTTGGCACCCATGATAGTGTCGTTGACTTTCAATTGTTCGCCGGATTGCTTGAATGCGATGTCCATAATTCTCGGATCGACGAAAGCTACACCGGAAAGCAGCGTGTCGTTTTTGCGCTGTATGTCGTTAATGGGGAGCTGGCCTCCTGAGGCGAGGATTTGCTTCTGTTTGTCATCCAGTCTTTTCCCGTAGATATAATCGGGTATCTTGATGGCATCCACCGGCATGGTAATGATACGGTTGCTCGGTTCATGAAAGGATACATAACAGTTGCAGACCGTTCCCGTATGGGTATCCTTCATTTCCTTGATTGCTCCTAAAGTTCCGGTGTCTTTAAGCGACTGCTTTTCCTCGTCGGTGAATACTCCTTTATAGGCAGGCAGGTCATACTGCGGCTTGTCGAGCCTGCTTAGAGTTTTCAGTTGCACCTTGCCGCCCTCCCCTTTGACACAGAGGAAACAGGCTTCCCCCATATCCTTCTTTTCACCGTTCACTTCCTTGCTGATGGGGAAGGCCATCGAGGTAATCCTTCCTTTCAGCATCTCACCCATGCAATGGTTGTCAAACAGCAGTTGTTTGTCAACTCCCAGTGCGGCGAGTTCTTTCCACGGAAGCTGGTGTTCATCGAACTTGTACCTCCGGGCAAGTTTGGCGATGCGCCCTTCATCGTTCAGTTCGCTGTTCTCCACCAGTTTTTTACCTTCCGCTCCGGGGTCTTCCCCTTTTCGGATCTGGACTACGGCATTCAGTGTCTTTTCCAAAAGGACGAGAGGTACAAGGAAAAAACTGAAACTCGTGGGGTTGTTGTACTGGTTCTTGAAATTCGTGAAGAACAGTTCCAGCGGTGAGGTACGATCCAGTTTTAGGAAACTGCTGCTGTTCTTCTTGTCGGGTGGCACGATTTCAAGACTGCCGTCCTGCTCGTTCATTTTGGATACGACTGCGGTCTTGTTCGTTCGCTTGTCAAGGATGGCCATTACATGCTCGTCCTGACTCTGTTCTTGTTGTTCTTGCTTTTTCTTAGCCATAAAATCAATAATTTAAGTGATACAATAATTAATCAATACCGGGTAAACTTTAGCCCGTCGGTGCGAATGTAGAACATTAAATTACAAAATATTATGTTTTAGATACCAGCAGAAATAAATGGCGGCAATTGGCGAGAATTGGCGAAAGAAGAAGTAATTGCATATCAAAAAGATTTGCAAAATCTCTTTATAGGCTAATAGTATTATATGTTTTACAACAGGTTGGTTACTGGGATTGTATGTTATGTGCTAATTTATTAGTTCAAAGTACGATTATATCATCTTTCCTTTGTATTTTTGGGAAAAATAAGGTTAGCACTGCAATAATATAAGTTGCAAGTCCAAATTAACCTATAATGTTTAATACTATAATTACTGAAAGTCATGGAACAACAAAAACATACAAAAAGGATATTTCCAGTAGTTTATATAACGCCAGAGATAAATAATGAAATTATATATTACTTATTATCAGCCTTTGATTGTGATAGAATTAGTAAACAATAACTTGGAGACATATGATTAGCAAAAGCCAAATACAGAAAGAGATTGTTGTAGAACCTGAAAGATTCCATATGCTTTCTAATGAGGAAAGGTTGCGTTATGATATTACGCCTAAAGAACGTTTAGCTTTAATGGATGAAGATACTTATGAGGAATTAGTCGCTATATGGGCATTTGCTTGCTTAAAATCTAAATATAAAGATGTATATAGAATTGGTGGTGCTGGAGATAAAGGAAGAGATGTTTGTGCGTATATTGATTTATCCGAAGATAAATATGATTTATATCAATGTAAACATTACAAGAATGCATTGACGTATTCTGATATTAATATCGAATTTGGTAAACTTATATATTATTCCTTTAGTAAAGCAATATCTGTACCATTGAAATACTATTTTGTAGCTCCTTTAGGAGTATCACCAAGTCTTCTTGATTTAATAAAAGATAAAGGCAAGCTACTGAAAGCTAAATTAAAGAATGATTGGGCTACCAAGATTCATAATAAGATAATAGAAAAAAAATCAATACCTCTTATTGGAGATCTATTAGAGTATTTTGATAATTTTGATTTTGGAATAGTAGACTGTATATCTCCTGATTATTTTATAGATGATCTTAGAAAAGAAGGACACTATTATTTCTTTTATTTTGGAGGTGGAATTAATAGCCTACCATCATATAATGTTTTAATGCCTAACGATGTTGCTATAAACGAAGTTGCATATATTAAACATTTATTAGATGCTTACACAGAAGACTCTTCCGCCAATATAACTGTTGATAATATTACTGATTCTGCATATAATAGGCACTTTTCTCGATCAAGAGAATCCTTTTACAAGGCAGAGTCTGTGGCAATGATAAGTAAGGAAATATCCCCAGCGACAGATGACGAGTTCGAGAAACTAAAAGATGATGTGTTAAATCATGTTGGAGATACATATGAAGAAGATTATAATTCTGGATATGAAAGAGTTAAGGCTGTTACTAAAGAAGCGTCACATTTTCAAGTTAAACAGAATTTGTTGGCACCCAAAATCGGAAGCAATGAATTGCGTGGTGTATGCTTTCAACTTTCAAACGAGGATAAATTGATATGGAAAATAAAACAATAAAATTGCTAAATAGTAATCTTGAAATCGCATTACGATTACTGGTTATTATGAATGTTTATAAAAAATCAATGGAAAGAGACAGGTTAGTAGCTTATGAATATTTTGTCATTCATTCTGGAGATATAGAGCATGCTCCTTCCAGCATTCATCCAGATATCCCATATAGGGCAAGTATTTATATTAGTAATCATCAAAATATATCTGATGCTTTAAATATTTTACTGTCAAAAGAATTAATTTTATTGAATGTCGAGAATGACAATTTTGAATATCAGATAACAAAAGCTGGGGAAATATTCGTACAATATATGACAAGTGAGTATTATAATAAACTTAATAATATAGCTCGTTGGATTTGTAATTATTTTGAGAATTTTTCTGATAGAGATCTGAACCTATATATTGAAAGTAATATTGGTAAGTGGGGAAATGAATTTACTAAAGAATCAATTTTAATGCAATAAAAATGGCAAATAAAGGTTTTTATATAAAGAGTGTTGTGGTAAAAGGAGAACAGGTTCAAGACACTCAAATTGATTTTGTTAAAGGTTGTAACGTAATTTATGGACCTTCTGATACAGGTAAAACCTCTCTTTATTCTGTTATAGAATTCTTATTGGGCAAATCCAGCAATCCTAAGATACCATTGGAAGGAAAAGGTTATACAGACTTTTTAATGGAGATTCATACATATGGAGAAGAAATTTACACTATATACAGAAAGCTGAATGGAACCTCGGTAAAAGTAAAGCCATGTTCAATTGTAGAATATTATGATAATAATATTAAATGTGAGGAATACAAAATTAATAGTCAGTCATCAAATAGCTATTCTTCGTTTTTGTTATCATTGCTGGATATTTCTGATATAAAAATAAAGATTAATCCAAGCAAACTTCACAAATTAACTTTCTCAACAATAAGACATTTAATTTTTATTGATGAAACAAGGATACTTAATGAAAAATCTCCTTTTTATACAGAAATAAATCCTGCTTTGTATCCTAAATGTCGCAATATTGTATCATATTTAATGACAGGTCGTGATGACTCTTCATATATGCCTGAAGAAGATTTAAAGATCAGAAAATCAAGAATTCAAGGGAAAATAGATTATGTAACAGAAGAAATAGAAAAGAAGAATAATAGAATTGTAGAAATAGGCGATATTTCATATGTAAACTTTAAAGATTCAAGATTATTGGAGTATTATAAAATGGAAATAGAAAAAGCCTCATCTGCATTATCTCAATTATATAAACAAAAAAAAGAAATAAGTTCAAACTTAGAAGATTTATCTTCTGAATTGATGTTCAATAATGAATTTTTGGAAAGAATGAAGCTATTGAAAGATCATTATAAGATTGATTTAGAAAGACTTGAATTTATAAACGAAGGAAGAAATTTGTATAAAGAATTAAGTTTTGTAAAATGCCCTCTATGTGGAGAGTTTATATCAAAAGAAATAGTGGAAGATATTGAATCTTCAAATTTTCTTAAGGCAATTCAAAACGAATATATTTCTATCAAATCGAAATATAGTGATATTGACAATCTTATAATAGAAAAAGAGAATGAAATAAAAACACTTCAGAGTAAAATATTAGAAATAAAAAATGAATTATCTAATCTAACAGGTAAGATAAATAAAATAGAACCCGACTTATCTCTATTGAAGGGAAGTTTAGAACAAGCTGAAATAAATATAGAAAAGAAAACAACATTAAAGAACTTGCAGAATGATGTACAAGCATTGTCAGTTCAGTTGAGCCAATTAAAAGACAACTTAGCAAATACTAAAGCTATACATCCAACAGAAAATAGAACTGATATTGCATCCGATTATATGGATATTGTAAAACAAATATTATTTGATTGGAAATTTCCAGATACGGAAACCATATCATTTGAATATCACCCTACTTTTGATTTTGTATTTAGTGGTAAGGGAAGACAGCTATATGGTAAAGGTAAACGAGCAGTTTCATTTACAGCAATAATGATTGCTTTATTAGATTATTGTTATGAGAAAAGCATTCCTTTTTCTCGCCTGCTTGTTATCGACTCCCCATTAACAGCTCATTATGACAAACATCAAGAAATAAGCAAAGAAGACCAACTTGACAATAGTATATTAAATGCTTTCTTTCGATACTGTAATGAGAAGACATGGAATTATCAATTCATAATGTTTGACAATAAGATTCCAGAAAACAAAGAATATATGAATAATATTCACATTGTAAAATTTGTGGGTAAAGGTGAAGTTGGCAGAAATGGTTTTTATATAGGAAAATAATCTATGAGTACAATAAATGAATATATAATAGAAAAACAGAATGAACAGCAAGAATTAAAATTAGCATCTTTGTTAGGCATAACCATTGATGAACTATCAAATACGAATTATGATATTTATGATGATGAAGGGCATGATGGTACCCTATATGGCTATATTATTAAATTCAATAGCAATTCGCCCAAAGATATATTGTGCAAAATAAGAGGATTAGATTCCAACAATCAAGTTTGGATTGATTTGTGGGATTTAGATAATTCATATTCAGAGGATTATGATGAATACAAATATGACTTAGAGTCCTCTACATATAATAGTTATTTATATTATAAAGATTCTATATCTAAAGTTATGATTCTATTATCTACTAAAATAGATAATCCTTTGCTATTAGAAATTTTTCATAGGCAAATCTATATTAGTGTAATATCATATTTTGAAACTTTTTTATGGTTGACTGTAGTTAATCTTACAAAAGCAAATCCTTTGTTTATTGAAAAAATAATAAATAGCCACCCTCTTTTCGAACAAGAAGAACATCTAAATAAAAGTCAGGAACAAAAAATTGAAATGACTAAAACTTTAATAAATAGTATACCCTATAGTGATTTAGAACACAAGGTGAGAAAATTATATAAGTCTGCTTTTGATATAGAAATACCAATAGATGATAAACTGGTAGAACATTTTAAAAATACAAGAAATCATCTTATACATAGAAGCGGATATAATAAACAAGGTAACAAATTAAAAGTTGATGCAATTGTAATAAAAGATTTGATAGAGATCTGTAATAAATTCGTAGATAATATTACAGAAAAACTTCATATTGATTCTTTACCTTTTTGAAAATAGTAAATATTATTTTTTCATAAAACAGCTTTTTTACGACAAGATTAAAAGTGTAATTTACTTAATTGCCAAAATTGCCGTAAAAAGCTGTTTTAGATCAAAACTGTTATGAAGTCTACTTTATTATTCACCTTCATTACCACCTAATAGATGTTTGAGTGCAGGATCATTTTCAATACGAATTAGCTCATTCTCTACAAGTTCCACAATATCCTGCTTGATTTGCCGGTAGTTGGCTTGTATCTGCTGCTCCATTGTATCATTACCATCTTCGTCCAGAAAGCTGCTGATTTCAGGAATGGGCTGATAAGCCGCCGTTTCCTTCTGTACCGCATCATTATCCACTACTATCTGCGCATGGAAAATCTTCTGGTCTATCGTTTCTCCGAAATTGTCCGTTACGGCACCGACAAACATCCCCTGCGAAAGTGTACTGATTTTGCTGGCTGGTATTAGACTATCCAGTTGCGTGCTGATAGAAGTGGACGTATCGTTACGGTTGATGCTCATAGACTCTCGTTTTTGCAGGATTTTTCCGAACCTTTCCGACAAAGTTTTGGCTGTTTCACCCACCACTTGACCGCTGAAAACATTACCCACAGTTGACATGATTACAGCGGCCTCTTTGTCTCCGTAATCGCGCTTTAACTGGCTGAAATCCTGAAAACCTAACACGACCGCCACCTTGTTGCTTCGTGCCGTGGCAATCAGATTATCCAGACCTTTAAAGAAAATCGTGGGTAGCTCGTCAATAATCACACAACTTTTGAGCTGCTTCTTCTTATTTATCAGTTTAACGATTCTCGAATTATAGAGTCCCAATGCTGCTCCATAGATGGAAATTCTATCGGGATTGTTGCCCACACATAATACTTTCGGTTCTTTGGGATTATTAATATCCAGTGTAAAGTCACTGCCGGACATTACCCAATATAATTGCGGGCTTATCAGCCTTGACAGCGGAATTTTGGCGGATGCAATCTGACCCATCAACTGCTCGGCAGCTCCCCCTTTCCATGCATCGACAAAAGGTGAAAGGTAGTTCTCCAAATCAGGATAGCTTGTCAGAATGGTGAATACGTCTTCATACCTTTTATTAAGCAATTCAATGGCATGTGGGAACGTGCAGTATTTACCGTTTTCATACAACTTCAAGAACCATATTATCGCTGTAAATAAGACAATTGGGGACTCTACGAAGAAGTCTCCCTGCTTCTGCACCCAACTTTTATTTAAGTTAAGCATGATTGTATAACTGGACTCGTAAGCGTCCGAAATATCAGTCATCAGTTCCGGAGCCAACGGATTACAGCGATGGCTTTTTCTCGGATTATCGAAGTTTATCACATAGAATTTAGGGGGTATCTTATAGCGGTGTCTATACTTAATTAGATGGTTATAAGCGATAACCGACAGGTCATCAAACTTAAAATCGTATATATAAAGCGCATAGGACTTCTCGATTGCCTGCTTTATATAATTGTTGACTACGGCATACGACTTACCGCTACCCGGTGTACCCAAAATCATGCTTGCCCGGAACGGATTCACCACATTAATCCAGCCTTTCCATTCTTTGCCTTTATACCAGAATTTAGTCGGCAGGTTGACGGAATACTCGTTCTCCATGAGTTTTGTTTCCTGCATGAAAGATTCATTCTCCCGGTTGAAAACGTCCTCCAACAGATTGTTCTTCAACAGACGGCTTATCCACAAACCGGATGCCAGCAGACAGAAGAAGCCACCGGTCAGCGTCGTGGTATAAAGCACGGCACAGACACCGGATGAAGCATTGACGGACAGTAGCCACCAGTTGAAGAAAAACAACAGGGTGCCTGATATGGCCGCAATGATAATCCGCCTTCATGTGATTTCATGTTTCTTCACTCCCTTGTTACCCATACAGGACAGACCGAGGAAAAGGACACAGAACAGTTTTGTGTAAAGCAGGGAAGAAAACAGTCCGGTGGTGCGTTGGAAGTTGGATAGTATTCTGTCCACTATGCCATGCGTTCACCCCATTTCATGCAGCCAGCCGTAACAAAACCAATAGATGTGTATCGCCAAAAATAAAAAACTGATGGCCCGCATAAAGTCCGTGACTTTGGCAAGACCTCTTAAATCATCTTCATTCTGCATAATTGTAACTATTAAAATTAAACTTCTTGTTCTATACCTTATTATATTATAGCTTGCGCCTGCGCTTCTTCTTTTTCTTGCGCCCATAGCGGAAGGCCGGATCAATGTACTCGTGCGTATGGTCGTCTTCCATAAGTACGGAGAAAATATCAACGGCACCGAGTGCGGATGTATCAATCAGACTTCCTGATGATTCACTCTGATGATGGCTTTGGTTTTCCTGCTGTCGGTATTCCTCGCTTTCCTGCCTTTCTTCCGCTCCCGTTTCCCTTTCCTGCCGGGACGGTTCCTGCTCCGGTTGCGGTATCAGCCGTTCACGGTCTGCATCCGGGTTGTTGAACAATTCGTTGAACACATTGGCTGAAAAGGCTTTGCCCAAACGCGAGCCGTTGAACACCGTTCGGGTGGTGTGGTCTATGAAGGTGATACCATACAGACGTCCTTCGGGATTGATACGGTAAATCACCTCTATATCGGCCTCTTTCAGCCTATGGGCAAAATCTTCTTTCGTGCCGATGTCCTGCATAGCTTTGATAATTTCCTGCCTTGTCCTTTCGGCGAGATTGTCCCTCTTTACCTTTTCAACGGATGCGGCGAATTTCTTTTGCAGTGCTTCATAACCGAATACTTTGCCGAACTTACTGGACTTGAAAGGTGTCCCCGCCTGCTGCCCGTCATCGTCCAAGGCTCCGTACATGATGCCGTGGTATTCCTTTTCGTCCACGCTTCCCCTGACCTCGTAAGCGGTTACGTTGTACAGATTCAGCAGGGTGGTGTATTCGGCAAGCGAATGGAAATTGTAACATTCCAACAAGGTGCGGGCGGTATGCTTCACCTGCATTTTCACGTCACCTTTCGGATAGTCCACCTTTTGCAGACTTACCAGTTCCCGCTCGCCATGTTCTCCGAGTGTGGGATGAAGCCCGTACTTCACTTCCATTTCACGACAGATGTTCTGTGCCCGGATAGCTTCCCGGTTGTGGTCTATCTTTTCACCCTGCCCGTTGATGCGTACCGATACGATGTGCATGTGTTTGCGGTTAATGTCTTCGTGCAGCCAGACAATATAAGGCTGGTTCCCGTAACCGAACTTTTCCATGAACTCCTGCGCCAATACGGTCATTTGCTCTTCCAAAAGTATATCTTTCGGGGAAGGATTCAATGAGATATGAATAACCGGTTTCCTGACGTGCGAATTGAGTGCGATGTAAGGCTCGAAAGCCTGCACGCAGTTTTCTATCGGAACATTACCTGAAGTGTCCGCTGCAATTCTGGGGTGTCACAATACCTTTGCCGTACCATCGTCCACCTTTATTTTATTATAGGCTATCACTCCGTAAAATGAACTGCCTGATGTAACATTCGGCACCATGACATTATTCCTTTTTAGTAAGATACTCCTTTTCGTACCGCTTCGTAAGTTCGATAACCTGCTTGCATACTTCTTCCAGTTTACGGGTTTCTTCGGCAAGTTTGTAGAGAAACGCAAGTGATTTCTTCTCTCCGTAAATGGTATGGATGGTCTTTACGCATTGGTTGTAGTTGTTTCCAATTCTTCGGAACTGCTGATAGAAAGCGGTTAATTGGGCGTAATACTCCTGCGCTTCCTTATCAATCTTCACGACCTTGAACTCTCAACCGAAGATACGGGCGAAGATAAATTCGGCCTTGTTCTTCATGCCCGACTGCTCGAACATGGAGATAAACTTTTCGTCTTCCTCGTCGTTGAGACAGAGATAATAGCGGTGCGTGCGCGGGTCTGCCAGCACCTTACGCCCTGCGGCGTTACGGATTCTTGTTTCATCTTTCATAACATGAAAATTTTAAAAGGTTCGACTTGGGAGAACCTTTGCCCCCGAAACACCTTTCGGGCGAGACTTTCAGCGGTTGGAAATATTTTCAACCGCTGAAAGTACACCTCGCTATATGCTGACGCATATTAAAATCCGGCTGGGCCGGATTATAGGTCTGAAGGATTTGTCGGACGTTCTCTTTCGAGAACGGGCTGCGCTCTCCCGGCGACAAAGGTAGATAGTTTTTTCGGTATGGTTATTATCCGGTATGCCGCCAACAACCGCCAATAAATGACTTTGAAATCATAGATACTTCACGGATGCTCTTTTTGAGGTTTATTTGCAGCCGGATAGTTATTCAGCTATTTATCCGGATAGATAAAAAGACGGTTATCCGAATAGCTATCCGGGCAGTTTTCTATCTGAACAGCCATTTGATTAAGTATGTTTTCAGACAAGCATTCATAAGGCTGCTTATCCGCTTATACAGATATAAAGATGTATAGACAAACAGATGGATATTCAGACAAACAGATATTCGGATAGATGAACGGGCAAATGGATTATTAGCCGGATACTTATATAGACAGCCGGATAGCTATATAGCTACATAGATGAATAGCTACATAGCTATGTAATTAGATAGCTATGTAAGTATATAGTTGAATAGACAGATGGCTTTGTAGCTAAATAGCTCTCCGGCTATTAAACAAAACGGACAAGTGGACAGATTTATATCTGCTTAACTATCAATAAATCCGATTATTCACTTACTTAAATTAGTAACAATGGAAAAGAGAAAGAAAACATTATTCGTTTCGTTCGCTACCCAGAAGGGCGGCGTGGGTAAATCAACATTTACCATTTATGCGGCATCATGACTGCACTATGTGAAAGGGTTGAACGTAGCCGTGGTGGATTGTGACTATCCGCAGCACTCAATCATCAAACAGAAAAAACGGGATATGGAAGTGGTGAAGACCACACCCGTTTATCAGAACCTCCTGGTGGAGCAGGCCGGGCGGTTGAAGAAAAAGGCTTATCCGGTCATCGGAAGCACTCCGGCCAATTGCATGGCGGACTGAAGGGCATTTGAAGAAAAGGCGGATATACCCTATGATATTGTACTGTTCGACCTGCCCGGCACAATGGGCAGCGACGGGGTAATCGCGGCAATCAGTGCGCTCGATTATCTGTTCGTGCCTATAAAGGCAGACCGCCTTGTGCTGGAAAGCACACTGAACTTTGCAACCACCATTAATGACCGTCTGATAAAGACCGGTATCTCCTCCCTAAAAAGGCTGTGTCTGTTCTGGAACATGGTTGACCGCAGGGAACGCACGACCTTGTATGACATCTATCAACAAGGCTTCTCTCTATTAGGGTTGGACTGCCTGAAAACACGCATTCCCGTGCGCAGCAACTTCACCAAAGACTTGTGCGCTACGGTCGGCCCCGTTTACCGGAGTACGCTGTTCGCTCCCGATGCGACCTTCACTAAAGAGTGCGGTTTCGATACGTTTATGGATGAGATCATATCTGTACTTAAAACCGAATAGTCATGGCGAAGAAAACAAGCGGACAAAATCCGGTGGATGAAGCGTACTTGCGCAGCCTGATGGCCGGCGTTCCTCCGGAGCCTTCCTTATCTCCGGCATCTTCTGTGACCGGAGAGAGTGGCGAAAATAGGGAAACCGCCTTATCCGGTGAAAAGGGAAGAGCGGATGACCGTGTGAACGAAACAGTGAAAGGCGTTTCCGCTACGGATGATACCGGTTTTTCGGAAGTGATTGCGGAAAAGCCGTCACCGAAAACGATACGCACGGCACTGGCCGATTTCATCCGTAAATTTCTCACACCCTATAAATGCGAAGGCAGACAGGGGGTATATATCGACAAGGAACTGCACCAGAAAATATCGGTTATTGTCGGGATAGCGGGAAAACGGCAGCTGACGGTCGGCAACTATATCGATAATGTGTTGAAGGAACATTTCGAGAAGCATTCGGAAGAGGTGAAGACCTACCTTCAAAAGAGTTATAACAAAATATTTTAGATTATGGATATACAATCAGGTTACTATGAAGCCGGAATCGTTCTGTTCTGGCTGCTGTTCGCCTATCTGTTCATGGACAAGTTCCTTTTCAGAGGACAGCTTGGCGAGATTTGCTTCGGGAAGGCACGCCGCCGCATGGCGAAAGCGCTGCGGGGCGTTGCCGGATGGTTCGACCCGGTGAAAGAGATACAGAAGAAAGGACGCAAACGCACGAAAGGGAAAACGGAAAAGAAAGAGATTCCGGTAGTGCGCGAAGCTGAAAAGAGGGACATACCGGCTGTGAAAACGGAAGTGAAGGACAAAGAAAAGGCGGAAGTCAAGGAAAAGGCAGAAGGCAGGAATATGGAAAAGCCATCCCAAAAACAGCCTGAAACGGACAACCTTGTCGTTACGAAAAGCTACGGCACACGCCAACAGCCGCCAATAAACGCCACCGGTTCCGGAGCTATTGCGGGTAAGGAAAATGCCTCTACATTTGCTGACGGAAACGAGGAAACAGCGTCACAAAAGGCAGCACAAGTGCCGCCGGAACGCATACCGGAACTGTTCCGGGACAAGCGTGTGGAAGAGTGGCGGGCTTCCGGGGCCGACAGTTCCGGCAGGCTTGAGGATAATGAGGAACGGACTGGAAACAGTGACGACGTGGATACGGACGAACTGAATGAGGAACTGGAAGATTTGAACTGTGCCCGTGATGATTATCAGGGTGGCGCAACCGGCATAGGGCCGGAAGAGATTGACCTGATTATTGACTTGTGCAACGGCAAGGAGATTCCCACGAACAAACGGCTGGCCCTTTTGAGGGCTATCCACCATATAAAGGATACGCAGATTGAACGCTCGATACTGGAAAGTATCAATGGCAGCGACAGCCGTATCAGCAAATTTCTGGATGAAGCCGAACATTTGAATGAGGCTGTTCCAGACAGTAATTAACCGATTAAAGAAGGAGGTAACGATGGCAAGAGGTTATTTTGATACGGGTTGATAGCCCGTATCACTGTAAAGAGAGAGTCGCTATGGTATGAATGACTGAATAAACCGACAAAGCATGTATATGACTTATTTCGATTCGGGATGATAAATTGATGTTCCCGCCTGATAAGGGGACATTTCCACCGGGAAGAGACAATTCCTTAAAGTAACTTACTTATAAAATAGAATGGCTATGACAAAAGGCTATTACGATTCGGGATGATTCGCATCCCCTTTTCAAGAGAGAGTTAAGACCCATGTTTCACCACTAAATCCAATAACGATGCGAATGGCATATTATGACTCCGGCTGATTTCCAGCCGGAACTTCCCCCCTGAACCAGTAAACCATAAAGCGGCTGCGGGCTGCCTTATGGGGATAGTGAAAGGGGGCAGTCCGTGGCTTTTTATTCACTTAAAATCACGGAATTAATGAAAAAGAAAAAAATGATTATGATGCTGGCCGCTGTTGCGGCAGCAAGTGCGGCAATGGCCCAGGGAAACGGGCAGGCAGGTATTACGGAGGCTACCCAGATGGTAACATCGTACTTCGACCCCGGCACAAAATTGATATACGCCGTAGGAGCAGTAATCGGACTCGTTGGCGGGGTTAAGGTCTATCAGAAGTTCAGTTCGGGCGACCCCGATACAAGTAAAACGGCAAGCTCGTGGTTTGGAGCCTGTATTTTTCTAATAGTCGCCGCCACCATCCTGAGGTCATTCTTCCTCTAAAAACGTAGGAAAGACAGTAACTTATGGCTGATTTTGAAATAAATAAAGGTGTGGGCCGTGAAGTTGAGTTTAAAGGCCTGAGGGCACAATACCTGTTTATTTTTGCTGCCGGCCTGCTTGCCGTATTCGTGATGTTCGTCATCCTGTATATGGCAGGCGTGGGCCAGTGAATCTGCATCGGCTTCGGGGTGTCAGCGGCTACCATACTGGTATGGCTGACCTTCACGCTGAACCGCAAATACGGCAGCCACGGGCTGATGAAACTGTTTGCGGCCCGGCAGCATCCCCGGAGAATCCTCTCACGAAAACGTATCACACGTCTGATTAACAAACAACAATCGTAAATTATATGAGAAGTATATTAAAAGCATCCACACTGGAAAGCAAGTTTCCCATCATGGCGGTGGAACATGGCTGTATCGTCAGCAAGGACGCCGACATCACGGTCGCTTTCCGGGTCACACTGCCGGAAGTATTTTCGGTATCATCCGCAGAATATGAGGCGATGCACGCCACATGAGCGAAGGCAATCAAGGTATTGCCGAACTATTCAATCCTGCACAAGCAGGATATTTTTATCACGGAGAAATACGAGCCTGACATCCGGAGGGACGAACTGAGTTTCCTCTCCCGCAGTTTCGAGCGGCATTTCAACGAACGGCCCTACCTGCACCACACCTGCTACCTGTTCCTTACCAAGACCACCAAAGAACGCTCCCGGCAGCAAAGCAACTGGAACACGCTCTGCCGTGGTTTTCTGGTGCCGAAGGAAATCAGGGACAAGGAAACGGTGGAGCGTTTCATGGAAGCGGTCGGACAGTTTGAAAGTATCGTTAATGACAGCGGGCTGGTAAAGCTGGAACGTCTGACTACGGAAGAGATTACGGGAACGGAAAGCGAACCGGGCATTATCGAGCGGTACCTCACATTGTCGGCAGACGGAAGCCGCATGTTGCAGGACATGCAGCTGAACCCGGATGAAATGCGTATCGGTGACAAGCGGCTCTGCCTGCATACGCTCTCCGACCTCGACGACCTTCCGGGTAAAGTGAGGACGGACGGGCGGTACGAACGCCTCTCGACCGACCGCTCGGACTGCCGCCTGAGCCATGCCGCCCCCGTGGGCGTGATGCTGCCCTGCGACCATATCTACAACCAGTGGATATTCATAGATGACAGTAACGAGAACCTTTCCCGTTTCGAGAAGGCGGCAAAGAACATGCAGTCGCTTTCACGGTACAGCCGCAGTAACCAGATCAACAAGGAGTGGCTGGACGAATACCTGAATGAAGCGCATAGCAACGGGCTGCAATCTATACGCTGCCATTGCAACGTCATCGCATGGGCGGAAAACGGAGAGGAATTACGTCGGGTGAAAAACGATGTGGGCAGCGCACTGGCATTGATGGAATGCACTCCGCATCACAACACGACCGACTTGCCTGCCGTCTATTGGGCTGGCATACCGGGAAACGAGGCGGACTTCCCCTCTGAAGAAACATTCTACACCTTCACCGGGCAGGCGCTCTGCTTCTTTACGGCTGAAACGTGTTACCGGAACTCGCTCTCTCCCTTCGGTATCCGCATGGTGGACAGGCTGACGGGAAAACCCGTATTCCTCGACATATCGGACTTGCCCATGAAGAAAGGGGTAGTGACTAACAGAAACAAGTTCATACTCGGCCCCAGCGGCAGCGGAAAGAGTTTCTTTACCAACCATCTTGTGAGACAGTACTGGGAACAAGGAACCCATATCCTATTGGTGGATACCGGTAATTCGTACAAGGGACTCTGTGACCTAATACACCAGAAGACCGGAGGGGACGACGGGATTTATTTTACATACAAGGAAGATGATCCGATTTCTTTCAATCCGTTTTTCACGGAGGATTACCAGTATGACATCGAGAAACGGGACAGCATCAAGACCTTGATACTCACTCTTTGGAAAAGGGAGGACGAACCGCCACGACGCTCGGAAGAGGTGGCACTCTCGAATGCGGTCAGCCTGTATATCGAGAAGATAAAGAAGAACCGGAAGATAAAACCGAACTTCAACTCGTTCTATGACTTTGTGAAGAAGGACTACCGCAAGGTGCTGGCTGACAAGAATGTGCGGGAGAAGGACTTTGACGTGGACGGTTTTCTGAACGTACTGGAACCCTATTACAAGAACGGTGAATACGGCTATCTGCTGAACTCGGACAAGGAACTTGATTTACTTAACAAACGGTTTATCGTATTCGAGTTGGATGTAGTGAAAGATAATCCCATCCTTTTTCCGGTGGTCACGATTATCATCATGGAGACGTTCATTAATAAAATGAGACGTTTGCAGGGTATCCGCAAGATGATATTGATTGAGGAAGCATGAAAGGCAATCGCCAAGGAAGGTATGGCTTCTTATATAAAATATTTGTTTAAGACGGTCAGAAAGTTTTACGGAGAGGCGGTTGTGGTGACGCAGGAAGTGGATGACATCATCTCTTCCCCCGTTGTGAAAGAGACGATTATCAACAACTCGGACTGCAAGATATTGCTCGACCAGCGGAAATACCAGAATAAATTCGACCAGATACAGAACCTGCTCGGCCTGACGGACAAGGAACGTAGCCAGATACTCTCGATCAATCTTGCCAATGCGGCGAACCGGCTTTATAAGGAGGTCTGGATAGGGCTTGGCGGTACGCAAAGCGCGGTATATGCGACAGAAGTTTCGGGCGAGGAATATTTGTGCTACACCACCGAAGAGACTGAAAAACTGGAACTTACCCGCCTTGCTGAAAAGCTGGGGGGAAACATAGAGTTAGCTATCAAACAACTTGCCGAAAGCAAGCGGCAGGAAAAAAAGTAACCATTTTAATCCATAAAGACAATGAGCAAGAAAGATTTATTAAGCCAATGCAGGGAAGCACTCGGAGACGCAACCCTGACCAATCTGGATCTGTTGAACCTGATTGGGGAAATGAAGAAGGAACTGGAACATGACCGCATCTGCGGCCACTGAATGAACAAGGAAGGCGGCTCTACGCTGACTATCCGCAAGTCCAACCATGTGACGGACGGATTCAAGGGATACAAGGCCACGCTGTTCGCCGGAGAAACGAGTTATACCGAAATCAATATCCCGCTTCGCAGAGGTGACGACCTTTTCCTGCACGGGAACAAGGATGCCGGATGTATCGGGTATTTCAGCGGAAGTGAGGTATTGCTGTTCGGCAGTTACGGGCTGTTTGCCCGTGATGACGACAGCCGGTATTTACTTACTAAAGAAAGGAGATAGACGTATGAAAAAGAGAATAATGATTCTGTTCATGGCATTGCTCTCCCTTTCGGTGACAAGCAAAGCACAGTGGGCGGTTTTTGATCCCAGCAACTTTGCGCAAAGCATCGTAAACTCCGCCAATGAAATCATAGAAACCTCCTCTACCGCTGAAAATATGATTAATAATTTCAAGGAAACGGTAAAGATTTATGAGCAGGGAAAGCGTTATTATGATGCGCTGAAGTCAGTGCATGACCTTGTAAAAGGCGCCCGTAAAGTCCAACAGACCATCTTATTGGTAGGTGACATCAGCGACATTTACGTGACCAATTTCAATACGATGATGGGCGACCCGAATTTCACCGTGGAGGAACTCTCGGCCATGGCATTCGGGTACAACCGGCTGCTTGAAGAAAGCAGCAACCTGTTGCTGGATTTGAAGGAAGTGACCACGGCTACCGGGCTTTCGATGACCGACAAGGAACGGCTGGACATCATCAACCGGATATACGGCGAAGTGCTGGAATACAAGAACCTGACATGGTACTATACCCGAAAGAATATCGGAATATCGTACCTGCGCAGCAAGAAGAAGGGAGACTCGCAGCGGGTGCTTGCCTTGTACGGTACACACGACCAGCGTTACTGGTAATCATTCATCATTAAAGAAACGGATAAACTATGGTATTACTATCAATAGACTGGACGAACCTGCATGAGTTGCTGCGTTCGCTTTACGATGAAATGATGCCGCTGTGCGAGGATATGGCCAGTGTGGCGAAAGGTGTGGCCGGTATCGGTGCCCTGTTCTACGTGGCGTACCGGGTCTGGCAGTCCCTTGCAAGGGCGGAGGAGATAGACGTGTTCCCGCTTTTCAGGCCGTTCGTGCTGGGACTTTGCATCATGTTCTTCCCCACCATTGTATTGGGTACAATCAACGGGATACTTTCCCCCGTATGCAGTGCGACTTCCTCACTGGTCGAACAGCAGACTTTCGACATGAAGAAGTATCAGGAAGAGAAGGACGAACTGGAACGGGAGGCGATGCTGCGTGACCCGGCAAAAGCCTTTCTGGTAAGCGACGAGGAGTTTGACAAGAAGATAGACGAACTCGGCTGGTCGTTGGGTGACATGGACACGATGATAAACATGTACGGGCAGAAAGCGGTGTATGACATGGGAGAGAAAGTGCGGCAATGGTTCCGGGAACTGCTGGAACTGTTCTTCCAGGCGGCCTCGCTGCTGATAGACACGCTGAGAACTTTCTTCCTGATTGTCCTGTCCATACTGGGGCCGATTTCCTTTGCGCTGGCCGTCTATGACGGATTCCAAAGTACGCTCACCACATGGCTGTCACGCTATATCTGCATTTACTTATGGCTACCGGTGGGTGACCTGTTCGGGGCTATTCTCTCACGCATACAGATACTGATGTTGCAGCAGGACATCAAGCAGATGCAGGACCCGACATTCATACCGGACGCATCGAACAGTGTATATTGCATATTCATGATAATCGGTATCATCGGTTATTTCTGCGTGCCGACGGTTTCCTCGTGGATCATTCAGGCCGGCGGTGCGGGAGCTTACGGGCAGAAGGCCAACGGTGCCGGGAAGATGGCCGGGAACGGTGCTGCGGCAGTCGGCGGTGCCGTCGGCGGATCAGTAGCCGGACGCATCAAGAAAATGTTTTAAACGTATCATATTAAAAAACAGAAAAAACATGGAATTTAAATCATTAAAAAACATCGAGACATCGTTCCGGCAGCTGCGGCTGTTCGGAATGGTATTCCTGGGAGTATGCGCACTGGTAACGGTCTTCGCCACCTGAAAGGCATACGAGTTTGCGGAAGCGCAGCGGCAGAAAATCTATGTACTGGACAGCGGGAAGTCACTGATGCTCGCACTCTCGCAGGACGTGCAGCAGAACCGTCCCGTGGAAGCGAGGGAGCATATCAGGCGTTTCCACGAACTGTTCTTCACCTTGTCCCCCGACAAAAGCGCCATTGAAAGCAATGTGCAGCGCGCCCTTTACCTCTCGGATGAAAGCGCCATCGGTTATTACCGGAACTTGCAGGAGAAAGGGTATTTCAACCGGATGATAGCGGGAAATATCTCGCAGACCCTGACGGTGGACAGTATCCGGGGAGACTTCAACAGCTATCCATACGGGATGAAGACCTATTGCCGGCAGCACATCATCCGTTCGAGCAGCGTTACCGAAAGGTCGCTTGTCACCACCTGCCGTCTGAGGAATGTGACCCGGAGCGACAACAATCCACAGGGATTCCTGATAGAGAGTTTTACAATCATCGAGAACAAGGACATCGGACAGTATGAAAGATAACGGAATAAAAAAGGTCTTCCACTCGTTCAGAACGGGGAAAGACCGCCATATAGCGAAACTCCGCAGACGCTGGCAACGGTTGAGCTACCGGCAGCAGAGGATTATCATCCTTTACCTGCTCGGACTCTTCGCCGCCATCGACCTTGCCTACATCGTGGGCGGTTTCTGCGGGACAGACAAATTTCCGATTGAGGTGCGGCATCTCCAAAGGATTGCGCTCCCTGAAGCGGACAGTATCCAACCATTCAAAAACAATGTATCCAATGACACAATCCGATAAGAAAGAAGAGAAAGAAAAGGAAAAGGCAACGCAGAAAGCGGAGCCTGCATCCGAAAAGAAAGCGGACGGAAAAGCCGCCGGAAAACTGAAATTTTATGGTGTGGTGGCGTTCCTCTCCCTGCTGTGTGCCGGGTTCATCTGGTTTCTTTTCAAACCGGACGCGGCTGCCACGGTGGAAGGGACAGCGGGCATCAACACCACCATACCCGACGCTATCGCGCCCGAAACGATGGCCGACAAACAGAAGGCTTACGAACTGGAAGAGATGAAAAAGCGCAGGCAGGAAAAGGTGAGAACCTTGCAGGACGTGGCGGGTGACTATCTGGCACCGGACACGCCGGACGGGCTGAAACCGGAAGAAGATGCACCGAAACCGGATGCTATCCGGGAGTCCAGAGAGAAACAGAAGCGGATTTCAAGGCAAATCACCTCGTTCTATCAGGAGCCGAAAGAAAGTCCGCGGGTGGACGAACTGGAACGGCAGGTGAAAGAGCTTAACGAAAAGCTGGAACGTGAACGCAAGGGACAAGACCCGCTGGAACTGATGGAGAAGTCGTATGAGATGGCGGCACGCTATTTCCCCGGACAGACGGGCGGGCAGGTGAAGAACATACTGCCTGCGGGCGGTTCATCCGGCAATCCTGCCGCCATAGCCGCCGGACGTGCCACGGAGAATGTGGTTTCGTCACTGGCCGCACCTCCGCCACTTGACACGATACCCCGCAATTACGGTTTTGCCACTGCGGTAGGCGGCGGACAGCTTGCCGGAGCCAATACGATACGTGCCTGCGTGGCCGAAGACCAGACGGTGAGTACCGGGGCATGGCTGAAGTTCCGGCTGCTGGAGCCGCTGCAAGTGGGCGGCGTGCTTGTACCGGCCAATACTCCGCTATACGGAACGGTGCGTATCGAGGGGCAGCGGATGGCAGTCACGGTAAATTCCATCGAGAGCGGCGGCAATATCCTGCCGGTGGAACTGGCGGCATACGACATGGACGGGCAGGCCGGACTTTTCGTTCCGAATACCGCAGAGCGTACCGCCATGAAGGAAGCCGCCGCCAATATCGGGGGCAGTTTCGGGACAAGCATCTCGTTCGCCCGCAGTGCCTCGCAACAACTCGTCATGGACGTGACAAGGGGCGTGCTTAGCGGCGGTTCACAATATCTGGCCACAAAGATGCGTGAGGTGAAGGTGGCCGTGAAAGCGAATTATCAACTTTTATTAATCTCAAAAAAACAGTAATCAGATGAAGACAAGATTTATTCTATCAATAGTCATGCTTTTAACCGTATTGTCGGTAAAAGCGCAGGAACCGGTGGAAACAAAGATTTTTCCCACCAACCGGATTATCGCACCGCATCAGATTGAGGTGACTTTCCAGAAAACCGTGCATATCCTTTTCCCTTCCGAAGTGAAATATGTGGACTTGGGTTCGTTCGACATCATCGCGGACAAGGCCACGGGAGCGGAAAACGTGGTACGCATCAAGGCGGCGGTAAAAGGCTTTGAGGGGGAAACCAATTTTTCAGTCATCACTGCCGACGGTTGTTTCTATTCCTTCAATGTGGTTTACAAGGACGAACCGGCACAGCTCTCCATCGAGATGGAGGACTGGCTCCGGGACAATCCCGAAGGCGGCATTGCCGGTGACCGCATGTTCGTGAAGCTGAAGGAACTCGGCGGGGAGACACCGCTGGTGGTGAACCGCATCATGTACACGCTGTATAAGAAGAACAAAAGGGACATCAAACATATCGGCTGCAAGAAGTACGGCATACAGACACTGCTCAAAGGAATTTATATCAATAACGACCTGCTGTACCTGCATACTTCCGTGCGCAACAGTTCGGACATATCGTTTGACATCGACTATATCCGTTTTAAAGTCATCGACAAGAAAGTGGCGAAACGTACAGCCATGCAGGAGAATTTCATCGAACCGGTAAGGACGTATAACCGCCTGATAACGGTGGATGGAAAAGCCACGGTGCGTAACATATTCGTGCTGCCCAAACTCACCTTGCCGGATGACAAACTACTCGTTGTGGAGATTTACGAAAAGGGCGGTGCCCGTCACCAGTCGTTCCGCATAGAGAACACCGACCTTGTGGCGGCAAAGCCGATCAGTGAACTGCATCTGAAATAGTAACCCCTATATAATATAATGTATATGCAAAGAATACTATTCATATTGACGGTTGCCGTGACGTTGCTCTTCGGAGCGGACAAGGCATACGCGCAGCGTGACCTGCCGGGGCAGACCGGCATACAGTTCACCAGCGGTGGAGTGGATCATTTCCTTTCATGGAAGAGCGGCGGTGAGCGTCACTACTTCACCTCGCTGGCCTTTACCCTTACCAACCGTAACCGCACTTACTGGCTGTACGGTCTGGACTATCAGATAAAGAAATATACTTATGAGAACAAGGCGATACCAAAAGCGCAGTTTACCGGAGAACTCGGCTACTTTATCCCCGTATTGTCGGACAAGGGACGGAACGTCTGTTTCCGTATCGGGCTTTCCGCTCTGGGCGGCTTCGAGACAGTCAATTGGGGAACCTCCCTGCTCCCCGACGGGGCGGCAGTGACCAACGGGGACAGTTTTATTTATGGCGGTGGACTGACTGCGGCCTTTGATGTCTATCTGACAGACCGGATCGTCTTCCTGCTGCAAGTCAAGGAAAGGGCGCTGTTCGGAACGGACGCGGGGAATTTCCATACACAGATAGGATTGGGCGTTCGCATAATTATCAACTAACGAAAAGAGAAAGGAGAAATATAAAAATGAAAAACGTAATTTATATATGTATAGCCGCACTGGTTGCGGTGCTGGCATTGGGTTCATGTAACGATGAGATAGACATCCGGCAGGATTATGATTTCAGCCTCTCGTCATGGTATCTGCAAAAACAGATTGCAACGGGTGAAACGGTGGAGATACGCTTTTATCTGGATCGTGAAGGGGACTATGAGAAGGCGGAGTATGAAATAGGCTACATTCAGATGGAAGGCAAGGGAGAGGTGACGGACTGCGAAGGCGTAAAACTCGTCAACCGGGAAGTAAGGCCGCTGGCGGAAGTGCCGGGGCTGGATACGGAAAATCCGGTGAAGCAGGTGTTCACTCTCTTTTACCGCTCGACAAGTGCCAAACGCTCGGAACTGAAATTCTTTGTCCGGGATAATTTCGGACGGGAAAGGGAACTGACGGTGACGTTTGACGTGGAAAGCGGTACGGCGGAAGAATAGTCGCTATCAGTATCTATCAGGAAGGACGGCGGGGCATCCCGCCGTTTTTCATTTCCTGAATTTGACCGGATGGCAGCAATTTGAATGATTTATCTGCCCTTTGATAGAAAATAACTCGTTATATTTACAGACCGTTTTAATTTATAAGCACATGAAAACAACACTCCGAATATTCCGCATTTTATTCAAGCTGCTTCTGCTTGTTTATGTGACAGTGATAAATATTGTCCTTATATCTGCCTTTTATGTCCTGCTGCTGGCAATCATCGGCTGGGTGGCCCCTTCGTTCCTGCCGGGACTGTTCGCTGAATATCCCTTCGCGCATCATCTGGTCTATTCGATGCCTTTCTATATCGTACTGCTTTACATATTGTACAGCCTTTCACCCCTGAACGTGTGGGTGATGCGGATAAAGGAAGGGTATAAACCGCTGGATGGCAATGAACGGGGACGGGTGGAACGCCTGCTTTCGGAAATGGGTATGGAAAGAAAGCTGAATATCTACCGCAATAAGGATGCACGCACGAATGCCGTAACTTTCGGTTTCAATACCATCGGTCTGACGGGTGGCATACTTGTCGCCGCTTCGGACGAGGAACTGAAAGGGATAATCAGCCACGAGGTGGGGCATATCTCGCATTATGATTTCGTTTACCAGGTGCTTCTGTTCTCGATGCAGTCGCTGGGTTACCGTTGCCTGTACGGGCTGTTCCTTATCCCGGCTTTGGTTTTCGGAATCATAGGCAATCTTGTGATTGCGGTGGCTCCGGCTGTCCGGTTCGCTGTGGTGGGGATAGCGAAACTATGGTGGGGTATCTATAAATTACTGCATCATACGATATACGGTATCAGCCGGATGGCCGACGTGAATATCAACAAATATGCCGAATACCGCTGCGACACATATGCCGTGCGCTATGGGTGTGGTGAAGGTTTGCTCTCGTTCCTGCGCCGGCTGGTGGTGACGGAGACGGACGGGGAGCGGCCTTCGTTTACCGAATACATCATGAGTACGCATCCGTCAACCGAGAAACGGATTGCACGGCTGGAAAAACTGCTGTAACATACGGCGGGGAATGTGTGCCTATATCATTTTGTAGATATTGGTATAGGGAAGGCCGGATGCACGTACCTGCCCGATTTCCGGACAGAAGTCATTGTAATAACAGATGATATGGCAACCGGACAGTACCTTTCCGGCGTTGTCTTTTTCTGAAAGTATCTCTTTGCTGTCCGCCAGCTTCATCAGGTCGTCATACAAGGCACGGTACATTTTGTCGGTATCTGCCGGAAAAGATGTTTCCGGTATGACCGCCGAAAGAATAATCTCCGGGCATTTATCCGCTTCACGCAGCATGACTATCGTATCCGCGCCTAATAATCCGATATAGGAATGTAGATTGCAGGTGAATGTGCGGCAACCTTCATCATAAAGTGAAAGGATGATCCGGTAGAGTTCCATACGGATTTTATCCTCCCTGAATTGGTCGTATTTCGTTATTTTTTCAATGGTACAGCCTGTTATGGCAACGCTCTTGTTGTACATCTTGCTATGGTTTTTTAATTAATGCCTTGTCCGTAACTTCTTGCTATGTACCGGAAATAAAAAAGCACGGTACCTAACAAGTTTGAACACAGGCACGACCAAGCGCCTCGCAGGAAACGAGTTAAGACCGTGCCATAAGTGTATGACAAGGACTCCGCCCGTTTATTCTCCTGCATTAAAATTGGTCGTTTCGTGTTCGGGAATAAACAGCTAAAAGCTATTCTAATATGTTATCATTCAACTTTTTCTAATCTTATAACTTTCTTGATTTTATATTCAACTACGCAAAAGTAGAAAAAAGCCGGGCAATCACGTAAGGATTGCCCGACTTTTTTAAGGGAAGCTGTTCAGGTGTGGGGTGTGGCAGGTCAGTCCACGGGTTCGCCGCCATAGCACAGGCGGCAGATGTCCCCGTGGATTTCACGCATGATATTCAGTTGCATCCGTTCGCTGATATGACGGTTATCGGAACGCATGAACAGTCGGTTTTCAATCAGACTGCAAAACTTCGTACCCTCCTTGTCCACGATACAGAGTATCTGGTTTTCAAGGAAGAAGTCCGTATCGGTGGAATATTCCACATTCGGGGAGATTCTGATATAGTTCATATATGGATGGTTTGGATGATAATTACGGTGGCGGTGTGGGTGGGGTCGTCCGGCCCTGCCCGCCTTGCCGGTCTTGGAAGGAAAAGCCATACCGGATTTTATTTCCGGCATGGCTTCGTGTTCATTTTCAAGCGGCCTTGTCATTTCCGCCTTTTCCTTTTTTCGCTTCGGTGAGTTTCCTCTCCTGCTTTTCTTCAGTCGGCTGCGCTTCGGCTTTCTTCGCTGCCGCCTTTTCCGCTTTCTTCATCTCCTTTATCCGCTCTTCCAGGCGTTCGTGTCGTTTCTGATATTCTTCCTCGTGGGTGGCTTTGGCAAGTCCGTACTGGTCGGGGAAGTGCATGTTTGCGAAGTCCCTTAACAGTTTGGATGCGCTGTTGTCTCCGTAAGCGTTCTCACAAAGAAAATGGTTGATGAAGTCCCGTTTGATGACGGTCTTTTGTGCGTCCGTCAGCTTGGCTACAATCTTCATACGCTGTTTCTCGTCCAATGGCATCGGCTGGTCTTTGATACCGCAAAGCGGATAATGCTTTCTTTGCAGTTTGGTAAGCATGATGAAATAAAGCATTCCGTCCTCGTACTGCGTGAACGGGCTTTCGGGATAGTCATTTTCACGGACTACTCTTTTTGTGTCGGCTACAATCTTCTCAACGGAAAGTTGTTTGAAACGCTTGTCCCGTTCCTGCAATGTCTCGATAGTGACGGGGGCGGTGTCCTTCTTGTTTATCTCCACATAACAGAGTTCGGGTTCTGTCTGTCCTACCTTTACATATGTTTTTATCCTGCCTTCTTCTTTCTTTTGGTTCAGTTCTTCCACCTTACGGGCGTATTCCTCGTTTTTTTGTTCAAAGGTCTGTACCGCTTGTTCATACTCTGTCGGTTCGGTGAACTGTTCCTTCTGCGGTGCTTCGGGGGCTTTGGGAAATTCCCGTGCCGATACGTTGTAATCAAAATCTTTGATTTCATGCCCTTTCTTGTCCAATTTTTGGAGTGCCGTATCGTTACGGCTTCCGTAATAAGGTCGGGCAATCACTAATTTCGGGTCGGATTTCAGAAGTTTCTCCGTTTCTTTTGCCACAAATGCGGCATTTTTGGTTTCCAAACATTTGCGGTTGGTGCAATGTCCGCACCCGTTATGCTCGGCAAAAAGGTTATAATTCGCTGCGTTGTGTACACACGCCTTGCATTCCGTCTTGTCGAACTTGTATTGTTCAAGGTCGGTGGTGTAGCATTTCTCAAAATATCTCTTGAACAGATTGAGCGTGTAACCGCTCCAATCGTCCCTGCTGCCCTCCTTGAGGTGGTTTTCGTACACGTCCTTTTGGATATTGGGTTCATAGGTGCTTATCTCCTCGGCAACACTGACGGTGATTTTTTCATTATCCAGCAGTTCACCTATGGGCTGATAGAGTTCGTTCAGTTTCAAACGTGTATAGATATACTTCTCGCTCCGTCCGAAACGGCTGACGAGTGAGTACATGTCATATCTGCCCTTTTCAAGCAGGCGTTTGAAGGCTTTCGCTTCTTCGGTGGGGCGTACCTGTTCACGCTGTAAATTCTCACTTAGTGACATATCTTCCGCTTCATCGTCTGTTACATTATTATATATGGTTGCCTTTATCGTCTTTGCTTCTGCAAGCAAGGAAGCACGGTAACGGCGTTCACCGTAGATGATTTCGTAACCGCCTGCCGTGCGTGGGCGTACGGCTATGGCCTGCAAAACGCCTACCTCCCGGATGCTGTCCGCGAGTTCCTGCAAGGATGTGTCATTGAACGTCTTGCGGTGGTTGTCCGCACTTGGGTGTACGGTTGTAATATCAAGGTCGGTTTCGGCTGTAGCCGTTGCAAGCGGTGTTTTAAGCGTAGCTTGCTGTGGTGCTTCTTCCACAACGGTGGGAACGGTTGCCGTTTCGGGTGCTTCCGTCACTCCGGCAGTTGTGGGCACGTTCTGTGGTGAAAGTAATATCATCGGCTTGGGGATGATTGCCAAAGCGGTTACTTTCACTGCTGTTTCTTTCTCTGATTTCTGTACGTTGTTCATTTTCTGTACTTTTTTGCTCGTCTTCATAATTGTAAGTTTTTTAATGTTGATAGTTAATTGAATAGTTTTCCGTCTGAAAGGTATTCCCAATCGTTGGCGTTACTTTCTTCCGTGAAGTATTCCAAAGTTTGGGTGCTTTCCATATCATCCCGACAAGCACGGAAAAAGCTGTCGAGACAATCTTTCATAAGGTTGTCAAACGTGACTGTTTCGGTGGGGAATTCCAAAAACTTATAAATCGGATCGAGAATGCAGTCATCTATGTAATAGCCTGTAAGGGGGCAACAAGTATCTACAAGTATTCTGCTTTTTCTGCCTTTCCTTCCGTTCCAATAGAATTTGGGTATATATAAGTCGCTCCAATGGTTGTTTGTCAGATAGGTTGCCAGCCTCCAACCGCATAGTCCGTCTAT
This sequence comes from Bacteroidaceae bacterium, assembly GCA_030843315.1. Lineage (GTDB taxonomy): Bacteria > Bacteroidota > Bacteroidia > Bacteroidales > Bacteroidaceae > Bacteroides. The sequence goes on along the minus strand of JAUUPT010000005.1, from coordinate 28,230 downwards.
GCTGTCATCCTGCCTGCTCCGATAGTCATAGCTATAATGGGATGCGTCATATCTCCAATTACCGCACACAATGCCGAAGCGTTCGCAAAAGGTGTCGAGCGTTTTACGGTTCTCGTCCGTCCAGCCGTAATAGTATCGGCTGTATAACCATTCGTCATACGCCTTTTCTTTGGCTTCACCGGATAACTCGGTTATCTGATAAAGGGTATATGTTCTTGTTTCTGTTCTCATATCATTACATGTTTAGAAGTTCTTTGATAGTGTGGCGGATTGCTCCGCCATACTTTGAGTATAATCATGCGTGGATGCACGTTGCGAGTGTCTCACGTACTTTCTGTTCCTGCTTCCTGCTGTATATCCATCCTGCACGCCTTTCACCGTTGTAGGTGAGGTTCGCACGAAACAGGCCGTTCAGATTTTTAAGAATGTCCTTTATCGGCTTGGTGTCCCCGAATACGGCTATCGCCTTTTCGCTGTACTCCACGATTTCAAGATTGAGTGCGGAAAGGTCTGCGGATGTTGTCGGCTGCTGCGCTCCGGTTTCCCTCTGCGGTGCTTTCAGACAAATGTTCGCTTCATCCCCTGCGGTGTGGGCGTATCGCTCGATGAACTTTTCAAGGTCGTAAATTTCCTCTTTTGAAATCGTCCAACCGCTGTACTTGTTGCGTCCCAAATACATGCCGTCCCCCATGCTGTAATTTTCACGGTGTTCGTATTCCTTGTTGTTCTCTGCCAAAAAAGCCGTTCCCTCAAAATTGGCGGCATGCTTGCGCATTTCGGGAAAGAGGTTGCGTGTATGGGTGGAAAAGCCTAAAATCACGGTTCTTTCTATACGGTAGTTGTAGTAGTCCGTATAGCTTTCACACTCGCTCACCCGTAGTTCACCTATAATCACGGCTTTTGCATCCGACGGAATAAGGGGGCGCAAGCGTTCCGCACCGATTTTTGCAGTGCGTGCGTTTCTCTGCCGTTCTTCCTCCGCTTTTCTGTCATCTTCCGTTTTCTTCTCCGTTGCCTTTGTGAGTAGGGCGGCTGTTTCCAACGGGTCTAAAAACTTGGGGTTCGCATCATCGTAATAGATGCCTATCCCGAATTTTTCCGACAAGGGTCGGATAAGGTCGGAAGTATGAAACTCGTATGTACGCAAATTGATAAGATGATAGGTTATTCCCCATTTGCTGCGGCTCACTTCATACACTACATAGCTGTCGTAGCTGTAACCTTCCAGCACTACCACTTGATTGACTGAAACGGTCTGTTCGTCTCTGTCGTAACTCTTGTTTGCTCCCAATAAATGTAACTTGTTCATAATGGATTGTTTTTAGATGATTAATATTTCGTTTCAGCATATCACGCATAAAAGGATGATGAAAAAGAGAAGCACGAAAAGAGAAAGGAAAGCGGAAAGGATGCGCCACACGGCACGAATAAGGAAAACCACCACCGCCAAACCTGCCAACATGGGCAGAACGCCACCTAAACCCGTCATCACACCACCAACGAAGGCACACACGAAACGCACCGCCACGTACACCACGAAGCCGACCAACGACCACTTCGCCAAATTTTTTATGCCAGTTGGAGCGGAGCCTTCGCTTCGTTTCAAATCTTGCTGTATTTCTGTTCTCTTTTTCATAACATTGACTTTTTTTTATGCCTTGTCGGTGGCTTCACCTTGCTCGTTTCAGGGGGCAGATACGGACGGGGAGAAAATATGCAAGGCTTTTGGTGAAAAATTTTCAACCGCCCCACTGGACGGATTGAAAAATTTTCGCCAAAACCCGTAGGGCGCGAAGCGGGCTTGCAGATTTTTAGGGGCCCCGGCCGTAGCTTCGCACCCTGAACCATGCAAGGGGAAGTCATGACGGGGTAATAAAAATGAGGAAATCGTTATATAGGGAAAAAGAGAACGGAAATACGGCAAGATTCGAGAGGCTCTGCAAAATGGAATATTAAGTTTTTGGTAGATTATTAAACATGTAGACTGTGATAATATAAAAAAAACTAAATTAAAGCAATGTATTGGCAAAATGTATTATTTTTGCAAACAAAGAGAAAAAATCGGATTCTAATAACAAATGAGAAAAGCAATATCTGTATTCTTTATATTGCTCGCCAATATAGTTATATTGGCTCATACAGTTGTACCTCATCACCATCATAACAAAGTTTTTGCTACAGTTGTCGGTCTGTTTGATAATAATGCCCAATATGAAGCAGAACATCATCATGGAACAGCTCATCATCATGACAATACCGGTAATACTGAAGAATGTCTGATCAATGAAGTCTACATTGCTACATGTAGGGCACAGAATGATGATGGAATAATTCAACCTTTGCATGTAAATCTGGATTGGTGTCCTTTATTTGCAACAGCTTCATTATTCTATAGAATCCCCATTCAACAGGCTTTACCTTTCAGGCAAAAGCCATATATAGAGTTAATCCATCCTATTTTTGTCACTCATTCCTTTGGATTGAGAGCACCTCCTTTTTGTTAATATATTAGCAACTCTTATTAGGATACATCGGGCAGATATGCACTTTATTGAGGCTGTTTGCTTGTAATTATCGTGTCCCTACTTTCCTTATTTATCAATTTTAATATATAACAAAATGAAGAAAAATATATTATTCGTCTGTGCGGTAGTATTCGCACTATGCTCTTGTGGTGGTAATTCACAAAAACAAAATGTACATACTCATGATGATGGTTCAACTCATGAAGACCACGCACCGGCGGCAACTCCTACTGAACAGGAAAGTTTCAAGGTGGAAGCTGATACTGCACAAGTAAGAGATGCGCATAACCATGATGAACATACGCACGACCATTCGGGTGAAGGTGCTCATAAACATTAATTCATAAAGCGGACAGACATGAATAAAATAGTTTATGTATTAACTATGCTTTTGGCAGTAGTTATGACGGCGTGTAACCATAATCATGCACATAGTGAAGAAGAGCATGCGCACGAAGAGAACCTTCAATTGACCTCATATAGCGATGATTTTGAAGTATATGCAGAGGCAAAACCGTTTGTGGTAGGACAAGAAAGCAGTATTTTAGCCCATTTCTCCTATCTCTCAAATTTTAAACCAATAACCGAAGGCTCGATAACGGTCAGTCTGATTGTAGGCACGAATGGAATTCGTCAGACATTAGATAAACCGACCCGTACGGGTATTTATTCGTTTGCTTTAAAACCGGAAACGGCAGGTACTGGCAAATTGGTTTTTGATATTCAGACACCAGATAAGAAATCGCAGATTGTAGTACCGGGTATCAAAATATATACAGATGTACACGATGCTCAGCACGAAGCGGCAGATGCTGTTGCCAACAGCAGTAATGGTGTGGTCTTTACAAAAGAACAGAGTTGGAAAGTAGATTTTGCAACGGAACCTTCACGCAGAGAACCGTTCGGACAGGTCATTAAGACTATGGCTCAGATTTTACCTTCACAGGGTGATGAAAGAGTGATTACAGCTAAAACAAGTGGGATTGTCTCCTTTTCCGGTAACGAAATAGTGAATGGCAAACCTGTTACTGCCAATCAAACGATGTTTTCCATTGAAAGTGGAGATATGGCAGACAACAATCTGGGAGTACGGTATAAGGAAGCGATTAGTGAATATAATCGCGCGAAAGCTGAGTATGAACGCAAGCAGAGCCTGGCAGCAGATAAGATTGTATCGGAAAGCGATTTGTTGAAAGCAAAAACAGAATTTGAAACAGCAGAAGCTGTTTACAATAATTTCCGCAAGAATTTTGTATCGGGCAGACAGTCGGTAAGTTCGCCTATCAGTGGATTCGTAAAACAGGTTCTGGTGCGTAACGGCGAATTTGTAGAAGCCGGTCAACCGGTGGTTACAGTTTCCCAGAATAAGAACCTTCTTATAAAAGCAGAAATACAGCCCAGATTCTATTCTGTGTTGAATGGAATGAACGATGCCAATTTCCGTCTGATGAATAGCGGTCAGGTATATTCCTTGGAAGATTTAGGTGGTAAAGTGCTTTCTTATGGAAAATCGACAGGGATTGATAATCCGTTAATACCGGTTATTTTTCAGGTAAATAATACCATAGAACTGATACCGGGCACATTTGTTGAAACTTATATCAAGACGCAGACTACTCAACAAGCCATTACCGTTCCTACAGTCTCTGTTGTAGAAGAAATGGGGAATTATTTTGTGTATGTACAGCTCACTCCCGAATACTTCGAAAAGCGGCTTGTCAAGACAGGCGTGAGCGACGGGAAACGCATTGAAATTTTGGAAGGATTGTCCGGCAACGAACGGGTGGTATCAACCGGAGCTATTTTGGTTAAACTTGCACAGGCTTCAGGAGCGTTGGATGCTCACTCCGGGCATGTACATTAAAGATAGGGAGAACCAATTATGAACTTTATAAATAGTATCATCAAATACTCCCTTAACAACAAACTGTTTGTATTGATAGGGGCGGTGTTGCTGATTGTGGCAGGTACATACTCATCCCAACGGATGGATATTGATGTCTTCCCTGACCTGACAGCACCAACGGTTGTGGTTATGACCGATGCGCATGGAATGGCGGCTGAGGAGGTGGAACGTCTCGTTACATTTCCTATTGAAACGGCTGTGAACGGAGCGACCAACGTAAGGCGTGTGCGTTCAGCATCCATGTATGGCTTTTCATTTGTTTGGGCTGAATTCAACTGGGGAATGGATATTTTTCAGGCCCGGCAGATTGTCAGTGAAAAAATGGTTGCTTTAGGCAATTCTCTGCCTACGGGTATCACTCCCGTACTTGCACCGCAATCCAGTATCATGGGAGAAATCCTTTTTATCGGACTGCAAGCCGACAGTACCTCAATGATGCAGTTGCGCACGATAGCGGATTGGGTGGTGAAACCCGCCATTTTGGCTACGGGTGGTGTATCGCAGGTGACGATTATCGGCGGCGACTATAAGCAGTACCAGATATTGGCCGATCCTCAGAAAATGGATGCTTATGGTGTCACCATGAACGAACTGGAAGAAATCGGTAAGACTTTCAGTACAAATTCGGCAGGTGGTGTTGTTCGTGACTATGGCAACGAGTATGCCTTGCGTGGAATGGCACGCACGAATGACCTGGAAGAATTGGGTAATACATTCATCAAACGGAACAACGGTTCCCCGGTAGTGGTTTCGGATGTGGCGGAAGTAGTTATAGGAAGTGCAGTGAAAATGGGACATGCCTCTCAAAATGCCCAGCCTTCCGTAATTCTGGCTATTTCCAAACAGCCCAATATCAATACCCTCAATGTCACAGAGCAGATAGAGAATAATCTGAAAGAAATACAGAAATCTCTTCCGGCTGATGTGAGAATGGATACGCACATCTTCCGTCAGGCCGATTTTATTGAAGCATCTGTAAATAATGTAGGGCGTGCATTGCTGGAAGGAGCTATTTTTGTTGTTATCATCTTGTTCTTGTTCTTGGGCAGCTATCGTACCACCATTATCTCAGTGATTGCCATTCCCTTATCCCTGTTGGGTACGGTTGTGGTATTATACCTTCTTGGAATGAACATCAACACCATGACTCTGGGCGGTATGTGTATTGCTATCGGTTCACTGGTAGATGATGCGATTATTGACGTGGAGAATGTATATAAACGGCTGAAACAGAATTTCAGGAAACCGAAAGAAGAAAGACTGCCTGTTTTGACGGTTGTTTTTGAAGCATCCAAAGAAATCCGTGCGTCAATCCTGAATGCGACGTTTATCATCATGGTGGCTTTTGTGCCTTTGTTTTTCCTTTCAGGTATGGAAGGCAGAATGTTGAAACCGCTGGGTATCGCTTACATTGTGTCGCTGTTTATGTCTTTGATTGTAGCAATGACCATTACTCCGTTACTCTGCAAGATGATTCTGGCCGATGATAAATATTTAGGCAGAAACGAAAAGGACAGTTGGCTGACACGTAAACTGTCTGCCGCTTATTTTTCATCATTGGGATGGGCATTGCAACATAAAAAAATGATATTAATCCCTTCCATAGCCTTGTTCCTTTTGGCTGTCGGATTGTTTACCACAATGGGACGGAGTTTCCTGCCGGAATTTAATGAAGGCTCTTTGACTATCTCTGCCGTATCCAAACCTGGTGTATCTTTGGATATAAGCAATCAGTTGGGTAACTTGATGGAAGAAGAATTACTTAAAATTCCGGAAGTGACAAGTACTTCCCGTCGTACCGGACGTGGCGAATTGGACGAACATTCACAGGCCACCAACAGTGCGGAATTGGATATTAATTTTAAACTGAAAGACCGTAGCAGGGATGAGTTCTTTGCGGATGTGCGTGCCAAACTTGCAGGCATTCCCGGAGTGGCAGCTACAGTGGGGCAACCGCTTGGTCACCGTATCGACCACATGCTGTCGGGTACCCGTGCCAACATTGCCATCAAGATTTTCGGCACGGATTTAAGCCGGATGTTTATTCTCGGCAATCAGATTCAAAGTGCTGTTCAGGGAGTGGAAGGACTGGTGGATATTAGTGTAGAGCAACAAACCGAGACTCCTCAGCTACAAGTCCGCCCCAACAGAGCCGCTTTAGCTAAGTATGGCATTTCTATCGAAGACTTTAATAAGTTCATTGACTTAGGCTTTTCCGGTGAGAAAATATCCGATATTTACGAAGGGCAGCGTAGCTTTGATCTTGTACTTCGCCTAAATAAGAATTATACAGAAAGGATAGAAGATATAAAATCTGCTTTGATTGATACCGGAGACGGAAGGAAAATTCCTTTGGAAGAAGTGGCGGACGTTGTTTCCGTAGGTGGTCCGAACACCATAACACGTGAGAACGTGCAACGCAAGCTGGTTGTTTCCGCCAATGTTGCCGGACGTGACGTGAACAGTGTGGTGACAGATATCCAAAAGAACATTGAAGAAGCCATCACTTTACCCGAAGGCTACCGTATTGAATATGGCGGACAGTTCGAGAGCGCACAAAGTGCATCCCGTACGCTGTTTATTACTTCCATACTGGCTATCTGCGTCATCTTCCTGTTACTCTATGGCGAGTTCAAGAATATATCTTTATCAATTATCATTTTACTTAATCTGCCGCTATCTTTGATTGGCGGTGTGTTAGCGGTATATTTCACATCTGCCGTGATAAGCATTCCGTCCATCATCGGCTTCATCACCCTGTTCGGCATCGCTACACGCAACGGAATCTTGCTGATTTCCAAATACCATCATTTGCAGCAAGAAAATACCCCCTTGCATGAAACGGTGCTTCACGGTTCTATTGACCGGTTGAACCCTATTCTGATGACGGCATTGACGGCTGCACTGGCACTGATACCCTTGGTGTTCAATGGAGATAAATCGGGTAACGAGATACAAAGTCCTATGGCTATTGTCGTATTGGGTGGTCTGCTGACCTCGACTTTGCTGAATATCTATGTCGTTCCTATTGTGTATGAGTTATTTGAAAAGAACAGAATGAAGAAAAGCGTGAAAAAATGAGAAAGTTATTAATAGGTTTGTTGCTGGCGGCTATGGTAAGTCCGCTGGCAGCACAAGATTATACCGCTGTCCTGCAAGAAATCGAATCGAACAGCACCACGCTGAAAGCCTTGCGCGAGCAGGCTGAAGCTGATAAACTGGCGAGCCGGACGGGTATTTATCTTGATAATCCGGAGGTAGAATTCAATTATCTCTGGGGTGATCCTTCCGTCATGGGCAACCGGACGGACGTAAGTGTCAAACAGTCTTTTGATTTTCCCTCAGCGTATGCTTACAAAGGGAAAATTGCAAAGCTGGAAAGCGTGAACGCTGAACTGAAATATAAATCGGAACGTGTTCAATTGCTTTTGTCAGCCAAGCAACTTTGTATTGAACTGATTTATTTTAATGCCTTGTCTAAAGAATACGAGATACGCCTTCAACATGCCGAAGCAATTTCACAATCTTACAGAAAGAAGTTGGAAAACGGTGAGACTAACAGTATTGAGAACAACAAGGCGCAAATGAACCTGATAACTGTCCGCAACGAAAAAGTACGTATAGATGTGGAACGGGAAAATATTCTCTCGGAATTGAAAAGGCTGAATGGGGGAAAGAAAATCTCTTTTGAGACATCCGACTTTCATTTATCTCCTCTTCCTGCTAATTTTGAAGATTGGTATTCGGGAGCAGAAGTCAAGAGTCCGGTCTTGCAATACGTCAGAGCACAAGTGGAAATCAATGAAAAGAGAATCAAATTGAACCGTGCGCTGGGATTGCCTAAATTTTCGGCGGGCTATATGAGCGAGAAACTTGCAGGTGAACACTTTCAAGGCGTTACGGTTGGAGTTTCCGTTCCATTGTGGGCAAACAAAAATCGCATCAAGCAGTCTAAAGCGGCTGCCCAAACAGCCCGTACAGTAGCAGAGGATACCCGCATGCAATTTTACAACAGGCTTCAAAACCTTTTTCTGAAAGCGTCCGGCTTACAGCAGTCTGTCACAACGTATCGGAGTTCACTGGATAGTTTTAACAATGCTGTTCTTTTGAAAAAAGCATTGGATATGGGGGAAATTTCCTTGTTAGATTATCTACTGGAAATGCAATATTATTATGATGCTGTAGAAAATGCTTTAGCCGCTGAGAAAGACTTTGAGTTGGCTTTGGCTGATTTATCCGCTGTAGAATTATAAATCTCCTCTTAGAAACAAGTATGGTACTCGTCAATACATAGTAAAATAATAAGAAAGTATGAAACGGGTACCTGCTTTTTTGAATATTTAGTTTGGGATAACCATCAGAATATTGTAATTTTGCACAGTCATTAAGAATGAGTAAGAAACACTGTATGAAGAAAATAATATCTATATTATTTTTATTGTTGACCAGTATCGCGGTAGTGGTTCATGCAGTTGTGCCGCATCATCATCACAACAAACTGTTCACTTCTGCTATCAGTTTCTTAGGTGAAGATACCAATACTCTTTTCGACCATCATGATGCCAAATTCATTCATCATATAAGCAATGCGGTCATTTATGTGTACGATGCCCAGCAATCTACAGCAGATGTTTTGCCGTTGCAGGCTTGTCCGATTGACAATTCACCTCTATATCAGGCAGATTTATATGGTATTTCTGTTATTCTAAAGCCCTATCTTGCTTTTGGTTATCCTGCCGTAATTATTAATTCTCTTGGATTAAGAGCACCCCCTTTCTGCTAATTTAATTTTAGACTGGAAAAGAGAGTATTTTACTTATTTGGAATAAACACGATTGATTATTCCAAGACATTTTGTATCATTTTAATTCAAGAAAAGAATTATGTTGAAAAGAATAAATGATGTCCTTAGCGGCGTCCCCATGACTATTGTGGCCGGAATCTTTCTGGCAGTGAGCCTCATTCTGATGTTGGCAGGTGTGAAGATTTTGATTGACCCTGCTTGGGTTACGGTGTTTATCTGCGGGCTTCCGCTTCTTTACTTGGCCCTGACGAGGCTTATATTCCAAAGGTGGATTTCTTCGGCTTTACTTATTTCCATAGCGATGATAGCCTGTATTTATATCGGCGAATTGTTTGCAGCCGGAGAAGTCGCCTTCATTATGGCTATTGGAGCCATATTGGAAGACCGTACCGTAGCCCGTGCTAAAAAAGGAATAAGCAAGCTTATCAGCCTGGCTCCCCAGCAAGGACGCCGTATCATCCTTGAGAATGGTGTTGAAAAGGAAGAAACTGTTCCTGCAGAAGATATTCGCAAGGGAGATTTGTTGCGGGTGCTTCCCGGAGAAATAATACCGGTAGATGGCAAAATCATTTTTGGTGATACATCTGTTGATCAGTCTATTATAACCGGAGAATCACTTCCTGTAGACAAAAAGGTGGGAGATGATGTCTATTGTGGTACAATCAACCGTTTTGGTTCTATTGATATACAGGCAACTCAAGTTGGCGTGGATTCTTCTTTACAGAAACTGATTAACATGGTGAAGGAAGCCGAAAATAAAAAAGCACCCATGCAACGTATTGTTGACAAATGGGCGACATGGCTTGTTCCCATTGCCCTGATGATTGCAGTGGTGGCATATTTAATCACATCAGATATAGAGCGTGCGGTTACAGTACTGGTCGTTTTTTGCCCTTGTGCTTTAGCATTGGCTACTCCGACTTCTATCATGGCAGCAATCGGACAAGCCACCAAACATGGAGTGTTGATAAAGTCCGGTGAGGCTTTGGAAAAAATGGGTAAGGTAAACTGTATAACCTTTGACAAGACAGGAACATTGACATACGGTAAACTGGAAGTGAGTGATGTTGTAACCTTCTTGCCTACTGTAGGGGAATTGGATTTGCTGAAAATTACCGCATCGGTAGAAGCCCGTTCGGAACATCCGTTAGGTAAGGCTATTGTAAAATATGCAAAGTCGGAAAATATTGTTTTGACCGAAGTTAAGGATTTTCAGATGATACCCGGTAAGGGAGTACGCGCAGGAAACATCATTTGTGGTAACAGTTCTTTCCTGACTGAAAATGGGGTTGTCCTTGAAAATTCTGTGGTACTTGCTTTGAAGAATTTGCGTAATGAAGGAAAAGCTTCCGTACTGACTGCAATTGACGGATATTGCATTGGTGTGATTGCACTGTCGGACACGCTGCGTCCTACCGCAAAACAAATGGTGGAACAATTGGAGAACATGAATACGGAAGTAGTAGTTCTGACCGGAGACAACTATCAGGCAGCTAATTATTTCGCCCGAAAAGTGGGGATAAAGAACGTATGTGCAGAATTGCTTCCATCAGAAAAAGTTTCACGCATCATTGATTTACAGAACTCAGGAAAGGATGTTTGCATGATTGGAGATGGAGTGAATGATGCTCCTGCTTTGAAAACGGCCGATGTGAGTGTCGCCATGGGTAGTATGGGAAGTGATATTGCCATTGAAGCTGCTGATATTGCCTTGATGGGCGATGATATATCCAAGATACCTTATCTGAAAAGGTTATCGAATGCTACCATCAAAACAATAAAAGTAAATATAACCGCTTCAATGGTTATCAACTTTGTAGCAATCGTACTTTCTGTTATGGGATTGTTAAACCCCATAACAGGTGCTTTGGTACACAATGCCGGGTCGGTACTGGTTGTTCTGAATGCAGCATTACTGTATGACAGAAAGTATTTATAGACTTTTTAAAAAGGATTCATTAGCATTGGGAAATGACTCATTGCTAATGAATTATTGCTCTTGTATGTTAACAAAAACAAAGATTGTATCATCCTATTTGCTTGTACATCTTTTTATTCGCACTTTTGTATCATGTTAAAATCCCGGAGAAACATAGCGTTATTTTTCATAGGCATTATTCTAATCATGTTGTCTATAGAAAGTATGCCGCATATATTCAATGCGCATAATAGTAATGTAGTGGATTCTTCCGTTCCGGCCTATCATAATGAACATAATAATACGGAAAAAGGATTGTTCCATATATTCTATGATTTGGTAGCAGCCTTGTCAGAGACTCATGCTCATAATCAGCATGAACATAATATTATCCAAGATAAAACAGCCGATAATATTAACCCCCTTTTAATTTTTGTTTTTCTATTCACCTCTTTCATTGCCTTAGAATGCTTACTTTTTATGGAGAAGAGGAAACCTGTATTTCAGGATATTCCCATTCTTTATAAAAACTATACTCCTTCTACATGGGCTTTAAGAGGTCCTCCCTCTATTCTTTAGTAATTAAAGGGATTACATATTCTGGATAAATCACCTATGATTTATCAGGGAAGGATTGCGTGTAAATCTCTCATGTCAAAGGATATTCTTTCCTCTGACTACAATCTTATTTCATAATTATTCATGATTGCACGGATAAAGCGGTGTTCCCTTTACCCTTGTCTTTTATGATACAATACTAAAGAAGATGTTAGATAAAATAATTCGTTTTTCCATACAAAATAAATTAATAATCGGGCTGCTCACTTTGGCCTTGATAGTATGGGGTATCTACTCATTGACAAAATTGCCAATAGACGCAGTGCCCGATATAACTGATAATCAGGTAATGGTAATAACTGTCTCTCCAACGCTTGCAGCGCAAGAAGTGGAGCAGTTAGTTACTTTCCCGGTGGAACAGACAATGGTTTCTATTCCAAATATTGACAATATGCGTTCATTTTCTCGTTTCGGGTTATCTATTGTAACCATTGTATTCAAAGATGATGTGGACCTATATTGGGCCAGGCAGCAAGTACAAGAAAGATTATCCCAAGCTGCAAAAAATATTCCTGAAGGAATAGGAACGCCTGAAATGGCACCGGTCACGACCGGATTAGGTGAAATATATCAATACGTAGTTCATACCAAAGAAGGATATAAAGATAAATACGATGCTACAGAACTGAGAACTATACAGGACTGGATTATTAAACGCCAATTACTGGGAACTCCCGGCGTAGCGGAAGTCAGCGGCTTTGGTGGCTATGTGAAACAATACCAAATAGCTGTCAACCCGGATAAATTGAAGAGTCTGAATATCTCAATCAATGATATTTTCACTTCATTAGAGGAAAACAATCAAAATACGGGTGGTGCATATATTGATAAGAATCCTAATGCTTACTTTATCCGCACGGAAGGTTTAGTGAAGAATCTGGATGAAATCGGCAAGATTGTTGTTAAACACAATGAAGCAGGTACCCCTATATTGATACGTGATATAGCAACAGTAGAATTTGGTTCAAGTGTCAGATACGGAGCTGCGACAAGAAATGCAGAGGGTGAAGTAGTGACAGGTATCGTGATGATGCTAAAAGGTGCCAACTCTTCGGAAGTGATTAAAAACGTGAAGGAAAAGATGGCTCAAATAGAAAAAACTCTTCCTGAAGGAGTTGTTATTGAACCTTATCTGGATCGAAAAAACTTAGTTGACAGTACCATCTATACGGTTTCAAAGAATCTTATTGAAGGGGCATTAATCGTTATATTTGTATTAATCTTATTTTTAGGCAATCTGAGGGGTGGATTAGTAGTGGCTTCCGTCATACCCTTGGCCATGTTATTTGCTTTTGGCATGATGAGCCTGTTCGGAGTTTCAGGCAATTTGATGAGTTTGGGGGCTATTGACTTTGGGCTGGTTGTGGATGGTACCGTAATCATTGTAGAATCTGTCATGCATGGAATATCCACAGCAACCAAGCGCTATCCGGGTGTGTTGAAATTAAATCAGTCACAGATGAATCAGGAAGTATTTACCGCATCCAGTAAAATCAGAACCTCGGCGGCTTTCGGCGAAATCATTATCCTGATGGTGTATCTTCCTTTGTGGACTTTAACGGGAATTGAAGGTAAAACCTTCACACCAATGGCACAAACGGTTTCGTTCGCCATTTTAGGAGCTTTTATTCTGTCATTGACTTACGTTCCCATGATGTCATCATTGGCTTTAAGCAGAAGCGTTACTCACAAACCTAATATATCCGACCGTATGATGGCTAAAATACAGAAGTTCTATCATCCTGTCATTGAAAAAGCCATTCATCATAAAAAAACAGTATTATCTGTGACCTTGGCATTATTCTTAGTCTCCTTATTCACTTTATCAAGGATGGGAGGCGAGTTTATTCCTCAGTTGGATGAAGGAGATTTTGCAGTAGAAACACGTGTTCCGGTAGGCAGTTCTATGCTGCAATCAATTGAAGTATCTCAAAAAGCGCAACGTATTATTTTAGACGAATATCCGGATGAAGTGATAGAGGTTATCAATAAAATAGGCTCCGGAGAAATACCTACCGACCCGATGCCGATTGAAGCCGGAGATATGATGATTGTACTTAAACCTAAAGATAAATGGAAGAAGGCCTCCAACCGTGAAGAGTTGGCTGAAAAGATGAATGCTTCATTGTCAGTGATACCTAATGCAACGTTTAGTTTCCAACAACCTATTCAGATGCGCTTCAACGAGTTATTGACCGGAGCTAAGCAGGACGTTGTGATGAAAATATACGGTGAAGACTTGGATAAACTATCGGAACTGGCCGACAATGTAGGAAAGAACATACGAAATATTGAAGGGGTCAATGATTTATATATTGAAGAAATTACAGGCCTTCCCCAAATTCAGGTTTTGCTAAACAGAGATAAAATAGCCCAATACGGAATGAGTGTAAATGATATAAACCGGGCTGTCGAGATAGGGTTCGCCGGACAGTCTGCCGGACTGGTTTATGAGGGGGAACGGCGCTTTGACTTGGTAGTCAGGCTGGATAAGGATTATCGTGCGGATATTACCGATGTGCAAAACATATTTGTTACGGCATCAGACGGTACACAGGTCCCTTTGTCCGAAGTTGCGGAAGTAGTCTTTAAGCCGGGACCGGTACAAATCCAGCGTGATAATGCAAAAAGACGTATTACCATCGGATTCAATGTACGAGGCAGGGATGTGAAAAGCACGGTGAGTGATATTAAAAGTGCAGTTGACAAAAAAATCAAACTACCTTCCGGATACTATATGACCTATGGGGGACAGTTCGAAAATCTTCAGAAAGCGCAGGACAGGCTTTCCATTACTTTACCGATTGCATTGTTTCTGATTCTTTTACTCCTGTACTTTACTTTCAAATCAGTAAAACAAAGTTTGTTGATTTTTACCGCCATACCCTTGTCTGCCATTGGTGGTGTATTCGCACTTTTTATAAGAGGCATTCCTTTCAGCATCTCTGCCGGAGTAGGCTTCATCGCTTTGTTTGGTGTAGCGGTACTGAATGGTATTGTCTTGATTGCTGAGTTCAACCGTCTGGCTAAAGAAGGAGTCGATGATATTTACGAGCGAGTGTTGAAAGGAACATCCGTCCGCCTTCGCCCGGTACTGATGACGGCCACAGTGGCGTCACTCGGATTTCTCCCGATGGCTCTTTCAACGACTGCCGGAGCCGAAGTACAACGTCCGTTGGCGACAGTCGTCATTGGAGGATTGATTTCGGCAACCTTGCTGACATTAGTCGTATTACCCATCTTATATATTTACTTCACTGACAAATTACATTTTAAGAAACATAAGATGAAAATGAGTGGAACCGTTGTGGCTGTTTCTTTACTTTTGCTCCTGCTACCGGTATCAGCCAATGCGCAAGAAATGGTTCAAACTCGTATGCTCAATCTGGAGCAAGCCATTGAAGAGGCATTAAGAAACAACAATAGCATAAAAATAGCACAATTTCAGATAGAAGAGCAAAAAGCACTGAAAGGAGCTTCCATTCCATTACCTAAAACAGAAATAACGTATGGCAAAGGAGTTATCAGTACGCCGGGAGTAACAGACAACAGCATCGGGGTGAGGCAGCAAATGGAGTTCCCCACTCTATACCTCTCTCAATTGAAACTGGCAAAAAGACGAGTGGAGAGTGCTCGGCAGAACAAGGTTCTTGAAGAAAGTTTCCTGATAAAAGAGGTGAAATATGCATATTGGTTTTATGCCTATACAAATGATTTGGAGAAACTATATACCGAACAAAGGAATATATATAAGAATCTCTCCGAAATGAGCCTCAAACGTTATCAGGCAGGCGAATCTACAAAGTTGGAAAGTGTCACTTCGTCCGCCCAATATAAAAGAGCGGAGGACAAGTTGGTGCAAGTGCAATCTGATATAAGGATTGCCCAAAAGCAGTTGCAAACATTGCTGCATACTTCGGATGACATACGAATTGCGGACAATCAACTGGATATGCAGTTACTCAATTTTTCCATTGAGTCGGCAGATTTGTCTTCCAATCCTAAACTTGCTCTTCAGGAGAAAAATGTGCTGATAAGCAAGCAGCAGCTTCAGATAGAAAAGAGCAAACTGCTTCCGGATATTATTTTAGGTTTCAACAGTCAGACTTATAAGACTACTCTGGGTTATAGCAACAATAAACGTTTCAATTCTTTTGAGATAGGAATTGCCGTTCCTTTGTTTTTCAACTCGAATCTGTCGAGAATAAAAGCAGCCGGGAAGAGCCGGATGATTGCTCAAACCCAAATGAATTTGATAACACATCAGGTAGAAAATGAAGTGCAAGAATTATATATGCAGTATCAGAAACTATCGAATACGCTCAAATATTATCAAAATGATGCTCTTCCGGAAGCTACGTTGATAGTGGATAGTTCAAAACAAGGATTTGCAAATGGAGATATTTCCTACACACAGTATTTGCAAAATCTCTCACTGGCTAATGATATACGCTCCGTTTATCTGGAAACGCTTCTGCAATACAATCAGACGGTTGCTTCCCTTGAAGCTGTGTATAATAAACGCTAATCACTTATTACTCAAAAAAGAAAAAAGATATGAAAACGAAACATATATTCTCAGTTATAATGATTGTTCTGGCATTAGTAGCCTGTAATAATAAAAAAGAAGATGTGAATGCAGAACTCCAAGCTGAAACAGTTCCTTCACAAGTAAATAGCGAAGTTAAAAAGATCAGTCTCACCAACGAACAGTATAAACTGGCGGAGATTGAAGTAGGGAAAATACAATTAATGACTATCAGCGATATGGTGAAACTTAACGGAATTGTTGAAGTTGCTCCGCAAAGTCGGGCTACGCTTTCAGCTCCGTTGGGAGGCTATATTAAATCGGCAGGTTTTATTCCCGGTCAAATGGTTTCTAAAGGCGAAGTCGTAGCTGTACTGGAGAATAAAGAATTTATTGACCTTCAACAGAATTATTTGCAAAGTAAGAGCCAATACCTTTTTCTTCAACAGGAATATGAACGTCAACGTAAGTTACGTGAAAGTGATGTGAATGCAGTAAAGACTTTGCAACAAGTCACTGCAGACTTGGAAAGCATCAGAGCCAAAGTAAAGGGGCTGGAACAGACACTTGCTTTAGCGGGAATTGATGTAAATAATGTAACAGCGGATCATATCAAACGTACTGCCAATCTGTATGCTCCGATTAGCGGATACATAAAATCGAGTAATATAACGATGGGAAATTATGCAAACCCTAATGATATTTTGCTTGAAATTGTGGAT
Source organism: Bacteroidaceae bacterium (assembly GCA_030843315.1). Classification (GTDB taxonomy): domain Bacteria; phylum Bacteroidota; class Bacteroidia; order Bacteroidales; family Bacteroidaceae; genus Bacteroides. The sequence continues at coordinate 11,209 of JAUUPT010000005.1, read as the reverse complement.
ATTAATGATTTATATCTCAATTTGAATGCTTTTGAAAAAGATATCAGCAACCTGAACAAAGGACAAAAAATTAAATTTTGTTTGGCAAACGAGAACCAGTTCAATCGGAGTGCCAACCTTGAAATTGTGGGAAAATCAGCTTCAGCTGATAAAATCATTCCTGTCAATTGTACTGTAAGCGAGGAAGACAAAAATGGATTATTGCCGGGAATGTATGTGAAAGCATGGGTAGAGACATCGCCTAAACAACTTCCGACTGTTCCCAATCAAGCTATTGTAAACTATGACGGGGCCGATTATATTATTATTGAAACCGCAGAGGATACTTCCGGCAAAGCATTTTCCTTCTACAAGGTGACAAGAGGAGTCACTCAAGAAGGAATTACAGCCATCGACTTGCCTTCTTCCATCAATTTGGATACAGCTAAAGTTGTGACAAACAATGGATATGTTATCCTTTCCGCTTTAATTAATTCGGAAGAAGGATAGTACTTTTTCGTGTGTTTATATAGCAGCCTGAAACAAGCTGTCACTTGCGGGAGGAGTGTGTCCCTCCTGCAAGTTTATTTATTAATGATTACCTAAATAGATATATCAATGAATCAGATATTATATACTTTCAGACGTACCATTCAACATTACATTGATGGGAGTTTTATTCTGATAGCAGCCACTGTTATAGCCATAATTATAGCTAATTCTCCTTTTAGTAGTTCTTATTTCTCCTTTTGGGAGCAAACATTCAGTTTGCAAATAGGAGACTTTGACTTCTTTGCTTATAAGGGAGAAAGTATGACTTTAATGCAAGTTATTAACGAATTTCTGATGGCTATTTTCTTTTTTACGATTGGTCTGGAAATCAAACGTGAAATATTGGTTGGTGAATTATCAACAATGAAAACAGCTTTGCTTCCTATTATCGGAGCTATCGGAGGCATGGTGTTGCCCATTTGCATTTATTTGTTTTTCTCGCATCACGGTTTGGAAAGTAGAGGGTGCGCCATTCCAATGGCTACCGACATTGCTTTTTCGCTGGGAATATTGTCTCTTTTTGGTAAACGGATTCCCAACGGACTTAAAATTTTTTTAGCCGCTCTTGCCGTTGCCGATGATTTGGGTGGAATCGCTGTCATTGCAATTTTCTATACCGGTAATGTAGACTTGTTTTTTGTCGGATATGCAGTTATAGCGATATTATTTTTAGTGATAGGAGCACGAAAAGGTGTATACAGTAAACTGTATTATTGCATAGGAGGCCTCGCTTTATGGTATTTTCTACTAAATTCCGGCATTCATGCAACGATAGCGGGAGTCATTGCGGCATTTTGTATCCCAGCATATCCTATTTCAAATTCCGATAAATATATAAAGCGGATTGCAAAATGCTTGAAACTTTTTGGTATGTATTCATTACATAATCTAAGGGAAATTATTCTCCCTGCCCGACAATTGTCACTTCTTAAGAGAATAGAATCTTCCTCAGACCATTTAATCAGCCCTCTTCAGGATATGGAAGATACACTTGCTCCACTGGTGAAATATTTCATCATTCCGTTATTTGCCTTAGCTAATGCGGGCATTAATATATCCGGAGTTACTTTTCCCGATCTGTTTTCCGGCGTAGGGCTATCGGCATTGGCGGGCTTGTCTGTTGGTAAAGTTGTCGGAATAGTTTTATTTTCATGGCTTGCTATAAAACTCAGGATTGTCCGTCTCCCGCACGGAGTCAATTGGAGAATGTTTATCGGTGTAGCCATGTTAGGTGGCATAGGATTTACCGTTTCCATTTTTATAGCAGACCTCTCATTCTCTCCTTTCGGCGAGGAAGGATATAAACTGCTGAACGATGCTAAGTTAGGAATCCTGATAGGTTCTACTTTGGCAGCCGTTATAGGCTATATGATACTATCATTATCATTACCCCAAAAGAATAAACAATTAAGTAACATTTAAAAAACAAGATTTATGAAACTACTAAATATTATAATACTCATTGTGTCATTGTTCACTACAGATATATTTGCACAAAACGCATCAAGAACCGAACAGCAAAGAAAGTTGCAGCTCACAGAATACAGTGACCATTTTGAAATCTTTGCTGAAGTTATGCCTTTTTCAATCAATACACAAAGTGATATACTCGCTCATTTTACCTATCTGGATAGTTTCAAACCATTAGAAAGAGGAGAAATAACTCTACACCTGAATATTGACGGAAGTGTAGTTTCTCAAAAACTATTGGTTCCAACCAAAATTGGAATTTATAAGTTTAGCATGACTCCGATCAAAGCCGGAACTGGAACCCTGACCTTTGAGATAAAGACGAAAGATAAAATCGAGAAAGTAGTTATAACCAACATTACTGTGTTTAACAACAAACGTGAAGCACAGTTAGATGCTAATAATAAGTTCATCAAGCATTCTAAGGGAATAATTTACTATAAAGAACGAAGCTGGAATGTAAATTTCTCGACAGCAAAGGCTGAAATTAAAAATGGGAAATACATCGTTGTACCACAACAAGCTGTTATCAAGCAAAATGGAAAAATGTATGTTTTCTTACAACTGCACCCTGAGCTATTTATCAAACAAGAGATAGAAGCAACAATGAAAGATCAGAATTCATACATTGTATATAAAGGTCTTCAAAAAGGAGAAAGGTATGTCAATAAGGGAGTTATTTACTTACTAAAAAATAGATGAAAAGAAAGAGAAGATTTGAGAAGAAAAAACAAAATCAAATTCGCTTCCCAAAGAAAAAAAAGGATAAGATTTTTAGCCAATACTCTGGTAAATGGATTGCCATTGTATGTATTTCTTTGGGAGCGATTTTGGGACTGTTTTTTTGGTTTGAAGTAACAAGATGTAATGATAATGAATGTATTTTCCACTATTTTCCACTCCCTGAAATGTTTGTTGGGGGATTTTGCGGATTGATATTTTCTATGATGTGCTGGGATAGTAAATTTTAGTTATGCAAATAAAAGTTTAAACAATAATAATTATTACTTACAATTATATGATAAAAATGGCAAAACGGTCTAAATTTAAAAGAAATTCTTTTATGCTTCAAATTAAAATTATCATTGGATATATGCTCTTACTTATTTCACTGGGTACTATTATTGGCTTTGTATGGTTTGAACATCTAAAGATAGAGGAAATAAATAAAAATGAGTTATATATTGGGCAAAAAAATAAAGCAATATACCAAGCTTTTGAAAAATTACTTGATTTTTCTTTCTCTGATGAAATTTTATTAATTAGGGATGAATCTAAATTAGATGAATATCAAATGAAGAGTAAAATGGCAATAAATGCTTTGAATAATTTAAAACGTTATTATTCAACCAATGAACAACATTTAAAAATTGATAGTGTATCGTCATTTCTAATAGAAAAAGAAAGATTACTACTTGGAGTTATGGAGATTCTAATTGACATACCACGTATTGATAGTTTGTTCCAACAAAACATACCAATTATTGTAGCGCAATCACAGCAAATGGTCAAAAAAGAAACAACAGAAAAAAAGCAAAGCAAATTTTGGAGTTTCTTCAAAAAGAAAGATAAAAAGTCTGCTTATGCAAGCTCTAAAGATAAAAAGGAACAATTGCTTGTGCATCAATTGCCTATTGGACGACTTTACTCTCTACAAAAAGAGATACACTCACAATATACAGATTATTGGAATAAATTGACAGTTTATTCAGACAGCCTGCAACAACGTAATATGGAGCTGAATTCACAGATAAATAAGCTTATCAGTGAATTTGAACAGACTGCAATTATACAAGCTGAAGAAGGGTTAATAAAAATTACAGAATTAAGGAGGGAATCTTTTCGTATCATTCTCTTTATAGCCTTTACTGCCATCTTGTTGATAGTGATATTGTACTTCTTTATTCATCATGACATAATGAACAGATTGGAATATCGTAAGAGGTTAGAAGCATCTGATTGCCGCAACCGTGAACTGCTAACCGCACGTCGCAACTTGATACTGACAGTAAGCCATGATCTGCGAGCACCACTCGGCACTATCAGTGAATACGCAGAACTGCTGCAAGACGAGAAAGATGCGGAACAGAGCAAGGGATATGCGCTGAACATCTTACGTGCATCCCGACACGTCATAGGACTGGCAAACAACCTGCTGTATTATTATAGGCTTGAAGCACAGAAGGAACAGCCAGAAAGAGAAATCTTCCATTTGGGGCAAACTATCGAGAATGCTGTAAGCGCATTTTTTCCTTTTGCGGAAAAGAAAGGGCTGGGACTGACCACCGAAGTAAAAAGTTTGGACCTGCTTGTTAGAGGGGATGCTGGACGGTTGATACAGATTATCAATAATCTTTTATCAAACGCCATTAAATTCACTCACACCGGATATATTCATGTGAATGTACGATACCAAGACGAACAACTGTATCTGTTCGTCAAAGATACGGGTATCGGCATTGAAAAGGAAAGGCAGCAACAGATATTCACCGCTTTTGAAAGAGGCGAGATATCTGGTACGGGAGATGGCTACGGGCTGGGACTGGCTATCACGTCCAAATTAGTGAGTCTACTTGATGGGGATATCCGGGTACAGAGCGTATTCGGACAAGGAAGCACTTTTTTCGTCTGCTTGCCCCTTGAGGAAGCGGACAGGAGAATGGTAACGGAACAAACTCCCTTCGAGAATGACCTTTTCTTTCCTATAAGGGTATTGGCTATAGACGATGACCGACTGCAACTGGACGCAATAAGAAAGATGTACGCACGTAGTGGCATTGAATGTGATTGTTGTTTGAACGTGGGAGAACTCGTAGAGGCTTTACGGCACAACAGCTATGACCTTGCGCTGACGGATATAAGGATGTCGGAAACTGACGGCTATGGGGTACTATCACTACTCCGGGGCAGTAATGTAGGACAGTCAAAGACGATCCCCGTATTGGCCGTCACCGCCCGCACCGATAAGAAGAGGGAGTATTTCAAAAAGGCAGGGTTCGCAGATTGTCTTTACAAGCCTTTCTCACAGAAAGAACTGCTGGCGGCTACATTTAACATAGATAGGCCGAATTTTACAGCGATGCTGGAAGATGAGGAAAATACGACCGAGATGCTCCAAATATTCATAGAGGATACAGAAGAAGAACTTGACGGAATGCGAAAGGCGTTTTGGGTAAAGGACTACAAGAAGCTGGGACATTATATACATAAAGCAGCACCATTGTGGGAGATGATACGCATTGACATTCCGCTGGGCGAACTGGAATACATGGCCTCGCTCCCTGTCGAAAAATGGTGCGATGTTCCTGATAAACACATTGAAAGGCTGATGGATGCCGTGAATAAAGCCGTGAAAAAGGCCAAAAAAATAAAGGAGGAAACAAATGGGTAGCATACTGATAGTGGAAGATGACCGGATATACGCACGTACTACCGCCAACTGGCTGGTAAGAAACAGTTTGGATACCCGTTATGTGTTATCAGTGGATGCCGCAAAGACGTTTTTGATTGAAAATGAGGTGGATCTGGTTCTCTCTGACTTCCGACTCGGAGAGGAAAACGGCGTGGAACTGTTGGAGTGGATGAAGAAGGAAGGCTACCATGTGCCATTTTTCATCATGACCGGGTATGCGGACATACCGGGAGCCGTAGAAGCCGTGAAAAAGGGAGCTGAAAACTATCTGCCAAAACCTGTACAAACCGAAAAGGTGCTCGGTATTATCCAGGAAGCCTTAAACCGCAGGAAGAGAGGTAGGAATATTGGACAGACATACTATGTAGGCAAAAGTTCTTTGGCATTACGGTTGCAGCAACATATCCGCTTGGTGGCTCCGGTGGATACGCTTACTGTACTGATACGAGGTGCATCAGGCACAGGCAAGGAGTTCGTGGCACGGCAGGTTCACGCATTGAGCGAACGTGCGCAGGCCCCGTTTGTTGCCGTGGATTGCGGGGCGCTTCCGAAGGAACTTGCCGCATCGGAATTGTTCGGGCATGTGAAGGGAGCGTTTACGGGGGCTACGGAGAACAAGACGGGCATGTTTGCCGCTGCCAACCACGGGACATTGTTTTTGGATGAGGTGGGCAATCTGAGTCCGGAAGTACAGATGCTGTTGTTGCGTGCGTTGCAAGAGAAGCGTTATCGTCCGGTGGGTGGCAAGGAAGAGGTGAAAGCGGATATACGGCTGGTAGCCGCCACGAACGAGGATTTGGAGAAGGCAATAGCGGAAGGACGGTTCAGGGAAGACTTGTTCCACCGCTTAAACGAGTTCCCGCTGCAAGTGCCGCTGCTGGCTGAATGTCCCGAAGATATTATCCCTTTGGCCGAGTTCATGCTGGAAGCCGCCAACCGGGAGCTGGACAGGAATGTGAAGGGGTTTGACCGGGAATCACAAAAAAGGATGAAGGAATATTCATGGCCGGGGAACATACGGGAGTTGAGAATTATCGTCAGAAGGGCGGTGCTGTTGGCAAAAGACGACTGGATAACCACCGGCGATGTAGGACTGCCCGCAAAGGGTAGCCAGGTGAAAGAATACGCGTTGAATGACGAGCGGACGGAACGGGAGACGATTGTCAAGGCTTTGGAAGCGACGGGCAATGACCGGAAAGCGGCGGCGAAGCTGCTGGGCATCAGCCGGAGTACGCTTTATATGAAACTGAAGAAGTACCGGCTGGCATGAGAAGTGTCCGAATATCGGACACTCCGTGTTCAGTCCACAATCTTTTTCGAAACACGCGGTATTAAATACTATTCTATAATTCTTGTTATCAATGTTTTATAGGCGGCTATCCGGTGGCATAGCACTTGTCCTTGTTCGGTAAAACCTAAAATGCGATACGATGAGAACATTGATAGACACACCACTTTTCAATTTGTTTGCCTCTTATCTGAACGGCATGAAAACTGCGGCGGCCAACCTTGCCCCCGCTTATGAGAATTTCGCCATCCTGCTTGCCGAACTTCCGCAGGATGAAGACCGGATAAAACAATTGCGCCGCCTGAACTATACAAGGATAGAACTGGCGTTCATGCAGACGGCATCGGAAAAGATGACGGAAGGGCGACACGTGCTTTTTGACGTGTTCATCGGCAAGACACTGGCGTTGCTGGATGCGGAGATAGAAATGATAAAGGAGATGTTCAGGCACGGCGGTGGAATGGAAGGATTGAAACCGGAGATAGTGAACGGAACGGGCAAAAAGGCCGGCATCACGCTGAACTGGAACGGTACGGACAGTGACCTGATAGAGCTGGTGGCCGCACTGATGGCCGCAGGTGCGGTAACTTCAGCGGAAGGCAGGAAACTGACAGTAATAGACGTGATTAGGGTGTTCGAGGAAATGTTCCATCTGAAAATAAACGCGCTGTACACCAAGCGGGGAAAGGTATTTGACCGTTGTACGGATACCACCCCGTTTATCGACTCCCTGCGTGTGAGCTATAACCGGATGCTGGACAAGCGGCTGGCGTAAGAAAATGTTGCACGCCAACAGCCGCCAACGGGTGACTTGCATTACCCCGTTATTGCGGATTGGCGGGCAATGCATTTTCTTTGCGGTTATAAACTTCTGTAAATAAATCAAGTTATGGGACTACTGAAAGATTGGGCGCCACGCTGGTTATCCTTCCTGCCGGGACGTGGGACAACAGAACAGGCGGGCGTGTCCGTCACAGCGGACGATGAAAAGAAACGGATGTATGCTGCGGCAACGGACGAAGGGGTGCTGTTCTTCTCGGACAGCCCGAAGGGGATAAAGGCACGCAACACTTACCTGCAATATCTGGCGGACGGCTTCTTCCACATGACTAAAGGGGCAGAAACGCTGAAATTGTACGAGATTGAAATTCCCATGCGACCAATGGCGGAACTGGCGGACAACTGCATTGACAAGTTATCGAAAGCGGATTTACGCAGTGACCATGCGCAACTGAAGAGGTCGGTGTGCAGTTTCACTCCCGACAAAATGGTGGGGCAAGAGATGTTGGTAGGTGCCGTCTGTACGGGCAAGTATGACTTACGTCCCGACTTCAATAACTTTGATCGTCTGACAAAGGACTTCAATCTGGGCATCTCTCCCCGCAATTATGACGTGGCGGCACTGCTGTATATCTCGGAAAACGGATATGCGGGTCATGTGGCGGCAGATTATTTCCATCCGTTCAGTTATGAGTATGAGTTCAGGGAACTGGCGGAAAAGCTGGGAGACTGCATCAAAGCGAGACGGGAAGCACCGCTCTCGGCACATGACTTCGGCTATGCGGCCTTGCAGACGGATGCGAAGGCGATGGCACATGACATCCTGCAAGCTGAATTTCATATCACGGACGGACAGTTCAAGCTGGGTGGACGGATAAACCGGAACACCGAAAAAGTAGAGACATCGGAGCTGACGCCGTATAGTCATTCGGAAAACAACCTTCCCGACGGAAAGCTGGAAAAAGAGGAGCGCAAAGGCAGGCAGACCGCCAAACATGTGCCTCCGGTCACTCCACAGAAGAAAGAAAAGAAACAACTAATCATATAGACATATTTATGGAAAAGAAGATGAATGCAGACAGAATGGAAAGCGGCAGTCTGTACATGACACTGGACGCTTTCTACCGGCCCGTGTATCTGAGTATGCGGGGACAGGGCGAAGAGGGTTTCGCCCGTTATATCAGTAACAATGTGGGGTTTCATGCCGCTGGCAGGGAGTTTATTCCCGACCATTGAATGTTCCGTTTCGACTTCAGGAACAAATCCATGATTCCCCCCATACTCGGAACGGACAATACGGATTACCTTGAACGGCTGTGTCCGGTACTGGAACGGGAGAAGGTTCACCCGTCGGGGGTGGTAAGATTGCGGGATGCGGCTTTTTGCGAGGAAAGGGGTATCGTTCAACTCTCTGCATCTGCAACACACACGACTCTGATGGAGAATGAGGATTACAAGCGGCTGGGACACCGGTTCGGAATGGATGGCGACGTGATAAGGAACGGACTGGCGGCGTTTCCTACGTGTACGGCGGTGGAATACGGACAGAAAGTACTGCTGTTGGGAAAAAGTGATAAAGGGGACAAGGTTCTGGAAGAGTTTCTGAACGATTTGACCGGGCACTTTTTCGACGGAAAACGAAAACCGGAGGAACTGAGATTTCATGAGGTGGCACCATTGGATGCGAAATACCGGATGGAGATCGGGGACTACAAGACCGCCTCGCCGGATATATTGCGATACGGGATTTGTACGAAATGCTGCGACATGGCACCGACACTGAGAAACTTCAACCGGCTTAGAAACCTGCAATTGATGCGCGCGCCATTGACAAAGGAGCAGGAACGGATTGTTTCGCTGCTGGTTACACGACCGGATAATGTACGGTTTCCGGATGTGGAAATGAAGGCGAGGATGCCGTTTAAAAAGAAGGGACAGAGTATAAACATTTAATTTTTGGATAGATGGAAAAAGAGCAGATTGGGACGATAAAGGGTAGCGTATATATAACGGTGCACAAATTTTTCAATCCGGTACATATCAGCATGAAAGGTACGGGTGAGGAAGGTTTTCAGGAGTTTATGCAGGAAGACGTGGAAAAAGCCCTGAAATGCGAGGAAATGCCGACTATGGGTCTGATGTATTATAATGTGCCCGATATGGGCATTGTGCCGCCCTTGCAGGAAGGGGACAATGAAGATTATCTGCAAAGGCTGGAAAAGGCGATGGACGAGCATGGGATAGAGTTGCAGAGATACCAGCGGTTGTCGGAAGTGGTGTATTGTCTGTGAAATGAGATAGACCCGTTCTCAAAGGATGAGACTTATACCCGCCTGCTCACGCCGAAAATGTGGTCGGAAATAAAGGCATCACCCGTGGCGGTAGCGGATATGCTGGATGACTTGGAGCATGGGAACAAATTTTATACGGGTGTTGAAACGGACAAGGGGGTATTGCTTTTCAGCCGGAACTATGAGGGGAACCACCAATACGGGGCCTTTATGGAAGCGAATATCGAGAGGCGTTTCTTTGAACCGGATTTTGAAGGCAAGTCGCTGACGGTATATGAGCTTCGTGGATGGCCTTCGCTGATGGCAGGAAAGATAAACCGCTGTTATGATGATTATGACAGATTGCTGCCATTGGAGAAGATTCCGGCAGATGCTTATTTGGATCAATTGGTCTTGAAGAGTGTTACGGATAAAGAGATTTATGACCTTTCGCCTACATGGGAGAATTATGCCCGGCTGACGGATAATGAAAAGGGACTTGGATTAGCCCGGAGCGTGGATAATTACGACCGGATGACATTGCTGTATATTATGGACAAGGGTTATCCCAGAGACGGGTTGATAGATGAGTACCCGGACAATTTCAGTTTCCATAAGAAGTTTGAGAGGATTGAAAACAAGCTGCTGGGCAAGGACAGATGGAATGTTTATGACGAGATGCAGGAGAAGGCGAAGAAGCTGGCGGGAAGTTTGCTGAAGGAGCATTTCCCCAATATGCGGCAAGTAGAAAAGACCCCATCGGAAATGAAGGTGAAAAAGGAAATACCGAAAAAGAGTAAAGGCAGAAAGATGTAGGATAACAAAAAAACTGGTAAAAAGAGGTAAAGGCCCGTTGCTGCGTGGATGCAGGGACGGGCCTTTGTTTTATCAGGCCAATGCACGCCAACGGGCGACTTTGATTTCAGTGGTTTGGAAGGGACGGAAGATGTGCTTTACTTTGCCGCATATTCAGAAACTTAAAAATGATTTTAGTATGGAACTGACGATTATTGAAACAAGCGCGTATCAGGAGTTGAGAAGGCTGGTCAGTACGCTGGCCGTGCAAATGGGTGACTTTCAGAAAAGGATTGCTCCACCCGCACCGGACAAATGAATGGATGCGCAGGACGTGTGCCTTGCTTTGGGCATATCGAAAAGATGCCTGCAAAACTACCGGGACAACGGAATTATCCCTTACTCGAATGTCGGGGGGAAATTCTTTTACCGGGAAACGGATATTCAGGAGATTCTGGAAAACGGTTCAATCAGAAGAAAATAAGAATATGGCAGAGATTATCACAAGGGATTCGGAAGAGTTCAAGGAACTGACCGGGTGGATCAGGAGAACGGGAAAAGCGGTGGAGGATGCAACGGCACGAATACGCCCGACGATTGCCGATGAGCATTACCTGACCGGGGATGATGTATGTGCCATGCTGCACATTTCACGGCGCACGC